>NZ_LR777658.1:300000-600000 GCF_902807005.1 Chlamydiifrater phoenicopteri
ATTCAACACCTCTCGACTTCTAGCGCACTTATTTTCTACAACAGTACAACCTGTTCGGCCCTCGTTTCGACCGTATACAGAAAGGACAACACCTACGTCTGCGGCTAGATATACAAATTCAACACAGACAACAAATGATGCTATCTTCCCAACAGGATCCACTTCTGTTTCACAAAAAGGTAAATCCAACCTTGATAAAACAGAAAAACCGTTACAAAAGCTTTTATTTAGAAAAAAACGTGCTGCAGCAGATCAAAGTGGAGCGGAGGTAAGTAAATATGATCTTACAGATAAAAACGTTGTCGAGAAATTAGGTTTAACTTCAGAAGAAATCAAATCATGCCCTAAAGCTATCAATAATTTAAAGAAAGCAATAAACCGCTATAACAAAATGGAAGATAAAAATTCCAGAGAAGGACAAGGTTTGTTAGTTAAGCAAGCAGAGTTTTTAGATCAAATTAAGAAAAAACTAAAATTATCAGATACACATCCGTTCTCTAAAGTAATGGTAAAAATTAAGCATGAATATAAATCTCATCGAGTAGATGTAGAGAAACTTTTCCATGGTATCTGGGTTGCTGGTTCTCCTCCAGAAGGCACAGACGCTTATATTAAAACGTTTTTAAAAGCTTATGATGATTTTGATTTTTATTTATGGGTGGACGGGTCTGCATATGGGGCGGCAAAATTTTCTTCCCTCATGAAAAGAAATGCCTTTGACGTAGCAATTTCAAAACTTAGAGAAAGCATACCTAAATCAGATCAGGATTTTATTAGTCGATACGATGAAATAAGGATTAAATATGATGCTACTAAAGATCCAAAACTTCAGAAACAGTACCTGGAAGATATTCAACGAATGAGGGCCGCTTATTTTTCTCTAAGCAAAAATGTTAAAGATACTTTCAATGCTCTTCTTTTAAAAGAAACCGTTGTGCAACAAGATCGGTTTTTTAACTTTTGTCTTCTTAAGGGATTGGGCTCCATTTCTGATGAAACGCGTATAGAGTTTCTTTCCCAAGAAATGAATCTTCCTCAAGAAGAAATAGCGGCGTATCGGAAGCTTATAGAAGACAATAAGAGAAAAGTTCAGCAATTAATTGATAAAGTAAATACGGATTTACAAAGGACTAGAGTGTATATCAAGGATATTAAAGAACTAAATGCTATGAGTAATAAGATTAATCAATACAACTACAACATGGAAATGTTGTTGCGATGGAATTATGCCGCTGCAACAGATCAAGCTAGAATGTATATGTTATACGAGCTTGGCGGAATTTATACTGATTTAGATATGATGCCGGCATATTCTTCGGATATTAATAAGCAAATTCACGATATTGGTGGTGACAGTTTTTTTGAAGATCTCTCAACACGAAGAGCCATATCTGGAATCACACTCAAGCTTGTCAATGAGGAGAGACAGTCTCTTTCCTTACAGGATATTGCTCAGGAAGTAGACTTATCTAAAATTCCGAAAGATAATCAAGAGAAGCTTCCTGAGCTTATTGAAAAGTTAAAATCGTTTGCATCATCTCATGATAGCAAAGATTTTTTTGACAGAATGGCTTCCAGCGTAGTTCGCGATACTATGCCTATTTTACAACGTTATCACAAGTGGTCAACAGGATGGAATGTTCGTGGACTAAATGGGTTGATGATGTCTCATAAAGGGAGTTACACCGTTGAAGCGGTTATTCGAGCGCAACAACAAGCCTACGAGCAACAGAAGACCCTAAGACAAAATGTTCTTAGCCAGGAGTTTTTTAGTAGTTTACAAGAGCTTTCCGAACTTGATGCAATGGCGGTAGTGGGTGGCGAGTTGGTCAAAGATTATCTCGGTGGGTCATTGTTCTATGATTTTCGGCAAGACTCTATTATGCCGGGAGCTGTCAGCACTCTTGGTATCTCAGGGCCTGATTTAATTACGCAAACAATAAAAAATTTTTTCCGAGAACAAGGGCCTATAGGACAAGATTTTCTAGAAAGCAAAGGAAGAAAGCTAGGGAAAGATGTTTTTTTAGGGGCGTATCAAGAGAAATTGAAAGAAGGATTTAAAGAGAAGAGCGGACCTGATTCTATCACTTTTGATTGGCTTCATCCTTTGTCCGTAGGAGCGAATGATGTGACTCCAGCAGACGATAGCACTTGGTGTGGGATCAAAAATCGAGAAGCGGGGGACTTATTATTTTCAGATCCAGCAAAGATCAATACCAAACCTTTGAAATTTGTATCTAGAACTACAGTGAATATACAAGAGTTTACAAAATCATGGTCTGAGAAAGCAAAATCTGTATGTTCTGAAGATTTGTTGCAACAATTTAACACAATTATTACATCTTCTGTATTTGACGTTGGGGAAATTTCTGAGTTAGACGTAAAATTAACATTGGCGAAGCAACAGCTATCTGATGATAAGATGGCTTATGAGGGGATATTTTCTCTACAGGTGCAGCTAGCAGAGTTAGTTCGTTCCACGCAATTTCCAGTATCTAATAGCATCAGTTTTATACTTGACATGCATAGTAGCTTTGAAAAAGATTTAGATAAAGCGGTCAAGTTATATTTAAAAGCAGATCCACAAACAACGATTAACTTGTGGACTAGTTCTTTAGGAAACAGAGCGTTATTTTTAAAAGATATGATCGCTATATCTGAAAGAACACTAGCTATATCTAATTTTATTGACTCATTGGATGAATCGCCTCTTTCTCAAACGGAGATGGCCCTCCTAACTACGTACAGTGAACTTAAGGCCAAAGAAAGTTTAGATCTTCTAACGCTTGATGAGAATGATAAATTTCTAGAAGTTACAACAAAAATTTCAGAAAAAGCAATCTTACAAAAAAAAATTAATGAAATTGAATACTATATCAGTTCAGGATACTTGTATAGACATCATGAACAGTTATTAAAGTCATACTTGCGTTTATCAGAAAATGATTTCAAAAAGAAGACTTTGGCTTTTGTTAAAGACTTATCGAATGACAAAAGTCTGACCAAACAAGATCAGAAAAATCAAAACTCTTGGTACGACAAAATTTGTGATGAAATATACCAACGACGTGTTGCAGGTCCTGAATCTAAGGTACAGGCTTTTAAGGAGAAGTTTAAAGATAATAATCGTGTCCTTGTTCGTGATATGGACGCGTATTTATCTGGGCATCCTCTATTTGAGAGGATGCAGAAAGATGGCTACGCTTTTCAAGATTTTCAAACGCTTGGACAATTATTTTTGGCAAATTCTGGAGTTTCTGGCGTTTTGTCAACACAGCCAGTATTTCCTGCTCCCTCCAAATTATTAGTGGATGTTGTGAGGTCAGAGCTTAAAGATGATTATGATGGAATGCACGAAGCCATTCCTTATGTGTATGATTATTTGGTTTCAGAAAAAAGGGGGGAAGAAGGTAAAAAAATTTATGAGCATTTGAAAAATGCTGGCCTAGAAATGTTGGGAGAAGTGCTCTCACCATATACTCCTCAAAAACTACTTGCCCCACCTTCCGATAATAGTGTCACGGCTTTTGGGCGGCGGTACGGAATGGAAGATGGGCGAGAAATAGATCAAACGATGGTAAATTTGGCGTCCGGAATGTTTAATCCTGCCGGATATACTATGGGACGATATCTAGAAGCTTTATACGAAATTCATCGAGACATTCAAGCAGGAACGTTAACGGAAGAAAAAGTACAAAGTGTTCTTCGAGATAGCGATGCAACTTGTTTTATTAATACAAAAGGCATTCAAGATCTCATACAATATTCTGGTGGCCAGTATTACTGTTCCTTAACAGAAGTACACAGAATACTTACAGATCAATACTCTCTAGCAGAAGCAACGAGTTCTTTGCTTGCCGGCGCATTTCCTGGGATTTCTCAAGTCGTTAATGCAGATCAAAAGTTGAATCGTCCTCGAATAACTACTATCACAGAACCTACTGCTGTTAATGTATATGATTACCGTGGAGTCGGCCTAGATAAAGATATATTTTTTACTCCTCATGACATCCCCCCAATAACCTATATTGTGGAAGGTGTGAAGTATACAGCAGAGTCTTGGGGAGAGTTTTTTAATACACATATAGAGCGCTGGTCAGATCTAGCTGCACGTCTAGGGAGCAAGTCGATAGAAACTCACCCGCAAACTTTCTTATACGAAGTGGAGGGTCGCTGTATGGGCTTGTCTATGCTGTACATGTTAGCTGAGGATGCTGAGTCTTATAGATTAACACAAGACAATTTAATGGCCGTTTCGTCTTTATATCAAGAAAATAAAAGAGATGGCCTGTCTTTATCAGAATCTGATCAAAAACTAGTAGACAGAAGTACTACATTAATTGACTGGTTGCAATTACGAGGAAATAAATTTTTGTCTCGTGGGGAAGCTTTTTCTGCTGAAAATTGGAGTGTTTTAACGTTAAAAGAGCTATTCGAAAAAAAATCTACAGTAAGCGTCCTTATTACCACCCCAAATCACTCTATGGTGCTACAGAAATTGGGTATTGATATTTATAGGCTTACAGATCCAAACTTTGGACACGTTGATTTTGATTCTGTTGATCAAGCCTTCTATTTTGTGGGCGGGATGATGGAGGAGTCTGTTGAGATAAGAAACCGTTATGGATTGTCTGATGCAAAATCAGTGAAAGATCAAATAAAAATTTACATCCCCAAAAATCTTCTGTTTAAAAACAGTTTGCTCTCTGGAACAGATTTAGGATTAACTTCTCGACATCTCCCCACTACTCTGGAGAAAATGACTGATAGGGGAAGTGTTTCTGTTAACAAAATCGAGACATCATGGCGTATTCTTTTTCAAATAGGAGGAACGGTTGATCACAAAAGGGTATCAGAATCTACTAAAGAAGAGGACTTATCTCGTTTAAAAATTGATGGAGATGTTTTAAATGACTATCTTTCCAAAAATGCTCTGGATGCAGATACATCAAGTTTAATTCAAACACTCTTAAGAACCAATGGGCTTGAACCGGGAACGAAGCCTGTTAGGGGAAGAGCTATCATAGACGCTCCAAATGAAGTTGTAGCTCTTATACAAACTTCAAAACGTAGAATGGCCAAGATGAAGGCTTCTTTGCAGGCTATGCGGAGACTTATTGCAGAGAAATTGAAGTCTGTCTCTATAACTGACAAGGATCAAGCAAAAATTAAAAGTACAAGAATTGATGATAAAGATCAGCTAATAGTGGAAATAGAAACAGCTGATAAAAAATTTAAGACTATTACCTTTGATGGGAAAGGATTAGCTGCTTCATTTAGAAAAGTTGGTAGAATGCTCGATGAAGTGTCCAGGACCGGAGTTTTAGATTTAGATCTGGGGATGTCTGTTCTTTCTCTTGTCCAATATGCCCGTATGGTAGAACAAGGGCAATCTGCTGATGCGTTAGCAAATTTTAATTTAATTCTAGATGCTAAGGCTACGGCAGAATTGACTCTAGGGTCTGCAATTCAGGCAATGGGGAAAAATTTTCTAACTGATTCTGGAATAAACGCTTTTAGTTTAGAAAGCGCCTTAGCTGCTAGGTTGCAGTCAACTGCGCACAAAATTGGAGGGAGCGCTGGAAGAGCTCTATTAGGGGCAGCAAGAGTTTTGGAGCTTCCTATTCTGGAAACTGTGGCAGGAGTTTGGAATCTCTATAGTAGTATTAGCTCTCTTACACAAGAAACTTCTCATAGTGAGCGAGTGGCTGCAGGAGTGCAAGTAGCGTTCGATACTATTTCTCTCGCGCTTACATTGTCCGCTGTTGCTGCACCGTCCCTTATGTTAGCAGCAGGTCCTGTAGCAGCAATTGGTATGGGGGCGGCTTCTATTGCAAGGAATGTTGCTTATCACGAATCGCGCCATGATACCTGGTTAAAATATAAAGCTTTTTTGGATCAGAGCAGTGAAAATGTGGTTGTTAGCATCCCTGAAAGGGGGGTTATAGATTTATCTGGTAATGGAGCTTTGGGGAATGTCTGTTTAGACTTAAGAGAAAATCCGCCAAAATTGACCGGCGATCGCTCTTACAATGCCAACCGCTGGATTGGCCACCATCCAAAATTATCGGATAGAGAAGTTCGTGAATTGTTAAGTTATGCCTACAGTATATCTCCAGAAAGAGCTTTAGCAAAAGGACATGCTAACAGTTATTGGCCTAAAGAAGTTCCAAAAATCCCTCCAGGAAAGTATCATACCGTTATTGTTGGG
Organism: Chlamydiifrater phoenicopteri; assembly: GCF_902807005.1. Taxonomy (NCBI): domain Bacteria; kingdom Pseudomonadati; phylum Chlamydiota; class Chlamydiia; order Chlamydiales; family Chlamydiaceae; genus Chlamydiifrater; species Chlamydiifrater phoenicopteri. The sequence continues at coordinate 306,212 of NZ_LR777658.1, forward strand.
TACGGCATTCAGTACAAAGCTGTTACAGAAGTCGTTTATCTTTCTAATAGAGTGGTGTGGAGAGAGGCAGTCATGGAGGCAGACTCTCGATATTATCAACCACCGTTAACAGCTGTATCAAAACAAACAACAATTATAGCAGGAGAGGATCCTCTTACCGTGCTTCCAGTGCGTCTTTTAGATGAAGATCCCACGGAAGATGAAACTTTTCGAGATGGGAAAGACAAAGAGGATGGGAACGCTAAGGATGGAGATGACAAGGAAAAGGAAGATGAAAAAAAGTTGGACACTCGACAGAAACGTATCGAACAGGCGGAATCATATAAAGATTATAAGATAATTGTTAAGGGCGGATCAGGAGGGGTCGTTGTTCAAGTTGGAGGAGCTGGATTTTATGATTTAATAGGAGATCCAAAAGCTAATAACGCCATTTCATTCCGAGCTATACCAAAACCTTATTCTGTTACATTTGACCTTCGTCAAGGGGAGCAGCAAGTGAAAATGATGGACGATAAGTACAACATTTTTACTATTCTGACAATTCGACACTATGGGTTTAATACAGTTATGGGGTCTGCATCTGGATACGATGCCTTTTATGGAGACCAGGACACCAGGTTCTTCTTAGGAGCAGGTGGAGGAGCAGTTTATTCTGGAGCTGGTAAATGCCAATATGACGTACAGAGTGTTTTAGTAAACACCTTGATTTTTTTGGATGAAAGTTCCACGCAACACATTGTTACACTTCACCAATCTGTTTTTGATATTAAAGTTCAACCACAGATTGAACAGAAAGACATTCTCTTCATGGCATTATTGCTGTTTATTTTGCCGAAAAATGCTGTTTCTAAGATTGTTAGGGGATTGTACATCGGATACCCCTTGGATCAATCAACAAGCGATTACGCAAGGTGGGTAGATAAGGTAATAGTTCTTCTAGATGATGGAATCGAGCTGCGTGCTATGAAAGCTGAAGGAGAATCGTTGGTTTTTGGTGCAGCCAGTTGCGATCATTCTAAATGGCAAAAAGCTTATCCAGAAGTATCTGGGTATCCAGAAGAAATTTTAGCATCTTTAAAAGATTTGAATATTCCTCTTAACAAAGAATTCACCATAATCAGGCAAGATAGTTTAGTGGTCTTTGATGTTGAAAATCAAACGCTTACTTATCACCCTAATCCATACGCGCAAATTTCTGTTCGTGCCAGTTCCGAATATAATGTGGTTGTATCGGGAGAAGAAGGTTGTAGCTATATCATAAAATCGCTTCCAGGTATTGCCTCAAAAGAGATTACGATCCAGTTAAAGGGAAGTTTGTCGATTGGGGCTGTTCTAGATTTTTACTCTCTAGTCGTAAGCTCTATAGAGGGTAGATTGCCATTAGATTCAAATAATACCATGGAACTCATAATTTCTTCTCCTCGATACAACATCCCCATTAAGTTGACCTGGCCAGATGAAGTTCCCAGATCGACATTTATAGAAGTGACGGATAAGGTCCATGGAAACTTGGGAAAATGGTACGACATTTTAAAGAAAAATCGAGGAGAAACACATACTCTCTACAGACACAGTATGTTGGTGACGGATAGAATAGAAAGTGTTAGAAGTTTGGATGATGCCGTTACTCTACTCGAGTCAAAAGAAGACGGAGATAGTCCCATTCACATTTTAGGGGTGGAAAATAAGGAGGATGCAGAGCTTCGAATTGTTGGAAAGATGCATTCAGGAACCTTTATGGGGAGTATGGAAAATTCTAAGTGGGCCATTTCTTCTCCCTCAGAAAGATTTAATGTTACCGTACCTCCACGTAATATTAAATACCTGTCCTTCCAAAGAGGTCCAAAATCCGAAAACGTGGTGTTTTATAGCGAATTAGAATCTCCGATTCTTGAGGCGAAAAAACAACCAGAAACATTGGTATCACGAGATCAGTGGCGCTCTTGTAGTCGAATAGACGTGTATACAACTTCTCTAATACTTGGGAACTTCGTTCGTTATCGTGTTAGTGAGGAAACGGATGGCCTTAGTCGGCAGCTGATGTATGCCCAGGATTTAGTGAAAATCCATGGAAGAGATTTGATCGTAACTCTTTTTTATATTCGTGGAGGACAAGGAGTAGGTAGTGTCACCATAAACTTTAAAGTCTTCTTCAACACGTCAATAAAGGAAAAACTAGACTTACGTAAAGATTTAGACGATCAAATCCCGCTAATTAATCCAGAATACCGGGATCATTTGGAGTTGACGTTAGGATCTGAGAAACTGAATTTGGCAATTTTAGCAAGTGAATTTCTGTCAGCGCACCACGTCACAAATTTACAACAGCACAAAAATGTCCCTTACCGTTTGGAGTTTCCTCACGATACATTGCGTTTCCCAGACACGAATATTTTTGCATACACGATTAATCCAAACGCCACTAACACTTCGTCTAACGATTTCAAGTGGTTGCCGATAGATACCTCTATAAAAAAGTATGAGCTGCCAGGGTTAGCTGTACGAGGAGCTTCTTTCTATACAGATCCATTAACTGGAGATTTATTCCTAACTCGCATAACTCGATTCGGACCAAAAGGGACAGAAGCGCTTCTTATAAAGTTTCCAAATTATAAGTGTAAGTGGCAGGAATTTCAAAAGATGATGGTCCTAGAAAGGAATCTGCTCACGATTTTGAATAGAGAGACCTTATCTATGTCCGGGGTTACTTTCTCTGGACCGGCTATTCAAAGAATTCGTTTTGATTATATGAATTGGATGAGAAGGTATTCCTCTAAGGTTGGGATTATTTCAATAGAAACCGGCTTAAATTCAAAAAATGATCCAGTGATGCATTTTGACCTTATTGAGGGTGGTAAGTATAGGTCCTTCGAGGATCTGAATGCCTGGGATTTACGTGATCGGTTTAAGCAATCGATGCGAGCAAGAACGTATGATGACTACTTATTAAAAGAGTCCCTACACTTGTGCGAAAAAGAACAGCAATGGAAAGTTCCAGAGGAAATTCTAGAAGAGAGTTCTGGCTATTATTCTCAAATATCTTCAACCTGGGTTCAGGAACAACTTAAAAAAGATATGCGTTTAACTCTGCCGGCAAATTCGAAAATGGCCTTAATAACTTCTCAAGGAGTAATGTTTACAAAGAGACAGGAACGCTCGGGCTATGTAGTGCACTATAAAGTGGTGGGATTAAATAACGTGGCTAATAATATTGATTTAATCCAGACTTCAGGAGCTATGCTCTGCACTACAAAATCCAATGTTACTATGGTCGTAAAACACGTTGATAATTCCCAGTACAACAGCAGAAATATATTTGTTGTTACAGAAATAGTTCCTGAGGAAAAGAAAAACTCGGAAGAAAAGAAAAAGAATTAAAATAAATAGCGCCTCCCTCAACTCTATCTTGGTATCAATCTGCGTAAAAATTTAATCAACTACAAGAGAATCTAAGAACCAGAATATTCCTGATAATGGTTCAACGCTTAATTTTTCATCCTAACTTCATGATAACAGAGTTTTTGTTAAATGTTTTTCAGTTTATGTAAAATTATTTTTAATAAAAATAATGGCCAATCTTTATAAAAAAAGATATAGTTGAGAGGTTTATTTTCTTGATAAGAAACAGATAATATAAATTTTAATTTAAATGTGGTTGTTTCAAAAATTTTTTCTTTCTGCTTATCTCGAGAAAGCTCTGAGAGGAGATACAGCTTCAACATGTTAGCAACTATAGATTTAATTCCCTGTGAAACAGATGTTCTCTAGTCGTAAAGATTCAGCAACAATTTCTGAAAAATCAACAAGTTTCTGTGATTTATTAGGGCCTTTTAAGCGAATGAAAACTAGTGAAATAGTTGCTAGTACTGCTTCCAAGGTCATTGCAGTTGTGGTAGCTTTGTTTTTAGGATGTGCGTTTATCTTTGGGTTAACGTCTTTAGCTACGGTGGTTTTTTTCTTTATTGTGATAATCCTAGCAGGGGTTCTCTTTGCTTGTGCCCGAATTTATAGTTCCAAAGAATGCGATCGTAGGTTCTTTAATTTTTCTTCATCAAAAATTGATGAAAGTGTGTCCGAAATAAAAAGTGGTTATGAGTCTTCTAGACTTTCATTTGATTCGAGGTTTAAGAAGATGTTTCGTGGAAGAGGTGAAAAGGGAGAAGATACGGGAAGAAAATCTCTCGAAGAAAGTTTTAGAAAAAGAGTTTCTTCAGGAGGAGAGGATAAAACAAGGACTTCGAAACCTCTTTATGAAGAAAAAAGAGATGAAAAAAGTAAAGTTGATCGAAGAAAGATTCCAGGTGTAAGGTTTCCAGATCCTTCTATTGAAAAAGCTATGGAAAAGGCTTTATCTTCTCCAGAAGCTTTAGGAAAAGCTTCTCCTGGATTTTTTGATGAAGTTATCCACTCAATGGAGATTCTTCCAGGTTTTAAAGAGTTCATTATAAGAGAGAAGCTTTCAGTTGAAGAAGTTTTTGAGCTTTTCCTTAGCATTCATTCTCTGGTTACTAAGAGGGATGGTTTTTGGGAGGGGTGTTTATCTCCTAATTTGTATAACAAAGCTCGATCCTTTGGTATTGAAAGTTTGAGAGAAGAAGCAAAGTTGACTTTTTCTCAAGGAGTCTCTTTTTTTCAAATAAAAGCGCTGTACGAATCTTCTTGCCCGTTTTACTTTTTATCAGAGTTTCTGAAGATTGGGTTGACGGAAGAAGCTCTTATAGGACTTAAAGAGCCCCATAAGTTAGGAGGCCATGTTTCTTTGTCTACTATAGCTGCTTACAGTGTGTCAAGGTTAGGACTTTCAGAGAAAAAGGATACGATTTTTTCAAGAAAGTTTTGGGCTCTCAGCCTTTGTATGAAACCTCTAGAACTTATCTATACAGAAATGTGTAGAAATTATTATCTGAAAGATAAGGCTAGATGTAGCCTTTGTGCTAAGAGTATTTTAGATGCGTTCTGTGAGTATTTTTCTAGAGCTGGAAGGGCTGAAAGATTTGGTGTTTCTTTCGACGAAATATCCGAAGAAGACTTGATGTTGCTTTGTGAGCATGGAATAAGCTTCAGAGGTATTTGTTGGTTATCAGTTTTGAAAGTTGAACAGGTAGATATGCTCTCACATTTATCCAATCACGAAGGAAGGAATATTTTGGCTGATTGGATGTTGTCTTTCGGGGAGAGATTGTTCTTTGTTTTTGGTAGAAATACGCTGCACCGTTCTAGTTTGTTAATGGATTTGTTTTCATCTCAAGTTGTTTCAGGAAGCAATACAGTGGAAATAGAAGCGATTCCTCGAGCAAAGTCTATTAGAGGTATTACTTGGAAGGAATTGGAGGTACTTGCTTGGAAGTGGGAGACAGAGCGTGTCGCAGAATTTTTAAGTCAATTAGAGGGAGATAAAATTTGCATACGACGTTGTGATCTTCAGGAGTGGTATACCCCAATTAGAGTGTATGGAGATAATGACTTAAGCTTTCGTTTTTCAATAAACCCTAGAACCTCTAGGCAGCAAGCAAGAGGCCTTTCGTGGACGAACTGGAACAGATCTGTATATAGGAGAGGAAGATTGAGGATAGAAGAGAGCTAACGACACTGTTTGTAGCGGAGCTTTAAAGTGCTAGGAACAAACCTTGAATAGGGGCGCCTCGAGCCTGCCTCTCCGGATTCTGGAGAATCTCTTGTCTTGAAAAGCAGATGTTCGGGCTCCTACAAGGGAGAATGCTTCGCTAGAACAAACGTCCCGAAGAGCTCATTGCCAGTTCTCCTGGAAATGACAAAACAAGGGCCCCATTGTAGCATAAAAAATTTTATTAACAAATTAATTTTTGTGATGTGTCAAAAAATGAAGTTAGAGCCTTTTTTTTATAAATCCTCCTCAGAAGTATTTAAGAATTCAAACAGTTCTCCGGTTTTGATGACTCCTTATAGAAAATCAAAAACTTATGAAGAGGTTTGTGGTTTAGTGTTAGGAATTATGTTTTCGACTTTATTTTTATTAGCCGGGGTCATAATGTTTTCCGAACTATCCACATTTGGATTTTTTTTGCTATCCCTTTCAATAATTTTTTCGGGGCTTCTTTTTGCCTGTTCCAGAATTTGCATGACTTCTGACAGCGATAGGATTGGCTCTAAATTTTTAGGTCCGCAGAAAAACATTAGGCGCTTCCCTAGAGAAGAGCTTAGTTTTGAGAGAGTCAACTTATCATCTTTAATTAGGGGGTTAAGAAGGGGTGATGATTTTTGTGAAACAAATAAGACTAAGGAATACGTTAAGGAGGGTCTTCTTCTTGATTCTCAAGGAGCTAAAGATGTTTTTTACAAAAGAGTAGCGTTTCATAAAAAGAAACTCCTAGAAGAAACTGCTAGCTTATCAACTGAAAAAGCTATGGAGGGAATGACTGCTTCTCCAACTTCTTCTCCAGGATTTTTGACCGAAGTTGTTTGTTCTATAAATACTGTTCCGGCGTTCAAAAAATTTATTTTTCAAAAGAACCTTGTAGTCGAGGAGGTACTTGAACTTTTGTGCAACACACACCACTTTTCTACAAAAAGCGAGAATTTTTTAAGAAAACATTTGACTTCAAGCTTGTATGAAAAAGTTTTGCTATACGGTGTGGACTCTCTGAAAAGAGAGGCCTGCTTGCGTCTTCCCTACACCACGCCCTTCTCCTTTTCGGATTTTTCGCTTGAAAACCATTGTCCATTTTATTTTCTTTCGGAGTTTTTAAAGATAGGATTAACAGAAGAAGCCTTATTTGATCTACAAAGTCCTCATAAATTAGGGGAGGAGCTGTCTTTGGCAACGATTGCTGCCTACAGCGTATCAAGATTGGGGCTTTCTGTTAAAGGCGATAATATTTTTTCTAGGAAGTACTGGATTCTTTCTCATTGTATAAAGCTTTATGGGACTGTTTATAACAAAATGCAGGAATCTTGTTTTTCAAAGGATTGGAGTGGCTTCTTTAATCAAGCCAATCTTCTTTGTAGCGTATTTGATAACAGCTTATCCAAGGAGCTAGAAATGGATGGACTCGGAGTATCTCCCGGGGACCTGTCTCCAGAAGACTTTATCTTGCTTTGTGAACATGGGATAAGTTTTGAAGGGATCTGCCTTTTGTCAACCTTAAGGATTGAATATCTGGATATGCTTAGTGATCTTTCTAATCGTGATGGAAGAAATATTTTGGCTGATTGGATGTTATCTTTTGGTGAGAAGATGTTTTTCGTCTCGGGAAAGAACAAGTTGTATCGTTCCAGATTGTTAGAAGTATTTTTTAACCAGATTCTCTTAAATCAAAAAACTTTCAACAGGACGTTGAAAGGATCAAAAAAGAGTCTTCAAGTAAAATCTATCAGGGGTATTACTTGGAAGGAGTTACGAATTCTTGGATGGAAATGGAGTGCAGATCGCGTAGCTAGTTTTATTAGTCGATTGGAAGGAGAAGAGATTTATATACGGAATTGCGAAGAGCAGCGGTGGTATGCTTCGGTTAGATTTTATAGCGGCCAATGTAGGTAGTTTCAGGTTTAAAGTTCTTGCGTTTCTAAGTGAAAAAAGAGGAGAAAGATTGAGGAATTAACATGAAAGTTGCTCATAAAGTTTTTGTCAAAGAAAATTTTTACGGCTTAAGAATAAGAGCGGAGGCGGTCAAAATTCCGAAAGAAGGGGAATTTTATTAATTTGGTAATTAACTTTGTAATATATTGTGTAGTTGAACTTTCATTTTGTCTGAGGAATCAAAAATTTATAAGTAACGTTAAAAAATTAGAAAAGCTAAAAGTGAGCTTTGGTAAGAGCCCTTTTTAATAGTGCGTGCTGTTACGAAAAAACTTTTTCCTTTGCTTCTTCAGGTTTTGGGAGGTTATTTCTCTGAAGTTTTTGCTTTCAGCTGAGTAGAGGGCAAAAACTTTCTCCCTAGTTCTATCAGGGAAAAGGCGCATAGAGAGCCGCACCAAGCGGTAATTTCCGATCCAGAGATGAATTCTAGCAAAGAGAGTAGGTATATAATCCCTCCCGAGAGCACCGCAGCAAAGGCTGATGCTTTAGAAGCTCTGTAACCCAAAAAGCATGCTAATACGGGAACAGATAAGCAGCAGACAGACAATCCGTAGCCTATTAATATACAGCGAAAAACGCTTTGTTGAAATGGAACAAGCAGAAAGGCTGTCATGGGGAGTAAAAAGCTGCTTAGCTTGGGCTTTTTTTGTATTAAGGGTATGTCGGAACTCAGCAGTTGGGAAATAGAATTGATAAGGGAATCCGCCGTGGAAAGGATGGCTACGACAATTACGGAGCAGAGAATAGCTGATACACTGCCGCCACATACTCGCTGGGTCATTTCAAGAATTGCGCTGCCGCCGGCTAAGGTGGGCGCCATCTTTTTAGCGGTGACGCCCATCCATATAGGGATTAATTGAAAGCCTGCGAGCAATAGGCCTGCAAGGATCGTAGAGATGCTGACGATTTTCTTAGATTTCGCGGCTAAACAGCGTTGCATCATATCCTGTTCGATGAACATAAAGATTAAAGGTACAAACAATCCTGAGATCAAACTGCTTTTGGGAAGAGAAGCGGAATCTAAGAGGGGAGTAATTATTGTAGCAAGGGGAGCAGAGGCTAATTTTAGGCACACATATGAGATTGCAAGGATAATAAATAGTACTTGAATAATGTCTGTTTTAATAACAGCGCGCAAGCCTCCTTGAGCGGTGTACCAAGCGAGCATGATCCAGAGGGTTAAAACTAGCCATGATCCATAGGGAACGGCGGAACAGAGTTTGTAGAGGGCTATTAACTGTGCTGAGAGTATGCAGAACAGAGATCCCACAGAAAGGAAGAAGGCGATACGTCTTAGCTTTGATGAAGCATAATAATCGCTAAAAACGTCTAGTATAGAATTATAAGAGCTTGCAGCTAATTTTCTTCCGGGGCCTATTCCCAAGATAAAAAAGCCGATAACGGTTCCCATGGCTAAGAATATTGCAGAGTATCCATATCGATACGCTTCTTCAGATAGACCAATTAGAGAGCCGCCGCCAATTTGGGTAGCTAAGAAGGTCATTGTAAGGGGGAACCAACCGACGCTTCGGTCTGCAAGGAAGAATTCTCGATGATTTTGAGAAGAGTGGTTTCCTCGAGCGATCAATAGACAAGCTCCTTGAAGGATTAGCAAGCAGGATAAAAATAGAGCAACGTTCATGAATAGACCTTTTTAATGTAATGACACAACTTCTCGGTATAAGATTCTAACCCTAAACTTTATAAAACAGAAGTTTTTTGGCGGCCTAGTTTTTTATAAAGATATTTAAACAAAAAGCTTTTAGTACGATTTTCTCAATTTTGGATAGGGGGTTTTGGGGCCTAGAGCCCACACTTAGAACGTCTGATAATCTATATTATGTTGCGGATTTCTGAGGTTTCTAAGGAGCTGAGGCGTTTACGAGGTTTAGAGTAAATAAAACTTAAAGAATTCTTAATTTATAACTAAAAATATATAAAACCTTCTAAGTCTTAGTTGTTTGTTAAAGTAAAAATTGATTTTTTATTAAAAAATAGATTACAATGTGTGTGTTTTTATTTAACTATTTCGTTGAAAAACAGCTAGTTTGTTTGTAATTACTAGTTTGGGAGTTAAAAATGGTTGGTATAATTAATCGTAATACAGCTGACTACGTGGAACAAAAACAAGTTCAGCTTGGGGAATTAGACTTTTTCTCTCCAGAGGCCGGGTTTTCTAAGCCAATTTTAAAGTTGTCTTGGGCTTTGTGTAGAGATGTGGCTTGTTTGGCGGAGGCTGCTAAACAGAATGAAAGACATCTTCCTCCCCTCCTTGTTAAAGATATTGAGGGAGTATTAATTGAAGCTGGATCGATGCTGCACGCTTCTTGGGATGAAGAAGAATTAGGATTGTTTGATAAGTCTTCTATAATTAATCAATTAAGATCTATAGCTGGTGCCTATGAAAGCCTAAAGGTGAAGTTAGAAGATGATTTTCATATAAAACCAACAGAAACCCCGGGTCGATATGAAAATCTTCTTAAGGAGCCTACTAGATCACGTGTTAAGCAGATTTTTAAGTTGGTAGCAGCAGTTTTAGCTGTTTTGACGCCGATTATTGTTCTGGGTGCACTGATTGGAGTTGGGGTTGTTACAGGTGCTTTACCTATAGCCTTCGGATGCTTGGTTAGTATGATTTTTATGCTTTACCCTGGAATTTGTCTGGTTCATGGGATTATTGCTATGAGGAGTAAGTTGCGAGCGAATCCAATAAATCAAAAAATATTTCAGACTGAGTAATTTCAAGTGATTAGACTCCCGGAAGAAGCCTCTTTTAGGGGCTTCTTTTTTATTTCTCCCCTCTAAATAGGAGAGGGATTGGTTTAAGAAAAGAGAACAAGATCCTTGATTTTTAAATTTTCCAAAACAACCTGAATATGTTCTTCCGTATTGGCTTTGGATCGATAGGTCCAGGAGCCTGTTTGTATGAAAGCTTTTTCCTCTAAAACTTGCTTTCGTTGCCGCTTATCCCCTCGCCAGTCTTGCAAGGCGGGTAGATAGGTTTTGATTTTTGATTCTATGTATAATTCTGCTGCTACACACCCGGTCTGGGTGCGAGGGCTTTTGTCTATGAAGAATATAATTACTTTATTGGGAAGTAGGATGGGCCATTTTAAGGTCATGAGCTCCTCCGGATCCATTGTTTTTTTTGCTAGAAACTCTAGGTCTAACTCTTTCTCTAGGTCCTCTAGCTTTCTTCTTCCTGAGGAGAAGTCATAACGAATCTTTGCATAAAGATTTTTTAACAGGTATAGATCCCTTTCCCCTAGATCTTTACTTAATTTTGGAGTTATGGACTGCAGTTCTTTTTGGGAGAACGCTCGAACTAAGTCTTCAGGTTCTTCTATTTCTGCGGCTTCTTCGTCATTCAACAGAACCCACTCTTTGGATGAAGATTCTTTGTTGTAAAAGGCTATTCTTAGGATGATTTTTAGTGCCAAAGCGATAATTGTTATAGGTAGAAGAAGAATTCCAAGTGCTACTTTAGCTATAATTTTTACGCAGGAAATAGGGTTGGACTCTTCTTTGATAAGAAGTTTTCCATCACTAGACAGATCAATGAATCGGAAACATTTAGAAGACACGGCTAATATTCGGTCTAACATGGCAAGAGACTTTTCTAGAGAACCGCCGCCAGTTTTTTCTAAGAATTTTGGAGAAAAGTCGAAAGCAACCAGAGGAGAGAAGAACGTCATAGGGGCCCCTTTTAGAGATGGTTTGTCATTTTAATTTAGAGGGTTTCTATTAAGAGAATCACCTTAATATGATTTTGATGAGGAGTATTTATCGAACAAATTTTTTGCTAAAAGGCTTTCTACGACAACTAAGATTTTTTCGCCCAGTTGAAGTGGATAGGGCTGATAGTACCAAGGGCCTAGTTGTAGTAAGTGTTCTTCCTTCAGGAGAGCTTCTCGAGATTCTTTGTCGCCCTTCCAGAATAAGGCTAGGTTAGTGTAGCAAACTTGTCTTTCTTTGAACAGAGAGCTTCCTCTATCATAGGAAGTGCGGAACATAATGTCTCCAGAAGCCATAGGTATTGCCATGGGATAGCAGATGGTGAACAATTTTCCTCGGAAACACTCATGTTTAGGCCACTCAAAGCTAAGATTTTCTTTAAGAGTTAAATCTCTATCAGAAAGAATGACTACGCCAAACTCTTTTTCCAGGTCTTCTCTTGTTGGAATCGCTCGAGACTCGTACTCCCGTAGCTCCGTTTGCAAATCCGCTATCTTTTGCTCTATTGTCTCGACCCTTTTCTGGCTATCTTCTATTTGACCTTCTAAAAAAGCTATTCGATATGAATCTTTTTGTTCGGCGCTTTCGGCTTCTTGTAGCTTTTCTTTTTGTTTTTGGAGAGTTTGGAGAGCCTCTTCTTTAGCTCTTTCATTTTCGGAGAGCTTTTCTTTTGTAGAGGAGACTTGATCTTTTCTACGCATGCATTCGCGTATCTTAGCATACAAGTTTTCTATGAGTTTGGACTCTTCATCTGAGATGAAGTTCACTTGTTTCAAGCGATCTTTTAGAAGAGTCCTTTCTTCTTCAGAGAAAGGTCCAATAATGTCTGCTTCTTCTTTTTTTTCTTCCTCTAGGGCCTCTAAGGCTGGTTTAGAGGGCGCTAAAGGTATTTCGGGGATCCTCTCTTCTTTTGGGGGTATTGCAGAGATCCATTCTTCTTTAGGTGGGGTTTTGCAGTAAAATACAGACCGTAAAATAACTTTTAGTGCTAGCGCTAAAATGGTCAGAGGAAGAAGAAGTATACCAATAATAACTTTAGCCACTACTTCAATAGAAGAAATTTTTATAACCTGTTCTTCTATCATTGGCGCTCCAGTTTCTGACACATCAACGAATCGGATGCAGTTGGAAGATACTGCTAGAGCGCGGTCCAGGAGAGATATTGTTTTCTCTAATCCTCCCCCACGAGTTTTTTGGATAAAAACTGGAGAAAATTCAAAAGAAGTTGCAGAACAAAAGCCCATAAATACCCCCTTGGGAGACAAGGACATTTTACTCTTAGGCGCTTTTTTTTTTAATCTTAAATATAAGAGTGAGGATGTGTTAAGGCGTGTTTTAAGGGTTTTTTAAGAATTATTAATATTTAGGGTTAAGATTTGTTGACTTTCTTAAATCTTCCTTTCCCTCTACCCCACTCTCTCTTCCTTCCTTTGAATAGCGTTTTTTCTAGCTGTAGCTAGCAGATCTTTAAAGAAATAATTGAAATCTTTGTAGAGAATAATGGAGGCTTCTTGCATGGATATATCTTCCGGAGAAGTCAGTTTGACCTCAAGAAGTCTTTCTGCAAGAGAAAGTATTTTCAAAAAGGTTGTGTGAAGAGTTTTTATTTGAGAGGAAAGTTTTTCTTTATCAAAGAGATTTTTGGTAGGGTCTCCATGAAAATTTTGTTTTATTCGCGACTCTAGAGATGTTAAGAATAGCTCATAGTCAAGATAGACTTTTAGATGAGATGGAAGATTTTGAGAGGAGGAGAAAATTGTCGTAGCACCCTCTTTTTCAATATTTTCAAGGAAATCGATAAAGATTAGATGGCTGGTCTGTAATAGATTAAAGATTAACTTTATACCAGTCTGCTCTTGCTCGGATAATGAAGTTTTTAAATTGGAAGATGGTTTCGAAGCCGCTAGATGAGAAGGTTGAGGAGGTTTCGGTTCTTTCTCTTCTTTTACCGGGATTTGGAGGGGGGCTGGTTTAATGGGTTGTGTTTCAAGTTGTTGTTTTTGAGATCTTTCAGAGGAGTGTTTGTAGTAGAAGGCTCCTTTTAAGATAATGCTTAGAGCTAAAGCGAGGATGGTCAGAGGAAGGAGCAGTATCCCAACTACAACTTTGAGGATGAGTTCTGGCGTAGAAATGGTAAAAGAAGCTTCCTTAAAGAGTAGCTCTCCGTTTTCTGTGATGTCTAGAAATTGAACGCATCTAGAGGATATTGCTAAGATCCTATCCAAAGTTTCTATGGCCTTTTCTAGGGCTCCCCCCTCTTTTTGGAGGAATGTTGGGGAAAAGCTTAGAGAAGTTATGGGGGAGAAACTCATAATAAAACCTTTTGTTACAAAAAGATTTTATCAATTTTTCTTTTTTCTAAATATCAATCGATTGTAAATTTTATTTGATTTCTTTTTATGAAGACTTGGGTAGGAAGCTTTTTGATCGGCAGAGTTTCACTTTATTAATGATCCATTCAAAGAAAAGATCGAATTTTTGGTAGAAGATAATGCTTTCCTGTGCGGCAGGCTGATTTTCCTTAGAAAGCAGGGAAACGTCGAGAGTTTTCTCTAGAAGGGAGAGGTTTAGCATGAAGATGGAGTGAAAGTCTCTTATAAGCTCTTTGGTGTATAGGGAGAGTTCTTTACCTTCTTCGGGAAGAGCCTTTTGGTTTCCTTGAAAATTTTGTCTTATCTTCTCTGTCAAAGATTTAAGGAACATGTCAAAGTTTCTATGAATTAGCATGTGAGAGTTTTTTTCTGATCCTTCTGTAAAGATTTTTGTGGAGAAGTCTTTTTCAAAATCTAGAAAAAACTGTGCTAGCATGGTGTAAGAAGATTTTAAAAAATCAAAGACGTGCCTTAAATACCCACTTTCCTGTTTATTCAGAACCATAAAAGCTTTCAATTTAGCAATCATTTGTTCGGTGGATAAATGTTGTGGGAGGTGTTGAGAAATGAGATTTTCAGTTTGAGTCCCCTTTTCTAAGAAATTTTTTTTCTTTTCGTCTTTAGGTTGGATGTTTCCGAGGCTTTCTTTGAATTCTTTGGAGGAATGCTTGTAGTAGAAGACTCCTTTCAGAATAATACTTAGAGCTAGGGCTAAAATGGTTAAAGGTAGAAGGAGTATTCCGATTATAGTTTTTAGGGCTAATTCTGAAGATGAGATGGAGAAGGAATCTTCTTGAAAAAGCAGCTCCTTCTTGCTTGTAACATCCACAAATTGAATGCATTTGGAGGATATTGCCAAGATCCGGTCTAAAGCGGCAATAGTCTTTTCCAGAGCTCCCCCCTCTTTTTGAAGGAATGTGCGAGAAAAGGCTAGGGAAGTTGTTGGGGAAAGGCTCATAAATAGAGGGATTTCCTTTTATTAAGAGTTTTTTTATAGATTTTATCAAATTGTCCTTTTTAATAATTTGAAAGTTTATAACTAAGGCTGTTGTGTTTTTTGGTGGCAATTCATTTTTACGAATTAGAGAATTTTTTTATGAGTAGATTCATTTGGGGAGCTCTTTGGTGAGTTGCAGGAAGTAATTCAAAGCTATCGATGATACTAAAAGCTTGAAAAATTGATAGAGCGTGGTGTAAAGCCGACTGTTTCAAATCTTGTTGATTTAGGGGGGAAAGTTTTTCTTTTGTTGGAGTCGTACAGAGAGAGTTGGTCAAATTTTCATAAAGAAGCTGAGGTTGTTTAGGTTCTAGATCCCAAAGATGTTCTATACAGGAGCAGGAGGGATATTTTTCTTTATGCTGTTTTATTAGAGCTTCTCTATCTATTACGTGTAGTAGCTGAGCTAAAGCTTCTATGACAATTGGATTTTCCAGTTGTGAGAACATACCTGAGTCAACATAGGAACTTGTTGGCAGCGAGAGAGAAGAGAGCCCTTGGAGAGAAAGATTTTCAATTTCTTTAAGATCTAGTTTTTCTAAGTGATAAATTTTCAATATGACATTTAGAACATAAGGAATCGTTTCTTTGGGGATGTTTCGGATTAAATATGCAAAAGAAGCCCCTAGTCCCCTCCCCATTTTAACTTCAGCAAGATTGTTGATAACTATCTTATAACGGTTGTCTTCAGAGTTCCTAGATAAAAGAAATAGAGGATGACTCAGAGGTCCCGAGCGTAATGTATTACAATAAAGCCCATTGCAGCTTTTAATAAAAAATACCAATTGAACAAGAGCTGGTAAGATCTCTTTTGCTGAAACCTCTTTCAGAGAGGTTGTTAGTATTATATTTTCTTGGGGGCTTGATTCCATATTTGTAAAAGCTAGAAGCCCCTCATTTTGTAATTTTGGAGAGGGGTAAGAGCTCTTAGATGAGTATTTTTCGGGGACTTTTAAAAATTTGACCCCAGGGATTTCTATCAAATCTAGCTTAAGAGAGTCGCATATTAGCAAAGCTTTATGGTGTTGGGAGACTATTTCTAAAGCTTTCGTTCGTCCTCGTTTAATAATTTCCTGGTTATTATTAACGGTGTTTCCA
Organism: Chlamydiifrater phoenicopteri; assembly: GCF_902807005.1. Classification (NCBI taxonomy): domain Bacteria; kingdom Pseudomonadati; phylum Chlamydiota; class Chlamydiia; order Chlamydiales; family Chlamydiaceae; genus Chlamydiifrater; species Chlamydiifrater phoenicopteri. The sequence goes on from NZ_LR777658.1 coordinate 321,969, forward strand.
AGGGAAAGGAAAGTGTATTTTGGGAGAAGTTTGAGAGAGAACCAGCAGTTTTCTCGATGACTAGCTTGCGTTAAGGACGTGGAAATTCCCTTTTCATCTAAGGAATCTTTACAGATTTTTTCATCGCGCTCAAAATTTTTGACTAAAGTTTTTCTAAGAAAATCATGGGCTTCGAGTACAGATTCTTTTTCAGATTGGCTAAGAGGCTTGGGAAGCGTTGAAGAGCACTCATATAGGTCTTCGATAGAGGCAATAGGATTTTGAAGAGCTTCTGAAATGGCATATTTTTTCTCAAGGAAGGCTCTTAGCAGGAGTTTAGCAAGAAGCATGATTATTGGAATAACAATAGTTAGAAATAGGATAACTTTGAATCCAAACTCTTTTAGGGAGATGTTTTTATAGATTCTTGTGCAAGAGATTTGGTTTGTTTCGTCTATAAATATAAAGGCTTTCTCGCCACCCAGAAAGAAGAAGTTGTCAACAAATTCTACCATTCGTTCTAGAAGGGAAAAATTTGTTTGTTTATTGTTTAAAATGCTTGTTGACCATTGAAAGGTTAAAGGAAGGAATAAGCTGGATCTTTTGAGTAAGTACTGAGGGTGCTGCATCGCGGTTTAGTTTATGAAAATTTCGACAAAGATACCACATTGGAGATATACAAAAAAGGCCTTGGAGTGTCCAAGGCCTCAAGCATATCAGACAAAATAATACCAAGACCAAGCATTCAAGCACACAAGATCTTTTAGGATACTTGTCAGCACTAGCTGATTATTCTAAAGTTGTTATTGGTTTCCCGCTTCCCAACAATGTGGTTAACAGGTAATCCTGTGGGAAGGATTCTCCCCAGCTTGTTTTGACTGTCTCGCTTGACATTATTTCCCAAAGCTCGTTGAAGACTTCTGGATTCGGAAGGACTCCAGGCAAGGTTAAAAGCCCGAAAACATCCGCAGTAGCAGAGAACATGTAGGCAACGCTATACAAAGGGCTCTCTCCCCTGATGCGGACGACTACGGGAATTAAAGAATAAAGGGGAAACTTGCTTCTTATCACGCAGAATTGCTCTTTATTCATAAAATATAAAATAGCGTTGAAGAAGGTTTCTTCCAGACCATTTTTTACGGCTTCAGCGTTTATACCTGCGTATCGGCTAGAACCCGCGAGATCTTCTCCGTTCATTTGGAGGTTGTAGTTAAAAATCCTTCTAGCTCCTAAAACGTCTACGGCGTGTTTTTCTAGTATAACGGATTGAACAACGTCCTCTGTTATACTTGGATCCATGTGTCTGTCGTAGAGAACTATAGGAATAGATTCAAATTGGACAGGCAAAAGGTTACTGGATAATTGAGCCATGATAGTATCCCAGATCTCATCTGAAGAAGGGGAAGAACACTGAAGTTCATCACACTCTACCTTAAACGATGGAAGGATGGCTTTTACTTCTTCAGCGACTTGCTTTTCTGAAACGAAAGATTCAGAGCATCCGGAAAGAGCAAAAACCAGGCATCCCAGCACAGCACAAATGGACGCATTGAAAAGCTTCCTGTAGACGCGAGTCCTTGTTGAGTTAAGAGTCTTTTTCATGTTCATGCAAGTACCTAATGATTTTGTTGGACAGGCAAGCTAACATGTTTTTGATTTATTGAGAATAAAAGTTTTACTTTACATCCTCTTGGGTTCTGTAGTTAGGGTTTTTGTTTTACGTTGTTTTTTGTTAGTGCTGGGGGATTTTTTCAAAAAAGCCTCTTCATAAACTTTTGAGTGGGTATACGAATTTTTTAGATGAGGAATGAAACTAATCTTTATTGTACAATAGGGTTCTTTAAGGTGATGTCGTGAACGAAGGTATCTTTTTTATACAAATGACGTTTCTTTTAGTAGCAGGCCTGATTTTTGTCTATTTAGGCAGGTTGTGGGTGTCTGCTTGGGTGACTTTTTTGACCCTTATAGCAAACATCTTTGTTACAAAACAGGTGTCTTTATTTTCTTTGGATGTGACAGCTACTGATGTGTACATTATAGGGTTGTTAACGGTCATTAATTTGTTCAGAGAGTTTTACGGAGCGGAAGAAGCAAGGAAGGTATTACAAATTTCTTGGGTGCTGAGCATTGCTTATTTGATAGCTTCCAGGCTTCATGCTGCCATGGTTCCTTCTGTGCACGATCAGTCGCAGGAGCATTTTATTTTCCTTCTGTCCCCCGCGCTTCGTCTTACAATGGCTTCCTTGGGAGCCTTGGTGCTGTCGCAGATTACTGAAGAGAAAACCTTTTTATTTCTCAAGAAGCTTTTTCGAGGGAGATTTTTTAGTGCTAGATCAGCGCTTTCTATGATACTTTCCCAGGTTGTAGATACTGTTTTCTTTTGCTTTGTTGGACTATATGGGTTGGTGGCAAAGGTTGATGATGTCATTATCATGAGCTTGTCAGCGAAAAGCTTGGGGATAATTCTATCTATGCCTATTTTGTCGTTTATGAGGGGCATTCTCTCCTCCATCAAAGATAAGGTGCAAGAGCAAAGTCAGCGTGAAATTTCTTCGTAAACTCCCCTAGTTTTAAAGCTTAGGTTGATTATTGAATGCGAGGAATTCGTTTAGAATTTTTTCGTGTTTTTGGTACCCTCGATCCTTTTCATCAATAACAACTGTTTATGGCACTGCGTTTTATAGTAGATAAGAAGTCTAGGAAGTCTAGGGCTAGAGTTGGTCGTATAGAGACCGAACATGGAGTTATTCACACTCCTGCATTTGTGCCCGTGGGTACAAATGCGACTTTAAAGGGAGTAGTAGACCATTCTTTCATTGATTTAATGTTTTGTAATACTTATCACCTCATGATTCATCCTGGGATGGAGGTTATAGCGGCTTTTGGTGGACTTCACAAATTTATGAACCGTAATGCTCCTATTATTACAGATTCTGGAGGGTTTCAAGTTTTTAGTCTGGCCTACGGTTCCGTTGCCGAGGAGTTAAAAAGTCGAGGAAAAAGGAAGAATTCCTCAGGGATACTAAAGGTTACTGAGGACGGAGTTCTATTCAAATCTTATCGTGATGGAAGCCACATTTTTCTCTCCCCCGAAGTTTCTGTAGAATCTCAGAAAATTTTGGGAGCAGATATTATTATTCCCTTCGATGAGCTATTACCCTATCACGTCAGTGAGGAGCGTTTGATAGAATCGTGTCAGCGTACGTATCGATGGGAGAAGCGTTCTCTAGATTATCACTTGAAAAATCCTGGATATCAATCCATGTATGGAGTGATTCATGGAGGAATAGATCCTTCTAAGCGGTTAGAGGGCTGTCGTTTTGTTAGTGAAAATGCTTTTGACGGGTTTGCTATAGGCGGCAGTGTAGGAAAAAATAAGGAAGAATTATTCAATACCGTTGACTTTACCACCTCTAATTTACCTGAGGATAGGCCTGTGCATCTTTTGGGCATTGGTGATGAAGAGTCTATTTTGGGATTAGTTTCTTGCGGAATAGATTCTTTTGATAGTGCCTTCCCTACGAAGGTTGCTAGAAGAGGATTTCTTTTCTCTCATCAAGGGGTGGTGAAAATAGAGAAAGCTATTTATTCAAAAGATTTTTCACCTATAGAGGAGGGGTGCCCTTGTCGAGCATGTGCTAGTAGAATTTCTAGGGCGTATTTGCATCATCTTTTTAAAGCTAAGGAAGTTAATTACTGGATATGGGCTTCAGAACATAATCTTATGTACATGGCTAGGTTGATGGAAAAAATTCGGCAAGACATTCTTGAGGATCGCATTTAGTGTTTTATCTCCTTATTTTTAGCAGTCCATAGCAACCCTGCTATTGTGGCAAAAGCTAGAGCCGATGCCATGGGAATGGTTATAAAGCCAAAGACGAAAATCTTTGCTTCGCAAGAGACTCTTCCGCACAAGTCTAACTGCATTCCCGGAATTTCTTGTAGGCATACTTGGTAGACTGCAACACAAAACCCCAGAATAGGTAGCGGTAGAACATAGTCCTTTATTTCGGAAGAATCTTTGTAGGAAGCGATGCCTAGAATTATGCAAAGAGGGAATAAACAAATTCTTTGGTAATGACAGAGAAAGCAAGGTTCAATATTTCTAATATAGCTATAGTAAATGCTCCACAAGGTTCCAATGCACGCCAGAACCCACGCGGTGTAGAGAGCGTGGAAGCGAAATTGTTGTAGGAGCCTATTCAGAGGTAGAGAAAACTTACTCATAAATATCTTTGCCTTTTTCTAGCTTCTTTTTTAAGACTCGCACAACCCTACTGACTTCATCATAAGTAGGGTCTTCTATAAGCCTTCCTCCAATTATGGCTGTAGGTGTTGCTAGTTGACCGTTCATTAACCCAGTAGCATAGATGTTGTTTTGCTTTATAGTTTCTCTATGGATATTGGATGCTACGCACTGTCTTAATCCTTCAGAATTAATGGTCCTTCCAGAGTTTGTCGGTAAGTTTTCTGCTAAATTACCAAGAACTTCTGGTGTAGCCCACTCCTCTCCTTCTACTTTTCTGTACTTTAAAATTCTGTGAAAATATTCAACAAAAGCTTCTGGGTCAGGTTGCTTAGAGTTGTGATGAAAGATGCACATTAAAGATTGTGCAGCAGGCATTGATCCTTCAATGAAACAGACGGGGATGAGAGTGAAAGAAACTTCACCAGTGTCGATAAAGTCTTTCTTTATTTTTGGAAAAACTTCCGAAGAAAATTCTTCGCAAGCGTGACAAGAAGGTTCTTCAAACAAAGTAATATTGATAGGAGCAGCTAGGTTGCCAATAGTAGGGAATCTTCTGACATCTATCTTCACTCCAATTTTTGGAGGCAGCATGGAATGTTTGATTTTCATCATCACCCCGGCGGAGAGCAAAAAAACAGCTGCAGTTAAAAGAGTAAGAGTCTTTTTATTCAAGGGATCGTTTCTCTTGGATGAGGTTGAATTAATGACTAGATAGAATATTTTTACAAAAAAAACAATATCGATATTTCTTTGACTGCAACGTTATAAGTAATAATAAACTAAGTTTCTATAGAAAATTCTTTTCCTTTTATTCTATCCGCTTTATAGAGGAGACAAAATAATAGAGGAGGAAAATGACATGGATAAAGAAACTTTTTCGAATATTCATCGTCATTTTCGGTATTCTTTATTTAAGATTAATTGCTTATTTGTTTTCCTTGGTCTTTGGTGTTTAGCGTCTCCGTACACTCTAGGGTATGAATCAAAAACGGTCATTACGTCTGATCTATGCTGCGGTTGCGCGTTAATTTTTTTAGCCGCTTTGATGACTTTTTGGCGGCCCCTAATTTATTTAGGAGCGTTGATTGGAATTTGGATTTGTTGTGTAGCAACTTTTTTAACCAATAGTCCGGTCGTTTTTGCCAATGATACTTTGATAGGGTTCGCTATCCTTTTGGCTTCCGTAAGCTCCCCTTCTAGACCTAAGGAATTAGATGTGGGGCCTAGTATTCCTGAGGGGCTACAGTACAACCCTTCTACTTATGGAAGGAGATTAATTATACTGTTTTTGGTTGTTTTATCGTGGATACAGTCGAGACATTTAACAGCTTCTTGTCTAGGTTTTGCTTCGGGCGCGCTGTCTCTAGCTGGCTTGGGAAAATGCAGTCAGGAGTTGTTTTATATTCAAGGATTATTATCGATTTCTTTTGCAGTTTTTGGGGCATTTATTTTGTCTGGAAGAGAGAAACGCTGGCATACTAGACCTCTGTCTGTTTTGGCTTCAGGATTTATACTGCTGATTATTGCTGTATTGACACTTCTTCCTGTGGCTTTGGGTGGAAAAACCTCGTGGGCTTGTCCCCTCTGCACAGTAATGATATTGAAGCAGGCATTGTTGATAGCATTTTCTTTCGATGAGATTAAGGCTACGTGTATTTATTTGGCTAAAATTCCTTCTAATAAGCAAGGTGGGATGTTCAGAGTATTGTTTAGGGGCTCGGAATTCTACAATAAAACTCTTATTTGGGAAGAAAGATCCTTAGTTTCTGCCTCTAAATTATTAAGAGAGTCTTTCAAAGGGCTCTCCCTTCCCCTAAATTTGATCGCTGTAATTTTGATCGCTTTTGCCTTGGCTGAAACGAGTCAAATTTTAGGGATTTCTGATCAGATGGAAAATTTTTTAAAGATTTGTAGTCGGTTTGTCATTACCTTTTCTATTTTGGCTTTTTCAGAAAGTTTGCGTGCTTTGCGTCTGATGAATTTAGCTTTTGGTTTTGGTGTTGCTATCACTCCGCTTCTTTTTAGGCTTCCCTACGGACAGGCGGGGTTCTCCATCATACTTTTGTCTGGATTAACTATAATGGCTTTGTCGCTGAGAAAGGGTCGGTTTGATTCTGAAACAAGATCTTAGTCGGATGATTTAGGGGTTTACTCTCTTTTGGAGTCAAAATGTTCCATAATGTCCTTTATTTGGTCGGCGATTTTTTTATCTAGAGGGGCGCTATTTTCTTTTGTGAAATTGGTGTGTATGTGTCTTAAAAGAGAAAGTTGGTAAGAACGGTTTTTATTTCCAGTGAGGATGTTTTTATAAATAAAGTCACTGATCTCCTCGCAAGGCAAGGTTTCGGGGCGCTTTTGAGAGAAATGTTTGCGAATTAGCGTAGTATCAGAAGCCACTATTTCAGAAAGATTCCTGGAAATTACATGTTGTTTTTTCTTAGCTATCCAAACGAGAAGTAAAGAAAAAATAATCAAGAAGATGGCAGGTATTATCATGGGCAGAACTACTTCATGTAAGGGGGAAGCTGACAATCCTTCGTAGAGAGAAGATGTTCCTATGATTCCTAAAGCAATAGCTAGCCATCCGGATATTCCAGCTATAGCTATTAGGATAGAGCCGAAAAGAAATTCTTTAGAAGCTTCGTGTTGTCTAAGAAGCTTTTCCTGAGGAGATAGTACGTGTCCTTGAATTTTTTGGAGCGGAATGGAGAACTTTACAGAAGAAGTTTCTTGGAGATTGATCTTCATAAGATTGATTCTAGAGAAAAAGGAATTCTATTAACTCTTGGCGGGTATTTTTTTTACATAAAAAGGAAACCGTTTCTATATCAACGGGATGAATTGAGGCGTTTTTAATGACATATAACTTGTCTGATAGCAGTAAGGCCTCAAAAATGTCATGAGTAATTAAAACTATCGTCGTTCGATTTCTTTTTGCTAAAGAAGTCGTCTCTTTATAGAGAGACTCTTTGATAAGAGGGTCTAATGATGAGAAGGGCTCGTCGAGCAAAAGGACGGGCTTGTTAGACACCAAGCATCTGGCCAGCTCCACTCTTTGCTTCATTCCGCCAGAAAGTTCTGATGGATATTTGTCTAGGACGTGAGTTATATCCAAAACTTTTGAAGCCTCAAGGATTTCTTCTTCAGAGATCTTTTTCTTTTTTTTGTCTCCTAACTCATTTAATAGGGAGATATTTTCTCTAGCTGTTCGCCATGGAAGCAAGACTTCTTTTTGGCGCATGTAAGCAATATGATTTTCATTAATGGACTGATTGCTCCATTGGATGCTGCCGCTTTCTGGGTGTAATAAACCACAAATTAAACGAAACAAAGTGGTCTTTCCTATTCCGGAGGCTCCTAGAATTGTTGTCACTTGTTCAGGAAGCGCGAAGAAGCTGGCTTGATCAAACACCTGTAGTTCTGGGTATGAATAGGTTAGATCAGAAACAGTCAGCATGACTAGAGAGGTGTAGGTATTAAAAGAAACCTTTTTGCGGTTACCAAGACTTGAACTTGGGACCTCGACATTATCAGTGTCGCGCTCTAACCAGCTGAGCTATAACCGCAAATGGAGACTAGGAGATTCGAACTCCTGACCTTCTGAATGCAAATCAGACGCTCTACCAACTAAGCTAAGTCCCCGCCTTTGAAGCAGATGCTGCAAACGAAAGAAGACACGATATTAACGACTAAAAGATTTATCTACAATGAGAATATTTGTTCAGAGATAAAGTTTGGATTACAGTTATAAGACGATTTCCTCAAGGAGGAGCTCCACCAACTCTTTGGTATACATTTTTCTGATTTCTCTAAGTAGTTTACCCCAGGATTCTTGGTTAGGAGCTTCCATGGGGTGTGGTTCAACAATGTTAAGTCCCATACATGGGATCCCGTATTCATGACATACCTGAGCTATAGCACATCCCGAGTTATCAAAACCCGCAATTTCTGGTAAATCTCTCTGTAGGGATAGAAAATATTTTCTAGAGAGAGAAAAAGGTTCTCCTGTGGCTATAACCCCCTCTTTTACAGAGTGTAATCCTTCGGTATATTGTTGAATGAATCCATATTTTTTAAGAAGGTTTTCAATATTTCTTCTTTCTAGATTAAGAAATCTTCTACTTCCTCGACTGATAGCTTGGAAAAGTTCTGGAGAGGTTTGAAATATGGATAGTTGATTTTCCGGTGTTTCAAACTTGTTCAACATAGGGCGTAAATCGGTGTCGTGGTGGATATAACCTTTGGGGAGTAAAAGATCGAAAAGGTGATTTCGAGGGTCTCTCGAATAGCAGGAGCCGATGACTAGGACCATGTCTACTTTTTGTTGTAAAATCATATTGGAGGTAGTAATGGCAGCCCCTACCTTGGTCGGCCAAAGGGAGCTAATGATAATTTGTTTTCCCAAGTATACGCCATGGAAGTAGCTTCTACTCCCCTCCTGGGTTTGTTTTATGTTTGCTAGCCATGGGAATTGTTCTGGCAAAGGAGTTTGAAGAAGGCTGTTGTCGGGAAGAGCAAAAATAATTCCTATTCGTTGTATGGAAGTTTTAGTTAAGGACGAGTGATGAGATTGAAATTGTGGATGACGGATATGCTGTTCAGAGGTCGCTAGACAGGAAGATTTTTGTAGAAAGAATAAAGCTAAGGTGAAGAAAAGGTATCTCATGACGGTGCTGAAGGAATAAGAATATACACCGTCTTATATAAGAAAAAAATTTTTTTACAGAGAAAAATCCAGATGTGTATAGACGACGCCTGGACTTTTCTAGGACTGTGTAGCTTTTTACAAGGAGATCCTTTTCTTGTTTATAGATTGAATCTTAGTGGCTTTTGCTTGTTTTGTGATATGGAAAGAGCTAGAAAATTGTTGATATTCTTGATCCAAGGCTTTGGCGTCATTGCTCTTGTATACCATAAATACTTGGTAAAGAGTGTGGTCTACACAAATAAGTTTTCCCCTAAAGAAGATGTCTTCATTTCGAATCCAAAACTCCAAAGATTGATGACTTTGGTGTGTAGAGGACTGCATGAAGAGAACGTGTGATTCTGGAAGAGCTGATAGCATACCAGCAAAACCTTCTTGCAGATTTTGCTCTGGTTTGCCGATATCGATTTTCTCTGGGTAATTCCAGACGGAAATCACATAGATGAGGTTTTCATTGGGTTCTGCGACAAAAGTTTCGTACTTGATAGTAATGTCGGACTGAGGGATTTCGATTGTTTGTCTAGAGTATTCGGGTTCTTTAGGCAGCTCCACAGAGAATCCAGAGTCCTTATAATCGTATTTCTTCCAATCTCCGGAGAAGAGTCCAACTAGATTGGTGTGGCTTTCTTTAGTATTTTTTTTAGAGGAGAAGAGGTCTTTAAAACTATTTAGGAAGGCGTTAGTTTTACCGTTTTCCTCTGCGTGTGTGTTGAGGGGGCCTAAAACCAATAAGCTAGTTAAAACAGATGATAACAAATTATTTCTCTGAAAGAACATAATAAACCAAAAAAATATAGAAAACCTTTCTTTAATAATAGCTTTTGAAAATTAAATTTTTAATTTCTTTTTTTATAAAGAATTTATTAAAAAGGGCTTGTCAACTATCGATAGACTCTGTAATAATCCGCGTTCTTCTTAGGATTTTTTTCAAGGTCGTCTCATGAATGCTTCTCAACGCTTTAACGATAAGAAAGTTGCTATCCTCCCCGCTCGATGGGGAAGTTCTAGATTCCCGGGGAAACCCTTAGCGGAAATCGCAGGAAAGTCTTTAATAAGAAGAACTTACGAAAGTATTTCCTCTTCGAAAAAACTCGATAGAGTTATTGTTGCTACTGATGATAAAAGAATCTATGATCATGTGTTAGAGTTTGGTGGTCAGTGTGTTATGACTTCAGAGTCGTGTTCCAATGGCACTGAACGTGTGGGAGAAGCTGCGCGTCTGTTCTGTCCCGAAGCAGAAATTATTGTAAATGTCCAAGGCGATGAGCCGTGTATGCCCTCCTACGTTATAGATAAAATGATAGAAGAAATGGAATTACGTCCAGAGGTTCAGATCGTAACCCCGGTGTCTGTAGGACACGATGAAGAAGAGATTTTTACCGAAAGAAAGGTCAAGTGTGTTTTTGATCAGAATGGAAGGGCCTTGTACTTCAGTCGAAGTCTTATTCCCAGCCAGTTTAAAGTGAAAGCGGATATTTACATTCACCTAGGGGTATACGCCTTTAGAAGAGATTCTTTAGAGACTTATTTAAAACTGCCTAAAACTCCTTTAAGCCTTTCAGAAGATCTCGAACAATTAAGGATCCTTGAAAGCGGCGGTAGTGTGCACGTATGCATGTCTGACGTAAAACCTCCTTCTGTAGATTACCCTGAAGATATCAAAAAAGTAGAGAATTATTTGTTATGTCATTTAAATGCTTGTTCTTAACGGGAGGAGTAGTCTCTTCTCTGGGGAAAGGATTAACCGCAGCGTCTTTGGCTTTGTTGCTAGAGCGTCACGGACTCTCCGTTTCTATGTTGAAGTTGGATCCATACTTAAACGTAGACCCCGGAACTATGAATCCCTTTGAACATGGGGAAATCTATGTCACTGACGATGGAGCCGAGACAGACTTAGACTTAGGTCATTATTACCGGTTTTCTTCGGTGAATCTTTCTAAGCTGTCTACTGCTACCTCTGGTCAAATTTACGCTAGGGTCATTAAGAAAGAGCGAGAAGGGCGTTATTTGGGAAGCACTGTTCAGGTCGTCCCCCACATTACTAATGAAATCAAGGAAGTCATAAGAAGTTGTGTAGGAGACCAGAAACCCGATATCGTTATCGTAGAAATCGGAGGAACGGTTGGAGATATAGAGTCCCTCCCATTTCTGGAAGCTATTAGACAGTTCCGCTACGAAAATGCTCAAGACTGCCTAAATTTTCATATGACATATGTCCCCTACCTCAAAGCTTCTGGCGAAATTAAAAGTAAGCCCACTCAGCACTCCGTACAGACTTTAAGGGGGATAGGCGTTATTCCTGATGCCATATTATGTAGGTCTGAAGTGGCTTTATCTGGAGATCTTAAACGAAAAATAAGCCTGTTTTGTAGCGTTCCAGAGGAAGCTGTTTTTAACATTCCTGATGTAGAAGCTTCCGTATATGAACTCCCCTTAATCTTGGATGAAGAGTCTATTGCTCAGTTTGTTATGAGTCGGTTAGGCTTCTCCTCTGGTGATAGGAAAAATAATCTTGATGATTGGAAAAAATTAGTCAGTGTTCTGAAATCTCCTAAAGATAAGATCTCTGTCGGTGTCGTGGGTAAGTATTTACAACATAAAGATGCTTACAAGTCTATCTTTGAGTCTCTTTCTCATGCAGCAGCAGGTCTTGATTGCACCGCGGAAATAGTCCCTGTAGATGCCGACAAATTTGATGAGTCCAGCTTGAGAGATTGTCAAGCTTGTCTAGTGCCTGGAGGCTTTGGTAATAGAGGTTGGGAGGGGAAAATTCTTGCAGCAAAGTATTGCAGGGAGCATAACCTCCCCTATTTTGGCATTTGTTTAGGTCTTCAGGTAATGGTTGTTGAGTTTGCAAGAAATGTCCTTGGGTTAAAAGATGCTGATTCGTTAGAAATGAATCCCCAAACCCCACACCCAGTGGTCTGTATCATGGATGAACAAAATCAGATCGTTGATAAAGGGGGTACTATGAGACTAGGAGCTTACCCCTGTGTCTTAGAAGAGGGATCCAAAGTTCTTGCCGCATATGGGTATGAAAATATTTCTGAAAGGCATAGGCATCGTTATGAAGTCAATAACCTCTATGAAGAGCAATTCTCCAAAGCCGGGTTGCGTACTGTAGGGAAGTTTCTTCCTCAGGGACTGTGTGAGATCATGGAGTTAGAAAATCACAACTGGATGATAGGAGTACAATTTCACCCCGAATTTAAATCAAAGCTAGTAGCCCCTCATCCGCTCTTCAAAGCTTTTATTTCAAAAGCAATGAGTATCAGAGCTCGGTCATAAGATGGACGAAAGTCAAAGATCCTTTTTATGTTTAGATTATGGTAAAAAGCGTGTGGGCGTAGCAGTTGCTATGCCTCCCCTCTACGTCGTTTTGCCTTTGGGCAATATCGAAACCAAAAGAAGTATGGAAGATACTGCTAAAGAGGTTTTATCTTTGGTCGAAGCACGAAACATCACTTGCGTGGTTATAGGAAACCCTCTCCACCTAAAAGGAGGAGATAGCCTAGGCAGTAACGAAGTTGCTCTTTTTAGAGATGTTTTGGAAAAAGTGCTAGGATTCTCTCCTATTCTTTGGGATGAAAGGCTCTCTTCAGCAGAAGCCGATAGAATGCTAAGGGAAAAAGAGATGAATCGAAAACAAAGGGCTAAGCAAGTAGACTCTGTAGCAGCGTCTCTAATCTTATCAAGTTTTCTCGCTAGTAATGGTTATTCGGTGTACTAAAAAGGAAGGCTTTCTTGAAAACTATTTTACCAAGGGTATGTTATGATGTTTCCTGTTCCTCCTAGGGAGTTCCCAAATGAAATGCCTCCCTGTGTCTTAGTTATTTTTGGAGCTACGGGAGATTTAACAGCAAGAAAACTTCTTCCTGCTTTGTATAACTTATCCAGAGAAAATCAGTTGCCGGATCGCTTCGCTTGCGTAGGCTATGCTCGTAGACCTAAAGATCATGATGTTTTTCGCTCAGAAATGCAAGAAGCTGTGTCTATGTATGGTAATCATAGGGAGTTAGATGTGCATGCCTGGGAAAGGCTGCAGAAGAGGTTGTTCTATCATCAAGGCTTTTTTAACGAAGATAAGGATTACATATCGCTCAAAGATTTTCTGCACCAGCTAGATTCTGAGTTCTTTACCGAGGGCAATAGATTATTCTACCTGTCTACTCCGCCAAGTAATTTTCAAGAGATTATTAAACAGCTTAGGAGCCATGAGCTATTTATTCCTCATAAAGAGCCTTCTTCGTGCTGCTCCAAGAAGTCTTCTTGGACACGAGTGATTATAGAAAAACCTTTCGGTCATGATCTGGAAAGCGCTAAGGAATTGCAGAAGTGCATTGATGATAACTTGTGTGAAACATGTGTGTATCGCATAGATCATTACCTAGGGAAGGAAACGGTACAAAATATTCAATCAATACGTTTTGCTAACAAAATCTTCGAGTCTTGTTGGGCAAAAGAATGTATAGATAACGTCCAAATTACAGTGAGTGAGTCTATAGGGATAGGCTCGAGAGGTAATTTCTTCGAACAGTCAGGAATGTTAAGAGATATGGTGCAAAACCATATGATGCAGCTGTTGTGCTTGTTAACAATGGAACCCCCTACGAGCTTCTCTTCTGAAAGTATCAAAAAAGAAAAAATTCGAGTTTTGAATAATGTCGTCCCTTTTTCGGAAATTCAGTCTCCAACATACCCCGTTGTAAGAGGGCAATACGGGCCGGGTAAGGTCGGTGGAGTATCTGTTAAAGGATATCGACAAGAGGATCTTGTCGCTCCAGACTCTTTGGTAGAAACTTATGTAGCTTTAAAAATGCTTATAGATACTCCACGCTGGCAAGGGGTGCCATTTTACCTGCGAGCAGGTAAACGATTGGAAAAACGTTGTACAGAAATTGCAATAACTTTTAAAAAGCCCATCCACGGGGATTTTTTCTCTAAAGAAAAGTTAGAAAACGATTTATTAATTATTCGTATACAGCCAGACGAAGGGGTTGCTCTGAAATTTAACTGTAAAGTCCCCGGGGTTAGCAATCTCGTCAAACCTGTAAAAATGGATTTCAGATACGATAGCTACTTCAAAACCCAAGCCCCAGAGGCTTATGAGCGCCTTCTGTGTGACTGTATATTGGGAGATAGAACCCTATTCACTGGTAATGATGAAGTAATAGCTTCCTGGGAACTCTTTACTCCCCTACTAGAAAAATGGAGGAATGATCCTTCTGACGCATTGTTCCCTAACTATGTCGCAGGTTCTTCCGGTCCACAATGTGCCGATGCTTTGATGCATGCCGATGGTAGAAGCTGGAGGGTCTTATAGCTAAATATGAGTATCATGGTCAATCTTAATCATGGAAATAGATGGTTGTTAACTAGTAGTGATCAGGAGTTCCTTTCTTTCGCTGTCAGAGATTGGATCTCTTGTGCGAATAAATCCATTGAAAGCAAGGGAAGCTTTTTCGTTGCCCTTTCTGGAGGATCCACTCCTTTGGCTATTTTTTCTGAACTAGTGAAGAAGAAATCTTTGATTGCTGATATTTCGAAGATTTTCTTTTTCTGGGGTGATGAAAGATGTGTTCCCCCAGAGACTGCAGAAAGTAACTACGGAAATGCAATGGCTATTCTCAGAGAATTAGGGGCCCCAGAAGACCATTTCTTTAGGATGAAGGTAGAAAATCCTGAAGGAGATGTCGATTATGAGAAATTATTAACAGAACGTGTTCCCGAAAGTAGCTTTGATTTTATTATGTTGGGTGTGGGAGATGATGGCCATACGGCCTCCTTATTCCCGAAAACGAAGGCTTTGGACGTCAAAGATCGGCTAGTTGTTTTTAATGATGTGCCCCAACATCAAAGTAAGCGAATGACGCTTACTTTCCCTTGCTTGCAGAGAGGGAAGCACAACGTTTTTTATGTAAAAGGTGATGCGAAAAAAGCAGTGGTGAAAAGCATCCTAGAGACCAGCATTCTCTCCAACGAAGAAGCTCTCCTCCGAGAAAAGTTTCCTGCAGAACTTGTTGGAACAGAGAACAACCCCGCCTTCTGGTTTCTAGCTCCAGATACGTATGACTTAGCCGATTACGAGAGGATCCCTCCCGAAAGGAAGCTAGTGCTACCTTAGGAGAGCCTCCTCTTCAGCAAAAGACCTAGACCTCTCCTTTATTAAGCGGAGGCTGCTAGATTAGCCAAACACGGTTGCGGAGCCTTCTCCTCGAGAGCAGAAAAAGCTTCTCTAACAGATAGGGTAAGCAAAACGCATGTGTAGTCAGCACAATTGAGCTCTTCAAGGTCAGGGAGATTGGACTTCCTAACCAGCCAGTATAAACCGATCCCTAGGATAGGAAGCATCAACATAAACGACGGCGTAAAGTGTGCAATATTCACCCTTCCCCATACCCTCTTGTACAAAGTCTCCTTCGAGCAATCACCTTTACAAGTTATCCTGTGCAAAAGCTCTCTGATTATGCCGTAGAGAGTTTTAAGTATGAATATGAGGCTTCCAACAATTCCGCAAATGATCGCCACTATAGGAAAAAGTAAAATATCTATAGCAACAGCAGCTATCCTACCAACTTTTTCTTTAGGGGAAAGATCCTCGTAGTGCTTGTGGTTAGTACAAGCTAGAGAAATATGGGAAAACATTTGTACTTTCCAAGTTTTTTTTTTTAAGATTCTACAGCAAAATAACTTTTTTTTAAACAGAAGCTTCTTTTGTTAAGAAATCTTAATTATCTTTATTAGAAAAAGCGCCAGATTTTTCCAATTCTTCATAGCTTGGAGGAGGCGCTGAGGGAGAAGAACTTTCTTCATAGGGTGGAGCAGAAGGAGTAGGAGCAGGCCCCTGCGACCCTATGAGACTTGTCGATGTGAATTTTTGTGATTGAAAGTACGTGTGGTAGCTAGTTGAAGATGTAGTTTCCTCTGAGTGTGCACAATACGTGGGGCTTTTATTTGATGTTTGAGCCCCCTCCCTAGGTGCTCGTATACCCGAGTCATCGTCCAAAAAATCGAACGCTGAAGATAGTCTAAAGTTTGATATTGTTTCCGGGGTTTGTTTCGCCATCAGGTAAAAGCAAAGTGATTTTTCTATGTTCTCTGCAGAGCGTTTTCTCGCCCTCCTTTCTAATATTAGCAGAGGAAGATAGAAAATACTTACTAGCCCTATTAATGAAAGGCCCACTATCGTTAGACATGATAAAACTCCGCCAAGGTATACAGACGACGTCGCTGCCAGAATAGAAGCTGCAAGAATCAAAATTAAGCCTGCGCTAAGAACTAAATCTAAGATTCCAAACATCAGTTTAATGCGCATATAAGATTTTTCGGCCTTATATGCCTCCTTAGCAGAAGCTACCAACAGGGCTTGTTGATTGCGAGTATCTCTTATGGATGCTGCGCTACTCATAATAAAGTTGAGAAGCTTTCTGGACCTTTCCACAGATTTTGCGAACAAGACTATATTTCTGACACCCAAAATGGTGGAGGAAAAGAGAAGGACAACAGCAATTATAATGGCGAAAACTCTGTTAGGCTCCACAGATTCAGAATCATCATAGCGTC
This sequence comes from Chlamydiifrater phoenicopteri, assembly GCF_902807005.1. NCBI lineage: Bacteria > Pseudomonadati > Chlamydiota > Chlamydiia > Chlamydiales > Chlamydiaceae > Chlamydiifrater > Chlamydiifrater phoenicopteri. The sequence goes on from NZ_LR777658.1 coordinate 338,465, forward strand.
TTCTTGGGCAGTTAAAAAACAAGTCAAAGACACATCGTGAACACAAATCTATATTGTACCAGTTATACATGAGTAACGGTATGTCACCGTCTACCTGGTCCCCTCCTCCAGAAAATCTTGGAGCCTCTTGAAAGCCTATCCGGGTGACCAGGGATTCTAGATCCCGAGTAGCGCGAGGACTCGAGGGATTTGTCAAATTCCTCTGCACGCGTCTTGCATCAGAACAAACTACAAACTCATCCGAAAGAAAGGCCCCCGAACCAGAAGAAGTCGATTCCGCCCCTAATAAGGCCAGGATAGAAGACTGAATCTCAGTATCTAGATTATTTAACGGCTCCATGCCCAAATATTTTACAGGAGTTGCTTTTAAAAAAATAAAAGAAAAAACAAATGTCCTGACTAAATTTGAGAATGAGGGGTATCTTTAATTTTCTAAATCAGAGTAGCTTGGTGGCGGAGAGCCTGCTCCCCACCCCTCCCATGAACCCGCATGACCTTTGGGACCTTTGATTAAGAGTTTCTTTACAAAGTTCTCGTCCTCTTCGAAAGAAAGTAGGTCTGGAGTAATGTTCAGATGAGCCAAGGATATTGGCGTCTGTTTTGCTAGTAAATAAAAACAGAGAGCCTTTTCCAGATGACCAGATACTTTTCTTTTGGCATAGCTTTCTAAAAGCAGAAGAGGGAGATAGAATACAGCAGCTGTACAGGCTATGGATAAGCCAATCACTGTAAGATGAGATACTACACCACACATACATGCTACTGAAAACAAAGCTAATACGGGCTGTACTAAACAAAGAACTATGCCAACAAAGAACACCACCTCCAAAAGCCCAAAAAGCAGCTTGATTCGAGAGTAAGCTTTCTCTGCTTGGTAAGCTTTTTGGGCTGCAGAAACCATAGCGGCTCTCTGCGGGCTTAAAATGCTCCTACCCCTTGTCTGACTCGAGATAAAATCAAGAAGGGCTTTAGAACGTTCTCGAGACTTCGCTAAAAGAATAAGATGCCTGACCCCACAGACAATTGAAACAAATAAGAGCATTATCGCTATGATGTGCGATATGCATCTCCCACAGGCAGTGCCTGTAAGTTGCTCCATAGGGAGGAAAAGATCTGCACATATAGCAAGAAGGCTCACTCGGTAGAAATCCTGCAGGTATACAGCTTCAGTCTCAGATAAATCATGAGACTTGAAAGTTGGAGAGGTTCCCGCTCCTATTCGATGAAGTAAAGACAGAAGGTCCCTCGTCGCGTCAACACTAAGAGGATTTTCTAAGCTTTCAATGACTCTTTGATTATCAGAGCACTTGATAAACTTCTCAATCAAGCAAGAAGTCGATCCAGAGTCCACCGCGTTGGCGCCTATCAGTGCAAGGATAGAAGACTGTATAGAAAAATCAGAAACTTCTGCAGATCCCATGACGAAAGATCTCCCTTTGTCTAAATGAGAGCGGAGAGTCTACATCTTTCTTTTTTTTTGTTAAATTTTTTGTTAGAAGAAATAGTCAAGGATTCTCTTGACAAAAGAGATCTTGTGCTTGAAACTCCCTTCTTTATTCGGGAGGTTTATGTCAGAAAGCAAAGTAGTTATTTTAATGGGGCCCCCAGGGTGTGGTAAAGGCACTCAGTCTTCAAGAATTTCTCAGAAAACAGGAAAACCCCATATAAGTTCAGGCAATTTATTTCGAGAGAATATAGCCAATTCTACTCCCCTAGGGGAAAAAGTTGCAGAGTGCATTTCAAAAGGACTTCTGGTCCCCGATGATCTAGTGATTTCCATGATTGAACAGCGAGTTAATGAACCTGACTGTAAAGACGGGTACATTATTGATGGCTTCCCTCGAACAGTTAGGCAGGCAGAACAATTTTCTCAATCACTGCTTATCAAAGGTTGCTCTTTTATTGTTCTAAACATAAAAATCTCCGACCAAGAAGTATATGATAGGTTGACGTCTAGAATTACTTGCTCCTCTTGTGGACAAACTTTCAAAAAAGGATCTTTTTCTACTGAGAATAATTGTCCTGTTTGTCAAGGAGCTCTCGTCATCAGAAAAGATGATAATGCTGAAGTTATCAAACAGCGCTTGAAAACCTATCAAGAAGAAACGTTCCCCATCATAGCTTTTTATGCAACAACGGGAAGACTTGTGGAGATAGATGGTTCGGGAGATGAAGAAGAGGTATTTTCAGAAGTACTAAAAAATTTGTAAACGCAAAGTTCCCTTATCGCGGAAACAAATTTTTATCCGTTAATACCCTTCTTTGGTAAAATGCTCCCCTAAGGATTTTCTTTTCAATGGAGGAGCTTTGTCTTCTTTGTCTATTGTTGACCTTGTTCAGAGTTTTTATCCGGAAGCCTCTAAGACTTCTATAAAGGAATGGATAAGGCTTGGAAGAGTTTCCGTCGGCGGAGAGATAGTCTCCGAGTTCTCTAAAACCTTCAGCGAAGAAGACAAGGTTTCTTTACTCCCCCTTCGTAAAGAAAAAATTGTAAATGGTATAAAAATTCTTTACGAAGATAGAAGTTTCGTAGCTATTAATAAACCTCCTCAGATGTTGAGCGTGCCTACAGAAAACGGCGGAAACAATGCTCTAGCTCTACTACGACATCATTATCAAACTTCAGGAATATTTCCTGTTCACAGAATAGATAGAGATACTTCTGGACTAATGATTTTTGCTAAAGGTGTTCGGGCTAAAGAACAGTTTTCCTTGCTTTTTGAAAAACACGATATATTACGTTATTACATAGCTATTCTGGATGGGAAGTTACAAACGAAGAAGACTCGTTTTGAAAGCTATCTTAAGGAGTTGGAATCGTATAGAGTCGTCTCTGTAACACCAAAAACAGAAGGAGCTAAAAAAGCCGTAACACATATCAAAGTTCTAAAGGAGTCTAAAAATTTCTCTTATGTACTAGCTCAGCTAGAAACAGGAAGAAAGCATCAAATTCGAGTTCATTGTGCAGAAGCTGGATGTCCTGTGGTTGGGGATTCCGTATACGGGAAAAGAGAATCTGTAAGTTCTAAGAAAATGCTGTTGCACGCATTGTCTCTTTCTTTTATTCATCCTTTCAAGAAAATACCTATGAACTTAAGGGTGCCCATTCCTCAATATTTCTCTCGGCTAGGGTTCCCTGACCCTTATCAGCACTTGAACTCATTGTAATAGTGGAGATGGTGTATGGAGCGATTTGTTGTCGCTGCCTCACTCTTTGAGCTCTTTTCCCACAAAGAGGGCCTAGAAACCCAACTGGTATTTGGAGAAGTTTTAGACTCTTCTTCTCCTAAGCCTCCTATGCGTCCTGTTTATCGAGCTTTGGAGCAGGAAACAGTGGTAAAGGGAGAGTTTATTCCCTACCCAGGGTATCACGCTTTTAGTCGAGATTTTTCAGAGTTCAGCCCCTTTTTTCTCAACCTCATCCCTATGGAACCAACATACAGGCCAAACGTTGTTGTAAAAACCTTAGATGCTCGGTTATTACCTTGGAATATCCCTCTCCCCTACGGGACCTATTTACAGTGTGATTTTTTTGGAAACGTCTCCTTACCTTTTTCTAAGGAAATTTTTGATCCATCGTATCGAAAAATCTTATCCAAAGCCTATTGCTCTCCCAAATGTGTAGCCCCTATTCCCAGAAAGCTCGATGTTCATGAATTATTAAAAGATGCTTATCAAATGCTAGGAATACCTTACCTATATGGAGGTAGAACAGCTTTTTCCACGACCTCTAGGTCTATGGGTATAGATTGTTCTGGGTTTGTTAATCTGCTTTTTAGGGCTCAAGGGATTTTTTTCCCCAGGAACGCTTCCGATCAACATAATTACTGCACGCCAGTTTCTTCCTTCAATTTGCTTCCTGTCGGAGGGCTTATCTTTCTTGAAGAAGAAGGAATATTAAATCATGTTATGATTAAATCTATAAATAATGAAATCATACATGCTTCACTTAGCGTCGGGTGCGTAAACGTTATTAAAGAAAAAAAATCTTTTCTTGTGGACGGTAATAGGATGTTATTACTTTGCAAAAAACAAGGCAAAGACATTTGGAAGGCGTACGAAGCCTTTTATGGCGTTCCAAAAAACAATAAAAAAGCCGAAGAACTTGTCTGAAAGTCTTCGGCCTTTTGAACACACCAACGAGATTTTGAACTTAACGTTTGGAGAATTGGAAACTCTTTCTAGCCTTTTTATGGCCGTATTTCTTCCTTTCTTTCTTTCTAGGATCCCTGGTTAAGTATCCCAAAGACTTCAAGTCCTGTTTGTTGGCTTCATCTTCTTTAACCAGAGCTCTAGATATCCCTAATCTGGTAGCTATGGCCTGACCCTGAACTCCGCCACCGCTCACTCTGATTATGATATCGTACTGGTCTTCCCCTTTTCCTGTTGTTTTGAAAGGAGCTAAGATCATATCCCTCTGAACTTGTATAGGAAAATACTCTTCAAAAGTTCTTCCATTGATATCGATCTTTCCTGTTCCTGGGCGCAATCTAACGCTAGAAACGGCTCTCTTTCTTCTTCCTGTGGCAACAGATTCTTGAATAGCACTAACCTTCGACACGATCTACTCCAATTTTATGCGCTTAGCACAACAGGTTTCTGAGCCTGAAATTCTTCATAATTTCCGCCCTTAATCACCCGAAGAGATTTAATTTGTTTATTACCAAGACGAGTCTTAGGAAGCATTCCCTTTACGGCATGCGTAATGATGTAGCCAGGATTTCTAGCTAGCATGTTCTCAAAAGGAACCTCTCTCATTCCACCTATATAGCCGGTGTAGTATTTGTAGGTCTTTTGAGCCTTCTTAGCTCCAGTAAGTCTAACCTTCTCTGCATTGATAACGATGACCCCATCCCCAGAAGAAACGTGTGGAGTAAAAGTGACCTTATGCTTTCCTCTTAAGATCTTAGCTATTTCAGAAGACAATCTTCCCAGAGTTTTATTTGAAGCGTCAATAACGAACCAAGATTTCTTCCCTGCATCGCAAGCTCTAAGCATGGTCGTTCTCGTTTCTTTTCTTCTTTCCATTTCTAACCCCTTGGTGATGTCGGGATTATAGGATCTAAGGAATTTTTTTCCAAATAAAAACCTCTTTATAAGCCCCTCAGATTGAGGATAAAATATTATTTTATAGGTTTTTAAGTTTTTTACGAAAAAGATCCATTTTTTAAAACGCACTGTCTAGAGCATTTCTCCACAAGACGGCTGTTATGGGTTACCAGTATGATTCCTTTCCCCTCTGTTGCTAGACCTAGTAGAAGATTATGAATACTCGAGGAAGTTTGGTCGTCAAGGTTGCCTGAGGGCTCATCTGCTAATAAGATCTTTGGATCATTAATTAGAGCTCTAGCTATAGCTACGCGCTGTTTTTCTCCCCCAGAAAGAAGAGCAGACTTTATTTTTAATTTATTCTTTAAACCAACCTTCTCAGCCAAAAATTCCGCTCTTTTTATAATGTCTGGGTTTCTTTTTGGGGTAATGCCAGCAATAATGGCAGGCATTAAAATATTTGTTTCTACGGTCTCATTTTCTAACAAATGGAAGTGCTGAAAAACAAACCCCAAATATTTATTTCTAATCAAAGGGTATTCTTTGGAAGAGAAAGCCTTGTCAAAAAATAAAAGTTCTCCTGAAGAAGGCATATCCAAGGTCCCTAGAATGTTTAATAAAGTCGTCTTTCCATTTCCTGACGACCCTGTAATAGCCAGAACTTCTCCTTCGTGCAGAGATAAGGATATCCCCTTGAGCACTTGATGAGGGGTGCCTTGGTTAATAAAAGTTTTATAAATATTTTTTGCTTCTAATAGAGGCATACTTACTCTGACTTTAATATTTCCGAAGCTTGCATTTTGGCTACCTTTATTGAGGGTATTATGCCCGAAATTGTAGCGAGAACAAGAGTTGCAATTCCTATGACAGCAATAATGAGATTGTCAATTTGATTTGGTAAGGTGTTGCCGAAAAACTGCTTATTAAACGCTGCATGGCCTTGCAGTCCACCGAGAAAGTTTACTATAGCTTCTAGGTATTTAAGCGTAGGTATGGCTAAGAGAACCCCTAAAAAAGCGCCTGTCCCCCCAGAAATAGCGCCACATATGCCGAAGATTCGTTTTAATTGTTTTTTAGACGCTCCAAGAGCTATTAAAATCCCTATCTCTTTTTTCTTGTCGTTAACTAAAAGGATTAACATGGTCACAACATTGGAACAAGCCACAAAGAGGATGATAAAAGAAACTAAGAGGAACAAAATTTTGTCGCTGCTAAGTTGTTCTAGAATAGGAAGAAATTGCTCATAGTCATACAAAGAGTCGATATGCCAGTAGTGATCAATGTGATGAGCTTTGAGTAAAAGCCGGATTTCTTGTTTTATTTTTTCTATTTTTTTGAACTGCGGGAAAAACAGATCAAATCCATTGGTAATACCGTTTTGTGGGGAGGCATCCCTTAGGGTTGTGTCTCGGATGGTTTCCGCTAACGTTTTATCTACAAATATTGTTTTGCCTCCTATAGGGGAAAGCCCTGGGTTGTAAAACCCTGTGACTACAACTGGAAGTGATATGGGGGTGGAGTTATTCCCTCTGTAAAAAGAAAGACTTCCAGTATCCCCTACCTGATATCCTGTTTCTGCGTATCGTTTGGGTAAAACAACCCCTTTTCCTGCAAATATTGCAGAGACTTGTATAAAATTTTTTCTAGGTTCGGAAGATGAAAGGTTTAAAGGACTCAAAGCAAACGATAGATAATCCCCAGAACTATATGGAAGGAGTAAGTCTCTTTGCGAGGAACTTAAATCGTAAGAAATGAGCCTAGAGAATCCACGAAGATCTTCTTCTTTTCTGGATGAGTATTTTTCACTTAATATAAGCTGGCCATAGCTCTCTTCAAATTCTTGAAATTCGCCATGATATTTAACAACTATGGGAGATAGGATTTTATAAAGAACTTTAACAGGATCTATTAGTGCCCCGTCAGCAGCTAAATCCGGAGAAGGAAATTTTTCAGGCAGGGGTTCATCTAGATCTTGATCATAAGGGTCAGAAGCCGCGGAGGATAGCTTTTCTCCTAAAGTCTTTAGCGAATAGTTAGATTTTTCGGAGTAAGAGTCAATGTTATAGTAGTAAGAAGAGTAGTAATTCTCGGAGGGACAAATCTTTATTGGAGAATGAAGCTTTGAAAGGTCTTGGATCCATCTCTTCTCTATTCCCCCAATTACGGAAAGGAAAACAACAGAAAGCCAAACCACGAGAGCTATCGTTCCTATAGAGAAGAGAGAAACAAAAGAAGCTGAAAGACGCTCTTTCCTTGGAAGCAAATACTTAAGTGCCATAGCAAATTCAAACTTCATAATTCCCTCAAAATCTAGAGAAGGAGGAAGCTAAATTTCTAGGCGTCCCCTGACTCAGTTATTTGGCTTCCTTAAAGATCACGTGCTTACGCAACCTTTTATCATACTTTTTTAGTTCCAGTCGAGCAGGTGTTTTTCTTTTGTTCTTGGTTGTCCAAAGTACTTCCGAGCTTTCGGTGCTCTTGAGCTTGATGATCTCTCTATTTTTGCTGGCCATTCGACGAATCCTTTAAAGAAAGTGACAAATCGCTTACAATCCTATCCTCATTTGGAAAAATAATCAAGATTCCTTCGAATCCCCAAAGGTTTTGGTGCTTCGTCCGAAGGGCTTTTTCTCTAAATCATGATAGATCGAGATCGCTATGACGGTTGATGTGAAACAATTTTTCAATAAAGAACTTTCAGAAAATAAAATTCACTTTATTAGCTTAGGATGTCCAAGAAATTTGGTTGACAGTGAAGTTATGTTAGGCCTGCTTTTGCAGGCAGGATATGAAGTTTGTGACGATCCTCGTGATGCCGATTACTTTGTTTTGAATACGTGTGCTTTTCTTAAGGCCGCTAGGGATGAGGTTGAAGAACATTTAGACAAATTAGTTAAAGTGAAAAAACCTACTGCCAAGATTATTTTGACGGGATGTATGGTTTCTAAACATAAAGAAGCTTTAAAACCTTGGTTTCCACATATCCACTATATGCTTGGATCCGGTAATGTGGAGAGCATCTTAGAAGCGATCTCTTCGAAAGAACGAGGAGAAAAAATTGATGCCAAAAGCTATTTAGAGGCGGGAGAAGTTCCTAGGAAGCTATCTACCCCAAAACACTATGCGTATTTAAAAATTGCGGAGGGGTGTCGCAAGCAGTGTTCTTTCTGCATAATCCCCTCTATTAAAGGAAAATTGCGTAGTAAGCCTTTGGATAGGGTTCTGAAAGAGTTTAGAATTCTGCTGTCTCAAGGAGTTAAAGAAATTATTTTGATAGCGCAGGATCTTGGAGATTATGGCAAAGATATTTCTGGGAAATCTATGTTAGTGGATCTTCTGAGAGCTATTCTAAAGGAAAAAGGGGTGTTCTGGATTAGAATGTTATATCTATATCCAGATGAAGTTAATGACGAGATTATTGCCTTAATGAAGGAGGATTCTAGACTACTCCCCTACCTTGATATGCCTATCCAACATATCAATGACCGGATCTTAAAGGCTATGTTTAGAAAGACCTCTGGAGCGGAGATACGCCATACTTTGAAAAGATTGCGAGAGCAAGTTCCCCTTGTCAAGATTCGTTCTTCTATCATAGTAGGGTTCCCAGGAGAAACGGAAGAAGAATTTTGTGAGCTAGTCGATTTTGTGAAAGAAGGCTTGATAGATAACTTAGGAATATTTACTTACTCGCAAGAGGAAGGCAGTCACGCTGCTAAGTTGGAGAGCCAAATCTCTAACAGAGAGAAGTCTAGACGTCTTAGTGTTTTATCTAAAATTCAGCAAAAGATCGTAGAGAAAAAAAATCTCTCCTATGTAGGGAAAAAGATGATAGCCGTAGTAGACGGCTACCATCCGGATAGTTCGCTGCTTTTGGCGGCAAGATTTTATGGTCAGGCCCCGGAAATAGACGGTTGCATCGTCATCAATGACGCAAGAAAAGTATCGAATCTGGGAGAGTGGTACGAAGTCGAAATAACGGGTGTCATAGGGTATGATTTGGTGGGAAGAGTTGTTTCTAAAGCGTCCTATTCTAGGGATCCCATTGAAGAGAAGGAAGTCTTATAATGGACCAGTCAAACATATGGACCCTGTATGAGGGTCCTATACACTCTATCCAGAACTTCCCGGGCTGATTAGCCGCTACAACAGCTCCTATAATTCCTGATGACCGGTAATTATAGTTTGTTTGTCCTGCTGTGGTCATGTGTCCAATCTTGTGCGTATGCCCATTTTCAAAGGTAACTTTAAGCTCATTTAATCCACCGCGGCCGTTATCAAGCCAAGCTCCGTGTTTAGATATCGCAACGCTAACTCTATAGATGCCTGGTTTTTTAAATGTTAGGTAATAGTCTCTCCAAATTCCTTGGTTTGTCCCGTTTGGGCTTTGGAGTTGAAAAACTTCATTGTTGTTTGGGTGTTTTACCTCATTTATAGTCGCATAATTGCTCCAACTGAAATACTGTCCCCAATAAACACTTCCGCCCTCGCCTACCTGACCTTCGCTCCATGAGGACCTCGTCATAAACGATATGCCATATTTTTTTAACTCTCCATAAGGAATATACTCTTGATCTTTTCGGTCTGAAACTTTAGCTGAATCGAAAGATTTTGTGGCGCTTTTATAAATTATAGTTGAATTCAAGAGGTTTAATTTTCCGTTTATGTTAACAGTTGTTGTGGGTTTTAAGGAGAAATTATTTTTGACGAAAACGCCCTTATCTGCGGTTAAATTTTTTTCGCAGGTTAAATCAGTTGTCAATTTTAACGAGGAGGTTGATAAATTTTCCTCTATAGTTAAGGCGTGGGTTTTAATTTCCTCTCTGTTTTTTCCTTCAAGCTCTAATTCGTTCGGTTGGTTTGGTGCTTCGGGGTTAGCTTTTCCGTCTACTAGAGTGGTGATCGTGTATTTATTGAATGTCGGAAATGAGATTTTAGTTTTTGGATTCTCGACTTCTTCTGAGAGGTTATTTTCTAGAGGTTTTTCTTCCATAACCTATTCTTCCTTGGTTTATTAGTTAATCTTTTTCTGTGAAATCAAGCCCTAAAGGAAACCATATGGCACTAAGAGATACAGATTCTAGGTACATTTCCCCATATATAGTGAACTCTATCCAAACGTTTTCTGGGTTTTTTTCGTCGATAGAGAGAACGGAAAAGACTCCATATAATGTTCTAATGGTGGGGTCGTTTCTTCCAAGTCCTCTGCTATCTGTGTAGCTAAGATGGGTGACATTGCTTCCCATGCATAGATTCATTCTTAAATCTTGTTCGTCGTTCCCGTTATGTCTTCCAGCAGATCTGGCGACATTTATTGAAACTTGGTATATGCCAACTTTGAGAAGATGCAGTTTATATTCTTTAAGGGAAAAATACTTCCAAGCAGAAGGAGAATAGTTTTTGTCGGTTCCTGCATTCATTAAAAAGGGAATAGTGTTCAACTTTCCGTCGGGAAGGTGTTTCCAGCCTCGACTAAAGCAATTTAAGCTTTCTACAGCTCTTGTTCTTAAATATCCCCAAGTCATAGCATCATATCTAGCTTTGGGGTGTTGTATATTTTCGAATTTACATTTCTGATTTTCTGAAAGAGAGACTTCTATATTATCTGAAATATTCGTTTCTTTGAGTGAAGCGTTTTTTGAAGATAAGTCGTTGCCAATTTTGAGAGGACATTGCACATTAGTTTCTCCTGTTACGTTCATGTTTCTTCCAAGAAAAGAGTGTTCTGTGGATAAGTTTTTTTGTAAATTGAGTGTAGAGTTATGAAGGAAGAGATTTTGTTGCAATACTCCTGTTCCATAATCCGGCGGTGTAGCTCCTTCAGCTGTAGTTATTGTTTGTTTTAAAGTGCTGGTTGTTTTTTTATTTTTCATTTGATTATTCCCCTCTATCTATGTCTGGATAGTAGATAATAGACCACACGACAGATCCTAAATCTGTGATGTTGCGATCTCCGCCGAAAGAAAATTTAACGTAATAGGTTTGAGAAGAATCAGTGTCAGGATTCTCAGGAGGGGTTTCCACGTGTATTATAGTGTTTATAGTCCCTTGCATAGAGTATCCTCCTCCGGAGTGTAGGATGGTTTGGGCTAGCAGGTCGTCATTAAGATTTTTGGGGACGTCTCTGAATAGCTTAAAAGCCCCGCTCCAGCCATTATTCCATCCCCATCTCTTGACTAGAATCATGTCAAATACATATGTTCCCCTCTTCAAGAGTTGAAATCTTTTTGACCCTGGAGAGACTTCCCTGACCGCACTTGAGCTTTTGTCTACATCTACCAGGCGAATGCAGTCTTCTGCAAGGGGGCTCTTGTATACGAGTCTGCCCCTACCGATTAAAGGAACCTCATCCTCCATCGCTCGAACGTAAACTCTTTGATATATTTGCGTGGAAACAAACATATATTCACACGATGGCGCGTAGAAAGCTGGGACTGGTGAAGTGTCTTCAAAAGGTCTCCCCACATTGGTTATTCTGTTGTTATTCAAGTTTATGGATATGGATTGAGCGTTGACTTCAGGAGTTATGCTCATTTTTTGAGCTTCTGTTAGCCCGCTGGCAACGGTTAGATTTTCAGAAATACTTGCGTTTCCGGATACAGAGCACTCCTCTGACACAGATAAATTTTTCTTTACAGTAGTGTCGTAGGTAGATACAGAGTCGGCAACGACATCTCCGTCTATCGTTGTATCAAGATAAAAGTGACAGTCAGTTTTTATGGTTTGTTCTTCGGGAATTTCGGCTGAAACGTTAGTTGCTTCTAGATTTGATTCTTTGTTTTTTTTTAAATGAGAATCTAGTTTATTTGTTTGTTTTTTTTGTTTCATGACTTTTAAAATAGTTTTTTTATTAAAAAACTAAATTAAAAGTAATTAGTCAACAAATTATAGAAATATAATGATTAATGAAAGGAGATGGGGGCGGCTGGATTTGAACCAACGTATCCGTGAGGAGTCGGATTTACAGTCCGATGCAATTGACCGCTATGCGACGCCCCCAAAATAGACTCCGAAAAAAGAGATCTGCTGGAGAAAGGAATTGAACCCTCAACCGTTCGATTACAAATCGAATGCTCTGCCAATTGAGCTACTCCAGCGAGAGGAGCATTATCTCAAAAAAGAATCTTTACGACAATAAAAAGTGTGAGAATTTTTATTCTTTTTGATTCTCCTCCAAAGGATCTTCTAAGGAAGGCAGAGGTTTATCCGAGGGAGAGACTCTGTAATCTTCTTCTGTAGGAATAAATTTATCTTCTTCTTGATCAGAGAGATTTAGAACGCTGAATTGATGCTTATGTAATTTTTCTGATATGTCACGCTCTTCTTTTGCTTTTTGTCGCTTTATAGATTTTTTACCCTGCGTTAAGAGTTTCTCTTTGGTCAGAGAGAACTTATTCGTAGTTTTAGAGTTCTGAGAATTTTTTAGTTGTTCTGCTGATCGTTGAAAAACATTCGCATAAGAGGGATTATTTGTAGCTAACTCAGCAGAAAACTTGAATTTACCTTCTGGTGTGTGTCTAGCTATGACTGTTTCTTTCTTTAGGCAGCACTGCTTATACTTTTTCCCTGATCCACAGTGACAAGGGTCATTTCTATTGGGTTTTTTGGACATAACATCTCTCCGGTGGGCAGACTTTCATCGTGGTTCCTCTATTAGTAGAAAAAAGAAGATACGATAAGAGTTGTATTAAGTGCCATTAATAGTAAACTTTTATTCTCCAAATTCTTAGAATATAACCTTCTTTTCAAGAGGAATTTCTTTTGACGTCAGCTAGATAGAATTGTCATATGTTCGTTCCCCCTACCCTTACTTTTTGTCCTCCTTGGCCCAAGGTTGGTAAGCGCATAGAAAGTGCTGTTCGAAAGGCTATATATACTTACAACATGCTTGCGAAAACTAAAATAGTAGTAGCTCTCAGTGGTGGTAAGGATAGCATGACCATGTTGATGATGCTTAAAGCTATTTCTGGAAGAGGGTTCCCAGAGCTGGATATACATGCTGTCACGATAGAGGGAAAGTATTCTTGTGGGGCTGAGGTCGGAGGAAAGTTTCTAGAAGGGGCTTGTCAAAAGCTAGGCGTTCCTTTGCAAAGACTGATTTCCCCATACGCTCCAGATGAGCCTGAGTGTTATTCTTGTTCTCAAGTTAGACGGCGGATGATATTTAAGGCCGCTAAGGATTTAGGGGCTAGCATAGTGGCTTTTGGCCATCATAAAAATGATGATGCGCAGACGGTGCTTATGAATCTTTTGCATAAGGCAGAATTTGGTGGTTTAGCGCCGATTTTAGAAATGGTTCGCTTTGGCGTCACTATCATACGGCCACTAATTTTTGTTTCTGAAAAGGATATCCGAAAATTTGCTAAAGAATGTGGTTTTATGCGAATTACTTGTCGATGTCCTGTGGTATCTTTGAGAAAGAAAGCAGAAGATGCTCTTAAGATGATAGAAGAAGTTTTTCCTTTGGCTAGGCATAATTTAGCTTTGGCTTCTAGAAGTAGAGACGGGTACCAAAAGCCTAGAGACGGTCTTACTTAGTAACCTATAGTAAAAAGAGCTAAAAGGTTGCTCTTCTATTAAAAGTTTTGTAAAGATTTTATTTTTTCGTTTCTAGTTTGTGAGATCTCTATCGGGAGATTCTAGATAATTTTAAAAATGTTTTTCTCATGGATATATTTTTGATATAATCCTGAGGATTTAGGTGAAATTGAGAAGGATATGACAAAAAGACTTAAAATAGTTTTAACAAACGATGATGGAATTTCTGCAACAGGGATGTCGACTCTGGTAGAGCTTCTTAACGCTGAGGATTTTGCTGACATATACATTGTTGCTCCCCTGTTTGACCAATCGGGAATGTCAATGTCTTTCTCTTATCGTACTCCGATAGCTGTAGAGTCTGTGGATTATAAGGCGCATCCGGTTTGTGGTGCTTGGGCTGTAGAAGGAACTCCTGTTGATTGCATAAAGATAGCTCTTAGTGTGTTATTCAAAGATGATTTGCCTGATTTAGTTATTTCTGGGATAAATCATGGTGGGAATGGAGGCAAGAATACCTATTATTCCGGCACCGTTGGTGCTGCTATGGAAGCTGTTTTCAAAGGAATACCATCTTTGGCTCTTTCACAGGAAAAGCACATTTCCTTCTTTCAAAAAGAATTGGGTAGGAAATACATTCGCCTGTTGGCTGAGTATGCTTCTTCCATGCCCTTTACAGTCCCTTGTGGTTATAATGTTACCTTCCCTTATGTAGAGAAAGGAACAAGCTGGCAAGGAATGGTGCTCACTCATTCTGGAAATGAATTTTGTATAGAGTCTCCTATAGATATGGGAACGATACAAAATCGGACGTTTTATTCTTTAAAATCAGTTCGGATGCAGGTGTTTGATAAACCCTCCCAGGAGTTTGACTTTTTAATGAGTGGTAAAGTAGCTGTAAGTCCTATAGGTATAGCGTCTTTATTTGGAGCTGTAACGGAAGAGCAATTTTCTGTCATGCAGGAGGATTTTAAAACTTTGGTCAGAGGAAGCGTTTCTGTTGGTTAAGCGTCGGGTTGAGGCTTGTTTTTGGATTCTTGCTGCAGGGAATGATATAAAGCGAGCTGTCGTGCGACGGAGTTTTTTTTGAGACGTCGACAGGGTTGCCCTGTTACTATTTTTTCTTTTAAGTTTTCGCGTTTTTTATGGTTGAATAATTTTTGAATTTTTAACGAAAAGAGTTGTGATTAAACCATTCTATCTGATAGCCTTTCTGTCTCAGTTTGCCCAGCTTAAGGATGCGTAGCTCAGCGGTTAGAGCACCTGTCTTACACACAGGGGGTCATAGGTTCAAATCCTGTCGCGTCCATTGCGGGAGTAGTTCAATTGGTTAGAGCACCGCCCTGTCAAGGCGGAAGTTGCGGGTTCAAGCCCCGTCTCTCGCGGTTTTTGGTTATGAGTGTAGGCCGGTGCTATGCCTGGTGTAAAGAAAAAGAAAGCCTATCGCTTCAACTTCTCTATATACTTTCTCAAGACGTTAAGTTGGTTTATCCTTGGAGGAGCTTTAGCTGCAGCTGGAGTTCAGATAATTCTTGTTCCTAGTGAGTTGATAGATGGAGGCGTCGTGGGCTTATCTATCGTTGCGTCTCACTTTTTAGGCCACAAGTACCTCCCCTTTTGTCTTCTTTGCTTTAATCTTCCTTTTGTTATTTTGGCTTTTAAGCAAATAGGAAAGCATTTTGTTATCCAAATGCTAACTGCTGTTATAATTTTTTCTTGTTCCTTGTGGCTTATAGATGTCCTTCCCGGCTGGCTTAACGTCTCCCCATTTGTCTTTAAAGGCTCTGAAATAGAAACAGTGATTGTTGGAGGATTCGTTATTGGCGTAGGGTCTGGTTTGATCATTCGTCATGGAGGATCCACCGATGGGACGGAAATTCTTGGAATCATTATCAATAAAAAACGCGGGTTTACGATAGGACAAGTAGTCTTATTTATTAACTTCTTTATCTTCACATTGGCAGGAATAGCTTACAAAAATTGGCACTCAGCCTTTATGTCTTTCTTAACCTACGCCGTGGCAACAAAAGTCATGGACGTTGTTATCGTTGGTTTGGAAGATACAAAATCTGTCACGATAATAACTTCTTCTCCGAAAAAGATTGGAAAAATTTTAATGGATACTCTAGGCGTAGGTCTCACATATATTCACGCTGAGGGTGGCTATTCAGGAGAAAGAAAGAATCTTCTCTATATTGTGGTAGAAAGATTACGACTTTCTCAGTTAAAAGAAATAGTTCATCGGGAAGATCCTAACGCCTTCGTCGCTATAGAAAATCTGCATGAGGTCGTTAATGGGGGCAAGAATACAATTTCTCACTAATTCTTAAGATTGCTCTTGGAATCCGGTAAACCCTTCCCACTTTTCCTCTAGAGGAGAACTCACTCCTAGACAGCTAAGGATTTTTCCAACTATGGCGTTTTCCATTTCGTCTATGCTCGAAGGTTTTGTGTACCAAAGAGGTAAGGGCGGAACGATGGTAGCTCCCACTTTAGATAAGTTTAATAAATTACTCAAATGGATAGAGTGTAAGGGACTCTCTCTGGGCACTATGATCAAGGGCCTCCTCTCTTTAATAGTAACGTCAGCAGCCCTTCGTAACAAATTATCAGATAAGCCAATAGAAATAGCAGCTACGGTGGCCATGCTGCAAGGAACAATAGCCATTCCATCTGTTTTATAAGATCCAGAAGCTATAGAGCTTCCAATATCGGAGTTTTTGTGTATGGATAGAGACTCTCGATTTGAGAACAAATTAAAGAAGTCTTGTTTATTTTTAACTTTGGGAATCTCGTATGCTATGGTCTGCATTGCAGGCGCAGACAAAACTATTTCTACTTGATGGTTTAGTTGAAGAAGAGTTTGGATTGCTTTTACAGCTAAAATAGATCCTGAGGCTCCAGATATTCCAATAACGTATCGTCCCATGATTACCTATTGAATAGAAAAAGTGTAACAGATGCAAAGAAAGACAAAGGGGTGACAATATTAGCTAAAATGAATGTTTTGTAAAGATTTTGTTCTGAGGATTTTTTGAGCATGATCGTTGTACATAGAATGGAACATAAAGGAAAAGCCGTAAAGGGTAGAAAAATATAAGGCAACGGAAGAGAGAGGCTTATAAGGATAAAAGAGACATAGGAGGTTACCAGAAGTATTCTAGCGATGGTGTGAGAACGCTCTCTCCCCCATCTCGCCGGTATACTATACAGCCTCTCTTTCTTATCAAAATCGATATCTTGAATGGCGTAGACTATGTCGTTGGCAGCAATAACAAAGAAGGCAGATAATCCGAATAGGGCATCTGCTAATGATATAGAATTTTTAATGATAACACTAGTGGTTAACATAGCTATCATGTAGATGCATCCAAGAAAAAAATGACAGAAGATAGAGAAATATTTTGTGTATGGATAAGAGACTATTAGCAAAAGAGACAGAAAAGAAAGAATTAAACAGTGGGTTCCGAGGGTAGAGCTCAGAAAAAGAAAAATTGCAAAAAAGCCCATTACCCATGCCCATGCGTTTTTTGTGGAAATTAGTTTCTGAGGTATAGCTCTTTGTGTTGTTCGAGGGTTTTTAGCGTCTATGCTGGCGTCTATAATTGCATTAATAATCATCCCGCCGGATCTTGCACAAAAGAAGGCTCCGAGAGCGATAAGGAGTGTCTCTAGCATATTTAATGAACACAGTTGACTTTTGTTCAAAGAATTTTGAGAAAATAAAGCCATCTCAGCTTGTGCTAGTAGAAAAGGTAGAGAAAACAAAGAAAACAGAGGTTTAGTGAGATTGCAGAA
This sequence comes from Chlamydiifrater phoenicopteri, assembly GCF_902807005.1. NCBI lineage: Bacteria > Pseudomonadati > Chlamydiota > Chlamydiia > Chlamydiales > Chlamydiaceae > Chlamydiifrater > Chlamydiifrater phoenicopteri. Next base: position 355,847 of record NZ_LR777658.1, read on the forward strand.
AACCTTAATTTTCATGAAACACTCCCGGTATAGCTTTTTTATAAAGCTATACGAAAAGGTTTTTTTGCGGAATTTTATACAAAAACATTCTAGGAAACTATCTCAGAGGTTTTTTATGTCTGCAAGGCTTTTCTGTTAACTTTGTAAAGTTTCGTGTTTTTTTTGAGTTTTGTCGGCCTCTCTAAAACCCTTTGTAACAAACCTTAGGGTTTGTTTTATGTCTTTTTATATCAATAGTTTCTTTTGTTTGACTTTAAGTGTTTGAGCATTATCAGTTGTTTAAGATACAATCCTCGCTTGATATTTTAGGCTGTAATATATGAGAGAGCTGGACTTTATTCTTCGTCAAACAGTGATTCCTAGAGTCTCTGAAAAATGCTTGAACGAAGGTTTTTCTTCTATGTATTGTCTTCAGGCCTCTGAGGTGAGTCAAGAGAAAATGACTTTCGCAGCCTCTGTCGTTGCTGTTATCTTAGGGGTTGTAACAAGTCTCATCTGTGTCTACTTCCTAATAGCTAGTACGCTCTCTTTTTCCTTTGTAAACGTGGTTTGTATCGCAGGGTTAGTTTTGGGATTAATGTCCTGTTTGTATCCGGTTTATATGCTTGCTGTTCAAGCTTTTGCTAGGACGACAAAGTTTCTACAAACTTCCAATGCTTTAAAACAGGAAATAGCTGGGTTAAAAAGTGATGTTGATAGGACGAAAATTTGTCTTATAGCAGAAGGTTCCGGTTGTTTTAATGCTGCCAAAGCTGTGCACTCCCTTTCTTATCCAAGGATAGCTTTTGCTGCTATCGGTATAATTTCTGGAATAGGGTTTTTAATTGCTGGCGTCTGTTTGTCAGCGACAAATCCAATGCATTTTAGTTGTAATCGCATAATAGTTCTTTCTTTTGTTTTTTCTGCCTTAGGGATAGCTTCTATCTCTGGAGGTTTTTCTGCTTTTAAAGTGCATATGTTGAGTTCTGAGGCATTAGGGTGGCTGCAATTACTAGTTTTAAGCAGCTGCTTCCTTTTGGAATCCAAGACTAGTGAAAGTTCAGAGAAATTATTAGAGGAAGCCAATGGTAGGCTTTCAGACATGATGTTAACGAATTCTAAGCAACAGTTGAAGATTGATTTCTTAGAAAATCGCCTTAGGGATATGATGTTTAGTAGTTCGGTTAAGAAGCAAGTAGGTGCAGCACAGGGCTCTTCTTGGCAAAGATTTAGAAAGATGGTGGCCCAAGGATCTTCTACACTGTCTGATGTCCTCTCGAACTTTTCTCAAAGTGTTTATTCATCTATACAGAAAGATTTGAGCGACCAAACAGGAGAGATCCATTGGAAGAATCGCTTGATTAAGGAAGAGCTTGCTGGAATGACCTCTTCCCCTTCCCATAAAAATATCGGAGATGTAGTTGACGGTATGGGCTCTATATCTTTAAATCTTTCTTCTATAGATGATGATCTGGACTCTACGGATACAAGTTCTGAATCTTCAGAGGAGTATGTTCTTTGCAACGAGTTTTTGCCTGATAACGAAGCAGGTTAAATTTTTATAAAAATTCCTACTAATTGATGTTTTTATCTTCAGCTGTATAATCCCCTTTCCAAGGGTTTTCGGGGGTCGTAATGAGTGTAGAAGTGAGTGATTCTCAATCTGTTGCGCGTTCGGCTGCGCCGGAGGCTTCTCTTTATAATTTCTATAAAAATTTTGGTAATGCTGCGGCAGAAAAGGTTGGCATGCGAACGCTGATGAAAGTGCTGGCTCTTGGGTTAGGCATTATATTTATAATTGGCGGGATACTCTTTTTCTGTCTTCTTCCCGGCAGCTGTCCTTATTTTCTAACAGTATTTTCTGGAGTTGTATCAAATTCTTTAGGCGTGGCTTTGGTTACCGGAGTTCTGATAGTTTCGTTCATAGAAAGATATCTTCTTTTGCGAGAACCTAGAGCTTCCTATGAGGAGCTTTTAGAGAAAATATCTCGCCTAGAGCTTCAAGAGATTGAATTGCTGAAAGAAAAAGAAGAATCAAAAAAGAAATTTTTAGAAAGATTCGAGGCTCAGTCCGCTCAGATAGTTTCCTTAGAAGAAGAAAGAAATGCACATGCAGCGGAATTGATTACTATTAAAGAGAGATGTGATGAACTCTCCCAAGAAAACTCTGGTTTTTTACAGAAAATACAGTCTTTAGGAGAAGAACTTGTTCTTAAGCAGTCTGATCGTGATAAAGAGGTCTCTGATTTATCTGATGTCTTGGATGCTTTAAGAATGAAGAGTAAGACTCTTGTATTTCAATTAACCTCATTAAAAGGAGTTTCTGATGAAGGGGAAGCGTTTTTAAGCGATGTTGATTTACAAGAAGATTCCACAGAGCAAGAGGATGCGCATACCCTATTAACAACGCATAGAGATGACCTGCGTAGTGCTGTAGCTCTTGCGGAAGATTTAACTGCTAGAATACAAGCACTTTCTAATGAGAAGAGTTGTTTAGAATCTGTAGTAAAAGATTTGAGTGAAAAAATAGAAAAATTAACAGAGGAAAAATTTCAGGAAAAAAGAACTTCGGATATTGTCATCTCTGACTTGAGCAAAAAATTAGAAGAGGTGACAGAGGAAAAATTTCGTCTTAAGCAGGCTCTAGATAGAGCTGGACAAGAAAGTTCGTCTGAAGAGTCTACTGGCAGGGGAGATCTTAAAGCATTCTCTAGCAAAATAGGTGGTAAAGTAAGTGGCTTTGTGGGAGGTTTGCTTAAAAAGCCTGAGGATAAGGGTGCGCACTCAAAAGGAAAATCCGACGAATAAAACCAAAGTTAAAGAGGGCATTTTTTCCAAAAAAGTTTTTGTAGGAAGGTCTTTGCATTGTGATAGATGATACCTTCCTGCTCCTTTTTATCTGGAATGGTATCTGCAATGAGCTTTCGTATCATTTTGTAGTCACTAGCGTTTTGGCATTGAGGAAAAAACTTATTCTCTTGAGGAGAGGAATGAAAAAAATCTGCTCCCATGCATAGATTCTGAACGATCCCCAGGTCTATGGCTTTTTGGATATGTTTTGTTAAAGTATCAAAAGATTTTCCTACAAAATCCTTCACTACACATAACCCTATCACCCCTCCCCTATAAGCAATTTCCTTGGCATGATCATCTCGAAGATTCCTCGGGTGATTATGAACGGAAAGGAAGTTGGAGTGACTGGCGACAGTCATAAGGGTTGGTAGCTTATTTGCACCATAATCTAAAACATCTTCAGCAAGTTTTGCTGATGCATGACTTAAATCTACAGGAATTGCTAGCCGATCTAGTTCTTGCAATAGAATCTTACCATCAGGAGTTAATGCTTTGGGTTCTAGGGCTCCTCCCCCAAATCTGTTAGCGAAATTCCAAACGAGACTGACGTAAGCTAAAGGACCTTGTGCTAATATGGTTTCGAGTCTAGCAATAACGTTTTTCATGCTTTCTTTTTCGGTCGCTATGCCAGAAGCATTTTCAATAGCTCGAATGATTAGTATTCGGTTGTTAAAACTAGTTTGTTCTCCGAGAGAATGAATGTTTTCTTTGCCAAGAGGTTCGAAGAAAGAGAATTGCTTAGGTAGGGCAAGAAAGACCTTATTTTGTTTTTGTAGTTCTTCAATAGATTTTGGGGTTGTTTCAGCGAACATAGCACATACTTGTAACCCTACTTGGCCGCGTATCAGTTGATCTGGAGTACAGCGCAAAGATATATCTGTCCCAGTTAAAGTTGGAAGAGAAAGAATATCACAATGTAGGTCTGCTGTAATCATGAAAAATTAAGGGGCTTCAGTTGTAAATCTGTCGGGATGAATCTTCCTAGATAAAGGAGGGAAAAAAGATGATGGATCCTTGGGGTACAAAAAAATGACTTCCTTGCACTGTAAGGTAAGGGCCTCTCGAATAAGTGAGTAATAGTCCTTAGTAAGAAAATTGGAATAAATTTTTCTTGGAATAGGAGGTTGGGAATTGACGTAAGTATGAATATCCTGAAAGTTGTCGAAGACTCGAATGCTGATGCCGAAGGATTCTTTGCTCTTATTAGAGGAATTCGATGCTTGTATAGGTATAGAGGTTGCTAGGGCTTCTTCTAGAGACTCTTTGGGAATGACTCCCTGTCTTAAAATTACTAGTGGGTCTATGGATATAACAGTAGATTCTATGCCTAAAGAACAAGAGCCGCCATCGAGTATTATGTGAAGACCTTCAGGGAAATCTGATAGAACTTCCTGAGGTTTAACAGCTGAAGGCAAATTAGAACGATTAGCAGAGGTTCCTAGAATGGGGTGTTTAAGTATATGTAAGAGATGAGATAGGATTGGATTATTAGAAATTCTAATAGCTACAGATATTCCTGTGTTTTTATCGGGGAAAACTATCGTTAATGGTCCAGGAAGGAATTTCATTGCTAATTTTTGGAAAATATCTAGTAATTTGCTCGGTAGATAGTTTAATGCCTCTTCCTTTGAACCCAGATAAATTCCCAAGGGCTTTGTTAGTGAGCGCTTTTTAAGGGAATATATTTGGTTAATAGTCTTTTGTGTCGCTGATGCGCTGGCGCCTAATCCATAAACAGTTTCCGTTGGAAAAGCAACAATACCGCCTTCTTCCAGCACTTTTGCTGCTGCCTCTATGTTTTCGGGGGTTGAAGCTATCAGTTTTGTTTTCATGGCCTTAGGAGCGTTGGCTTCAAAGAAGTAGTAGGTTATAAGTTAAATAGCATTTTGATTCAATTCTTGACTTCTTTTTATAGCGCTTCTATCGTTGTCATTTATTTTTTTTGGTTTTTAATTATGGATTATTCTTTCTTTAGAAAACAGATAGCGGATTTGGATGTAATCATGTGTATGGGAGATGCTGGAGCTCCTGTCGTTGTCATGTGTCATGGGTACGGCGCTTGCGCTGACAACTTTACTTTTTTACCAACTTCTTGCTTGATAGAAGGGGTACGTCCTACCTGGATTTTCCCAAATGGCATAGAGGCTGTATCAGATATTCCTTCAGGGCGTGCTTGGTTCCCCTTAGACGTTAAAGAATTGGATCGAGTAATGAATGAGTATCCAGAAGAAGAAAGCACAGAATGTGCTCTGGACTTGCTTTCTTGTTCGGACTTATCTAAGGCTGGAAGAGTCTTGACCGGGTTGATCAAAGAGTTAAAGTCTCAATATTCTACAGTTATTATGGGAGGCTTCAGTCAGGGAGCTATAATGTCTGCTCACGTCGGTCTCTCAGCAGAAACTCCTCCTGATGGATTGTTTCTATTTTCCGGGGCGTTCCTTGGAAACCAAAAGTGGGAAACCTATGCCAAGACGCAAACAAAAAAGGCTCCCTTCTTTCTTACTCATGGAGAATATGACGAAATATTGCCATATAAGTTAGGCAAAAGATTATACTCTTTGCTTAATAAAAATGGCTTTCGAGGAGAGATGTATTCCTTCCCAGGAGGACACGAAATTTCCCAGGAAGTCATTCGAAAAATGAAAGATTACATCCTCCTTTGGTCCAATTCTAAATAGATTTAGTAAAAGTTTTTTGTTTTAGCCTTACTATTTGTAGAAGAAGCCATTCAAAACAAAAAGCTTTATTAGAACCAAGGAGAAGCCTGTCCATGGCCATCTGTAGGACTTCTAAGACTTCATGTAGAGGTAGATGAGGGATTTTCTGGAGTTCTCCGAGATGCTCTTTGTAACATAAGGCACTATTGGGAACTCCAAGGTGTTGAAGAGCTTTGTCTCTAAAGAGATCCAACAATCCACGTATGAGTTTTTTTTCAGAAAGCCTTTTGTCGTTAGGATCTGCAAAATTTTCTGTCTTTGATGTCGCAAACTCAGACTTGCTCTTTTCTTGTTGGAAAAAGTTCGCTATATCCGTAAGTCTTAGTGAACCAGAGGCAAAAGCAAATAAGAACTTTTTTTCTTCAATGGAGAGATGATTGTACTCTTTGAAGGGAACTCTAATAGCTCGCGTTCTGGAAACAACAGAGGGCAGGAGAGAATATTTTTTTGTTGTCGTAAGAATAATTATAGCATGAATTGGAGGCTCTTCTAGCGTTTTTAAAAATGCGGTAATGGCCGGGATGCTCATGCTGTCTATAGAGTGGATAAGAAAAACCTTTTTTTGGGCTTCAAAAGGTCGTACCCAAATATCTTTTTTGATTTCTCTTACAGTGTCGATAGACAGTGTTGTTTTACCCTTGTCTCCCCCGTATTCCAAAATATCTGGGTGAAGAGTCTTTTCAATTTTAGTTTTAGCTTCGGGAGATTCTCTTAAAATGATCTTAGAGGCGCAAGAATAAGCAATTGTTCGAAGCTGTTCTTGAGACGAACCGTGAAACAAGATTGCATGAGGGACCTCTCCTCGATCAATCTCTATGAAAAACTGCTCTAAGGGTTCGATAGTATTCATAAAAGAAAAGGGCTGGGAATATAAGATAGAGTAGTCTCAAAAAGCTCCTGCTTCCCAAGGGTCGCGTCTAAAACTTTTATTCTTTCTGGAAATCTTTCTGCCTGGATCAGAAATCCTTTACGAACCTTTTCGTGGTAGGCAATATTCTTTCTTTCAAATCTATCGAGTTCTTTCTGACTTCGTTTGCGTTTCAATCCATCTTCCACGGGGATATCTAAAAGAAAGGTTAGGTGGGGTTCCAGCGTATTTTCTCCCATGAAATTATTACATAGATTGGACACATATTCCATATCTAGCTCGCCGGCAAATCCTTGATAGACAATAGTGGAATCATGAAAACGTTCACAAATGACAATCTTATTTTCTCTGAGAGCGGGAAGGATGACTTTCTGTATGTGTTCGGATCTTGCTGCTAGAAATAGCATTAATTCTGTAACACTATTGGGCGAAAAGCTGTGATTGGTCAAAAGTAGATTTCTAAGTTCTTCTCCTAAAGACGTTCCTCCAGGCTCTCTGGTACAAACGACCTCAGCGCCTTCTTTGGACAGATAATCTGACAAAGAGGCTGCAAGGGTTGATTTTCCACACCCCTCACCGCCTTCAATAGAAATAAACAACGGCAGAGTCATTAGACCTCTACTTGATCCTTGTTATTCGCAACGTCTTCTTCTACGACAGCCTCTTCATTTCCAGAGGAAATTTTTTCTATAGCAACTAACTGGTCGCCATCCTTCAGATGTACTAACCGTACTCCTTGCGTAGATCTACCCATTACGCGGACATCCTTCATATTAATACGAATGGCTTGGCCTTGTGCGGACATTAAGAGAATGCTATCATTGTCCGTTACAGGGAGAGCTCCAAGGACATTGCCATTGCGTTCGCTGATCAATATAGAGCGTACGCCTACACCGCCTCGATTTGTTTCTCTGAAACTTTCTACTGGAGATCGTTTTCCAAATCCATTGTCGCAAACAACAAGGATAGAGTCGGAATCAGAAACGATTTCTCCACTGACAACCCTGTCTTCGTCGCTTTTGAGGGAGACGCCTTTGACTCCCCTGGCTGTTCTCCCCATGGAACGAACTTTTTCGTGAGGGAATCTTACAGCCATTCCTAACCGAGTGAACAACATTACCCTATCAGCATCGCTAAGGATTCTTCCTGCAGCAATGAGTTCATCGCCGTCATCGATTTCCAGAGCACGAATGCCTTTCTTTCTGGGATTACTGAAAGCTTGTAAATCGACCTTCTTAACAACGCCTTTTTTAGTTGCTAAGAATAAGTAGCCGGGTTCAGAAAAGTTTCTTACTTTTAAAATGGCAGCTATTTGTTCTCCGGGTCTAATGCCTTCAAGGAAATTGATAATGGGCTTACCTTTGGCTCTGCGCTCTCCCTCTGGTAGCTGCCAAACCTTTAGCCAATAGCACTGCCCAAAGTTTGTAAATATTAACAAGAAATCTTTAGTAGAAGCTGAGTACACGGCTTTTAAATAATCAGAACCCTTCTTCATATCAAAGCCTGTTACTCCGTGTCCTCCTCGACGTTGTTCTCGGAATACCTTAACCGGCATCCGTTTTACATAATCGTCTCCGGATATAGTGATAACCACAGGTTCATCAGCAATGATATCTTCGATATCTTTGATATCCTCTCCAAAAGCTTCTATCTGAGTTTTTCTAGGAGCTCCGTTAGATTTAGCTATTTCCTGCAACTCCGTTCTAATAATATCTTTAACTAGAGATTCATTGGCTAAAACGCTTTTGTAATAGGCTATCTTTTCTAATAGATCGTCGTGTTCCTTCTTAATTTTTTCTGACTCTAGGCTTGTTAGCTGATAGAGTCTAAGTTCTAAGATGGCTGTGGCTTGTCTTTCAGTAAAGAAAAACAACTCCATAAGTTTTCTTTTAGCATCTTCTTTGCTTTCGCTTTCTTTGATAGCCTTAACTATTCGATCTAAGTCTGCTAAAGCCTTTAGGTAGCCTTCTAAGATGTGTGCGCGATTTTCGGCTTTATTTAATTCAAAGCGGGTTCTTCTTCGAATAACTTCCATTCGGTGGCGCACCCAAGCAGAAATCATCCTTCGAATGTCCATTGTACGAGGAAGATTTTTGTCCAATGCCAACATATTAGCGCCAAAAGTCACCTGAACATCTGTAAACTTATAAAGTCTATTGATAGTAACTTCTGAAGATTCTCCGCGTTTGAGCTCTAAAACAACTCTAATTCCTTCTTTGTCTGACTCGTCTCTAACATCAGATATGCCGGATAGAGTTTTATCATTGACTAAATCGGCTATCTGCTCGACCAAGCGAGACTTGTTGACATTATAAGGGAGCTCTTTGATGATGATGCTTTCGCGGTGACGCTCGGGATCCTCCTCTACCTCCAACTTGGCTCTTATTCTAATTTTTCCTCTTCCGGTCATGTACGTAGAACGGATTCCTTCCATTCCACAGATGATTCCTCCTGTAGGAAAGTCTGGGCCTGGCATGACTTCCATAATCTGTTCTATTGGAACCAAAGGATTGTCGAGAACCAGTAGAGTAGCGTCTATGAGCTCTTTAAGATTATGCGGAGGAATGTTTGTAGCCATTCCAACGGCGATTCCAGAAGACCCGTTGCAGAGCAAATTTGGAAATTTAGAAGGAAAAACGGTGGGCTCCGTTTTGGTTTCATCATAGTTAGAAACCATGTCCACGGTATCTTTATCTAAATCTTCCATTAATTGGATGGCGCTGTGCGTTAGCCGAGCTTCGGTATATCGCATAGCTGCTGGAGGATCTCCGTCTATTGATCCAAAGTTTCCTTGCCCATCCACTAAGGGATAGCGCATAGCCCAATCTTGAGCCATCCTAACCAGAGTTGGGTAGATGACTCCTTCTCCGTGAGGGTGGTAGTCTCCAGAGGTGTCACCGCAAATTTTTGCGCATTTTCTGTGTTTAGCTCCAGGAGACAGGTTCAATTGTTTCATCGCATATAAAATACGACGTTGAGAGGGTTTTAATCCGTCGCGAATATCTGGTAAAGCTCGAGAAATGATGACCGACATCGAGTAACGAAGGTAGCTTTCCTTCATTTCCTCTTCAAGGTTCTTTGGAACAATAATTTCATTTTCGTTAAACATAGATCGCCGCCTCCTAAATGTCCAAATTGTTCATTTTAATGGACAAGGCGTGGCTCTCAATGAAATCTCTTCTTGGAGGCACTTCTTCACCCATAAGCATTGTAAAGATATGATCAGCTTCTATAGCATCTTTCAACGACACGCGAATTAAGGTGCGTTGGTCGGGATTCATGGTTGTATCCCACAGTTGGTCCGCGTTCATTTCTCCTAACCCTTTATAACGCTGAATTTCTATTCCTTTTCTTCCTAAAGATCTCAGGTAATCGATGAAATCTTTTAGAGTATGACCTTCGTAGGTGGGATGATCTCCAGAGGCTATAGAAAATTTCTTATTATTAGCTATTAGATAGTCTTGAAGCTGTAGTCCATAGAAGGAAAGATCAGCATTGAGTTTTTCTAAAGAATCTCCCTTATAAAGTTCGACAATTTTTGGAGTGTGGGGATCTTTACCTTCGGCTTGAGACAAGGCTTCTTGTTTTTCTTCCTCTGAATACAAATAAGTGGCGGCTTTGTTGTTATCAGCGCACAAATAAAAAACAGGATAGCCACGATCTTCTTTATATGCTTCAAGAAATTCTGAGAAAGGAATGGCTTTTTTCTCTAAGGAAGCAATGAACTGTTCGACTTCTAGGATAACTTTTACGAAAGCTTCTAACCCTTCTCCTTTTAGTTCATTAACATTGCCAAAAGATACTACAGCTTCCTGAACGCCTAAAGACAAGAGATAGCTGTCCATTTCTTTCTCAGACAAAATATATCTAGAGGTTTTCTTTTTACTTACTTTGTATAAGGGTGGCTGAGCAATATAGATGCATTCATTTTCTATAAGAGGGGCCATGTGTCTATAGAAAAAGGTTAACAAAAGTGTTCGAATATGGGAGCCATCAACATCGGCGTCAGTCATAATAATGATTCTTTTGTATCGTAATTTTTCTAAGTGAAAATTATCTTTACCGATACCGCTTCCTAAAGCAGAGATGATAGCCCCAATTTCTTGGTTTTGAAAGACCTTTTGTAGACGAGCTTTTTCCACATTTAGAATTTTTCCTCGAATTGGGAGGATGGCTTGGAATCTACGATCCCGTCCTTGTTTTGCCGACCCGCCTGCAGAATCTCCTTCGACAATATAGATTTCACACTTTTCTGGATCTTTTTCTAAACAGTCTACCAATTTCCCTGGCAATCTAGCGCTGTCTAGAGCGCTTTTCCTTAGAGTTAATTCTCTGGCCTTTTTAGCGGCTTCGCGAGCTTGAGCTGCTATTAAGACTTTCTCTACTATCGATTTTGCTATTTGAGGATTTTCATCGAAGAAAGTAGCAAGGGTTTCTCCCGTGATTTGCTGAGAAACAGATCCTACATCGCTGTTTCCTAATTTTTGTTTGGTTTGCCCTTCAAACTGTGGATTAGGGACTTTCACGGATATGACAGCTGTTAAGCCTTCTCGCATATCATCGCCTGTGAGCGAGATTTTATCGCTTTTTAATAAGTTATTAGCTTTTACATAAGCGTTTAGAACTCTAGTGAGCGCTGTAGAAAATCCTGTAAGATGCGTACCCCCCTGTCTGGTAGGAATATTATTTGCGTAAGAATAAATTAATTCTGAGTAACCGCCATTCCATTGTAAAGCAGCCTCAAATTCTATTTCCCCGTCATCACCGCTACGGCATCCAGAAATGTAAATGGGATCAGGAAATAGACTTTCTTTATTTTCGTTTAAGTAAGAAACAAAAGAGCTGATTCCCCCTTCATAATAAAAAGTAGTTTTTTGGAAATCCTCGTCTCTTTCATCTTCAAAATGAATTTTAATGCCTCTGTTGAGAAAAGCAAGTTCTCTTAGTCTTTTCATTAGTATGGATCGGTCAAAAACACAGACAGAAAAAATTTGAGGGTCGGGGTAAAAAGTTACTTCTGTCCCCTTTTTTTCCGTTGCGCCAATAGTCTCCAGAGGGGTTAATGGAACTCCTCTAGAAAACTCCATATGATGAATGATGCCGTGCTTGAAGACATTGACGACAAACTTTTCCGACAGGGCGTTAACACAAGAGACCCCAACTCCGTGTAATCCCCCTGAGACTTTGTAACTATCTTTGTCGAATTTGCCTCCAGCATGCAACACGGTAAGAACGACTTCCAGAGCAGAAATTTCTCTTCCTAATTTTTCTGATTCTCTTTGGTGTATTTCTACGGGGATGCCTCGTCCATTGTCGGCTATAGTAACGCCTCCGTCTTTGAGCACGGTAACAAAGATTTCCGAGCAGTGTCCTGCCATAGCTTCGTCGATACTGTTGTCAACGACTTCGTATACTAGGTGATGTAACCCTCCAATGCCAGTATCACCGATATACATTCCTGGACGTTCTCTGACGGCTTGTAGCCCTTCTAAGACCGTGATAGCTGAAGCGTCATAATTTTTTTTATTTGCATTCATGACTTGTTCCAAAGAGAAAGTAAATTTTCTTAACTGGTGTCCTAGGAGACAGGGTTTTAAGCTGCTCCAGCAAGGACTTTTGATTTGTTTGTTTTAAAATAGAAAACAAGGAGGAGTTTGAAACTTTTACCAAAAGCTCCTCATCTTGATATCCGACGGCAGCTGTCATGCCTTTGTATTTGGGATCCATGATAGCATGCCAAGCTTTTATGAGCTGCTGAGGGTCTGTCTTTCTGAGCTTTTCTAAATCTTCTAAGTATTTAGAAAGGACGTGGCTCATGTGTTTTATTGTAGTTGCCGTTCTAGACTTCTTTGTTGGAGATGCTTTGGGATGTTTTATTCTAGATTCCGAGAACATTACTGTTTAGATCTTGTTCCTTATTCTTTTTCTCCGAGGGGCGGCTCCGAGGAAACTCTCGTCCAAAAGAACACTTTATACTGAAGAAACAAAAAAAGCAATGCAATACTAACAGAGGAAGTTAAACAGACAAGAGACTCGTAGGCAAAAGGATTTTGTTCAGTCGAAAGCAAAAGCTTTCGACTGATTTCGACATCTTTAGGGTGTTTGGGAGAACAATTCGTGCAATCCTACAGCGACGAAGTTTACTGGCATGCATAAGGAAACGAGCAGCGCTTTGATAATATTGCCTATAGCAACGATTACGCCTAAAATGGAGTATGCAATAGTAGTCACTACAACGGATATTATAAGAGAAGCTAAATCATAGATAGAAGCCAAAACACCCACTCCTAAAATCTCCAAGACTCCCCTGAAAATGTGAGACATAATATTTGCGCTCATCTCCATTCGGGTTAAGTAGTGGTTGGCTGCTTCCTTGTCAAACGTTTTCATAGCGTGAACGGCTCGCGAGATTCGTCGAGCACCAGTGACGGCCCCTAAAAGAGGAACAGATCCCACGATGTTGTTGTAAGAGTCTTTTGCCCAAGACTCTATGCCAAAAGCGTTGAACGACATTACAGGAGGCTGGCTTGATGTCATTTTGATCTCCCAGAGTTTGTCTTGAAAAACGAGGGAGCATTGTAACATGAAGAAAACTTTTTTGCACAAAATTATTTTTAGTTTTCCTCTTGAGAAGGTTTTTTGACGGTGTTTTTTCTATTTCAAAATAGTTTTTCCTGTTTCTTTGTTTAAAATAATTTCTTCTAGTTCTTGTTCATTAATTTTTAGCGAAGAGGAAAGTAGCTTTAAAGCTCCTCTATGCATAAATCCACATCTAAGTACTCCCAGCGATAGAATGGAAATAATTTTTTCTAACATTCTTTCCGAAGAACGTGGAAGGATCACATGTATTTTTTCTTTCAGCTGTTTATTCTCTAAAACTGCTATTAGTAGGCTGGAGAAATCCGGATGGAATCGAGAAAAAAACTTCTCAAAATCAAGAAGGATCGTAGGTAAATTGTTTGCGAAAGCAAGGAGCCCTAGAGAATTTCTGGGGAGCTTTTGTTCTATTTGGGAGAAAAACTGCTTGGTCTGTTGTAATAGTTGATCCTGTGTTTTCTCAGAGAAAGACAGCCCTATCTGTTTAGAAAATTTCTTGTTTTTCCTTAGATTGGCTGAGCATTCTCCGAAAGATAAGGGAGGCAAGGAGATGTCATACTTGAGAAGCTCTTCCAGCAACTCCTCTCCCCCTGGGCAGAGCTGGCTGATCATTTCTAAAAAATTTCCATTAGTAAAGTATTTTTCTATACAGTCTTTTTCAGACAGCTTTAATTTTTGAGAGAGTTTTTCTATTGTAACTTTATTTAGTTCTGAGTTCTTTGGAAAAGACCATCCAGAAAGAAACAGGTTAACCAAGGTCAATAGGTCTGTCAGAGCAGCTTTTTTGTCTTCTGGAGAGGTTTTCCCTTTTAGAAAAATATTTTTAAGAATGAATAGAGGTTCTAGGTGCTCAGAAGCCTCTTTGAGCGACAGACTTTCGGATAGGGTCAAAAAGAAAAGCTCTCCCCCATTGTTTTTCTCTAGAAGATAGTTAATATTTTTTAGTAGTTCAGAAATTTCTGAACTGGACCCCAGCCCGGAATAGAGATAAGAAGCTTGGTAAGGAGTAAGAAGTTCTTTCCCAGAGCAGATTTTTTCGTTTAGTTGTATTAAGTTTTTAGAGATTACAGACAGGCTCTTCTTAGTTTCCTTTATCCCCTGCTCTATAGCCTGCTTTTTTGGAGTTTTATCGAATCCTAGTCGGTTTTGGTAATGACTAAGTCTCTTAGAAGCAAGGAAGGGGGAAGCTTTAGGTTCCTTCTCCCCTCGGTCATCTATCTCCTTCCAAGCCTCTCCATCTTTTGGCGTTTTGTATGAAATCTTTTCGGTCGCTTTTTTTAAAATATTGGATCTTGAAAAAGGTTGATGGGTGAAGATTGGTGAGTTTTTTTGTCCGTCTTTTTGAGAAGATGTTTTTATGGGGGCGTTGCTTTCAGATTCCTCTAGGAGAGCCAAGATCTCTTCTATTTCATCTAATTTTTTGCTTATTTTCTCACGAGGGGTCCTTGAGGAGCTAGAAGAGTCCGGCGAAGGAGATAATTTTTGGGAGAAAGAGGTTCTTCTTCCACCGCTTTTTTGTATGACGCTTTCTATGAGGCGGTTTTTATTTTTTTCTATATTGTCGGCTTTTAGAAGTAGTCTTGCCGCTAAGATGACGGAAGTTGTTGCGGAAAGGGCTAAGACTATGGCTGGGGCGAGGATTGCTAATCCCACTCCTGGAAGAGCGAATTGTAGGGCTAAAAGAGTTATTATTGCTATAACAGCGACGACTACGGAGGTTACGGCTAGTATACGCTCTCTGGCTTGCGATGTCTTTAAATCGTTGATTTTTAGCGTGTAGTCGTTTGTTTTTTTGTTTTCGTAGTTTTTTTGATTGTTTCGATTTGGATCATTAGAACTATTTATAATATTTGAAAGGCTGTTCATAACAAAAATAAATTAATAGGGTTTATTAATTTTAATATTTTGTTTGTTTTTTAATTAACGGTGTTTTTGTGTGTGATAAAATGCTTTATCAAAGTTTCTTGACAAACAAGCTTTATATGCGGAAACTCTGATTTTACTCTTAACGGAGGTGGGGTGTATGACTAAGATAGAAGATTTATTGGGAAATGATTGCGATAACTTGTTGAATTACAGTTGCGAAAAAATAAAAAAAGAAGTCCTAACGCTTCCTTCAGGAGATTTTGTCGATAAAGTTTTTGCTTGTTCAGACAGAAACAATAGAGTGTTAAGATCTTTGCAAACAATGTTTTCTTCAGGAAGATTAAGCGGCACCGGATATTTATCTATTCTTCCCGTGGATCAAGGGATAGAGCACTCCGCCGGAGCCTCATTCTCAGCCAACCCCATGTACTTTGACCCAGAAAACATTATCAAACTAGCTATAGAGGGAGGCTGTAACGCTGTAGCTTCTTCATACGGAGTCCTTTCCCTAATGTCGAGGAAGTATGCGCACAAAATCCCTTTCATTTTAAAAATTAATCACAATGAGCTGCTGACCTATCCTAATAAGCACCGCCAAGTTATGTTCTCTAGGGTGGAGGATGCCTATAATATGGGAGCCGTCGCTGTGGGAGCTACCATTTATTTTGGCTCCGAAACTTCTTCAGAAGAGATAGTAGAGGTTTCTGAAGCTTTTGCTTTGGCAAGAGAGTTGGGATTGGCCACGATCTTGTGGTGTTACATAAGGAATTCCGCCTTTGTTCATGAAGGTAAGGATTATCATACTGCAGCAGACTTAACTGGGCAGGCAGATCATTTAGGAGCCTCTTTGGGAGCAGATATAGTGAAACAAAAACTTCCCGAGACGCAAGGTGGTTACACGGCTATAAAATTTGGTAAGACAGACCCTAGGGTTTATACTGAACTGTCATCGGATCATCCTATAGATCTTTGTCGATATCAACTAATGAATAGTTATGCAGGCAAGGTCGGACTTATAAATTCTGGAGGGGCCTCTGGTGATAATGATTTGAGAGATGCAGCAAGAACGGCAGTTATTAATAAGCGCGCCGGAGGTATGGGCCTTATCCTAGGTAGGAAGGCTTTTCAAAAATCTTTCAAAGAAGGAATTGAATTGCTAAATTTAGTCCAGGATATATACTTAAACTCCTCGATTACTATCGCATAATTCACCAAGGTAAGGTAATGCATTCATCAAAAGGTTCAAAAGGAGTTTTAGGGACGTTTACCGTGGGGATGCTTTCCCTTGCTGTTGTTATTAGTTTAAGGAATTTACCCCTAACAGCTAAACATGGTCTTTCCACATTGTTTTATTATGTTTTAGCTGTTCTGTGTTTTATGGTCCCCTATTCGCTTATTTCTGCTGAATTGGCTTCTTTTAAGCCTCAAGGTATATATGTTTGGGTACGGGATTCTTTGGGCAAATGGTGGGGCTTTTTTGCTGTTTGGATGCAGTGGTTCCACAATATGACTTGGTATCCAGCGATGCTTGCCTTCATTGGTAGTAGCTTAGTGTATAAGATTTATCCTGAACTAGCTCAAAATAAACTTTACTTAACTAGCGTTGTTTTATTTGGTTTTTGGGGCCTAACCTTTTTTAATTTCTTTGGAATCTCCACTTCGGCCTTGTTCAGTACAATCTGCGTTATTATCGGAACGATTATCCCCGGGATTATTTTGGTAAGTATGGCTTTATTCTGGGTTTTTAGTGGGAATCCAGTAGCAATATCTCTGGATCCTAGGGATATCATTCCAGACTTTAGTTCGCAAACATCCTTAGCTTTGTTGGCAGGCATGTTATTAGCTTTATGTGGGTTAGAAGCTAATGCGAATTTAGCTTCTGATATGCATGATCCAAGGAGAAGTTATCCAAAGGCTGTGTTTATCGGAGCTTCGTTAACCTTGGCCATTTTGGTTTTAGGATCTCTTTCTATAGCTGTCGTTATTCCAAAAGACCAAATAAGTTTGGTTTCAGGACTAGTCATGGCTTTTAATCTGTTTTTTCAAAAGTACAATCTCTCTTGGATGACTATGGTGGTCGTTCTTATGACTATAGCCGGGTCTGTGGGAGAGTTAAACGCATGGATGTTTGCTGGTACTAAAGGGTTGTTTATTTCTACTCAGAATGACTGCTTGCCTAAGATTTTTAAGAAAACAAATTCTAGAGGTGTTCCAGTTAACTTAATGCTATTTCAAGCCGTTGTTGTTACAATTTTTTCTGCTCTATTCCTGTTTCTAGGGACAGCAGATATTGCTTATTGGGTGTTAAGTGCTTTGAGCGTGCAGATGTATTTGGTAATGTATATTTGTCTATTTATTGCAGGTCCAGTTCTTAGAAAAAAAGAGCCTCAAGCGGAAAGGATTTTTGTTGTTCCAGGAAAGAGCAAAGGCATGTACATTCTCTCTACCCTAGGAATACTCTCGTGTCTTTTTGCTCTTTTTGTAAGTGTTTTGCCTCCCGAAGGAATTTCTTCTAGAAACTATTCTTTGTGGCTCTCCTTTGCCTTCCTTGTTAATTGCATTATTCCCGCAGGAATATATTTTTCTCAAAAGAGAGTTGGAGCAAAGTCCAGCTCTAAACAGAAGCTTTCTTAAAACATTTTTGGAAGAAGAAGATGGAGGATGCGGTTGCTTTTTATAGCAGCCGTAAAGTCTTCTTCTGAGATGTGTACCCTCTTCAGAAAGATTCGAACCTCTTTTTTAGAGGCTATTCCGAAATAGCAAGGTCCTGAAAACATTGGAGAGGCCAAATTCTCCAAAACGTCAGGAGACAGCGGAGAATAGACTTTTATGATTTCTTGGAGTTCAGGGTTTTCTCTGATTACCTCTAAAATAAGGAGCGGGTCAGAGAGAAACTCTTCTATGTTATTTTTAATTTTTTCTATGCTATTGATAATCGCTTTAATTCTAAAGATGACTTTGCCTACGAGGAAAAATTTTCCTGTAGGTAGATTAAATACTGAAAGCAGCTCAATCAACCAAGCTTTTTTCTTTGAAATTTTTAGTAAATCTTCAGGATCGTCACTAGCATATGTCAAGGAGTTAAGAGAGGTTTTCTTTGTGGAGACTACTTCCAAAAGTTTTGCAGCTGATATGTCGTTAACAGAATTTCCCTGGAGGATAGAGTTTCTTGTTTCTTGGGATAGATTGCTCAAAACTACTCCTATAAAGTTTCCCGATCGGGAAAAATCTGTTACGTCAGCAGGAAGGGTTTTAGGAAAGACTTTTCTTATAACTTCTTCTACAGAATTTCTATCGACTAAACTTTTCATAACTTTCCCGTAAAGAAATACATTAGCCAACCTTAAGTTGGCTAGGACTGTTTCTTTTAGAAAGTTTTGCTCAGTCTGTTCTTCTGAGAATTTCTTCGTAATGCTCTTTACAAGAGAGACCGTTGGATAGAAATGTTCTGAAGGAGAGAAAAACTCATTTAACCAGAAAGCAGAGATCCTTTCAGCATGATGCTCAAGGTAAGATACAGAAAATTTCAAAAAAGCTTCAAGAAAGGCTTCTCCCCTACTGCAACTTAAGAAGGAAATACTGTCGATAGGATCCTTAAGATACTCATAATCTTTGAATAATACCTCCTTCATAATGCTCATGATTGGAGGGGGATCATTTCTCTTTCCATCAGTGAGAGTGTGAAGTGCAACAAGAATTTTTTCAATATGTTGACTTCTTGCTGGCTCTGGTTCTTTTTGTTCCTCTAAATGGAGTCCTAAAGGAACAAAAAAAGAGTTAGGAAAATTCTTTTTACAAAAATCTTTGTCACTATCTTTTTCATCAAAGACAAGCAATCTTTTTAAAATTTTGGGAGGGAAAAAAGCCGTCGGATCTAATAATTCTAAGCGAGAAGAGAATATTCTTTTGTTAAAACATAGGTAGGAAATGATTCCTAGAGCAGAGAGAACAAAGGTGGTAAGAAATGTAATAGAAACAATAGCTGAAGATGGAATGATGAACCCTACAGCTAGACAGAGGAAAGAAAAAGTGATCATCCCTAAAACGTAAAAGATAGCCGGAAGAGCATAATCCAAGGACCACCGAGAGTAATGTCTTCTCAGTGAAAACTCACAAAAAGAAACAGAGGTCTCTTGAGCAGGCATTAGTTTTATCATCGACTACTGTTCGAATAACTTTGGAAATAGAAGGTGCAACAAGGTCCCATTAGATACAGATTCCAAAAAAGATTTTTCGGCCAGGTTAAATCGATTGCAGAATAATTGAATATCTTTTTTTGTGAAACTTCTGCTAGAAATTCCACCCAAGATGATCGGACGGATTATTTTCTTTATTTTTTCAAAGTTGAACCCAGTCTGTAGAAATTCTTTAATAAACTTTTGTAGATTTTCATCATTATGAATGATTTCTAATACGATGATGGGGTTATTTAGGATGGTTTTTGAATTCTCTTTGATGAATTCATACGCTTCTAGTAGCTTGTCTTTGTTTTTCCAAAGATGGTAGGAGTATAGCCTGGATCCTGGCGTAGAAATAGCATTATAAATGGATAGTTTTTGGATTAGTTCATTCTTAAAGGTTTGCAGTTTGGGATTTTTGTTTCCTAGATTGCCTATACCTATGCTTAGGCTTTCGTTGTTTTTTGCTGAAAGAGCATCTAAATCTTCTGGATCCTTGAAAAGGGCTACAAGAGGATCTGAATCCTTAGTGGATGCTTTATGAATGATGAATCTGCATAAGTTTCCTCCGGTAAGAGCTTGCTTGAGTTCTTCCGATAAGAGTTCCTTTTTACATTCTGACAAGGAATGCAAAGTCCCCTCTTCAAGAGTTTTCCCCAGGAACCAAGTATTTAAAAGTCGACATATGTAGATAGTCGAGTCTTTTAAAGTTAAGGTCGGGCTTCTATTTTTAATAAACCTGATATGAGCCTGTTGAGCACTTTGAAATATTTTTTCGGACAAAATGTTCCATGTTTCTGGATTGTCGTCGCAGAAACAGAGAATATCAGATAAAGAGTAGGTGAGGGCAAAATTTTCTACGATATCCTTGCAGGGAAAGAGTTTAGGGGTGATGTCGGGTTTTTTTACAGAGGGGCCAAAAAGATATAAAAACTCTTTCTTTAGAAAATCTGAGAATCCGCTAAAGTTTTTCTTGGCATGTTCCATGGTCGAGAAGATCTCTTTGAGAGTGTTGTCAAAATCCTTTTGAAAGCCAGATACTCTTTGGCTGAAAGTTTCTTTGGGAAAGAATTCTCTTAGGTAAGGAACTACGGATATCGATATAGAAACGTCAGATTCTTGCAGTGTTTGTGAGAAAAGCTTTTTTTGAGAGATGCCCCATTTAATGAGGTCCTTTTGTCTTTGAGAAAAGATTAGTTTTTTTTCATCAAAAGAACTAAATTTGGACAGCTCTCGTTTGTTAATAAAAAAGAGTAGCGTTATCCCAAGAAACCATATAGAGAATATGGATATAGGAATGGCTATGGAAGCCCCTGTCAAGGAAAAGCAGCCCGTTGCGACCAAAATAGAAATAATGGTGACAGACAAGATAGTTAATGCCTTAAGAACAACTAGTATAACGCAATCTCTGGAGGAAAAAAGGGTGTGCCTGGCCTGAGAATTGTTTTCAAGAGAATTAAGACTAGGAACCAAAAGAATTCCAACCTACTAAATCATGATTGCTGTAATATACCCTTCGCAGAGGTTTTTATGCAAAAAATAACGTTGAGAATCAATAAGGAGTAGAGGGGGGCTTTGAAGATAAAACAAAGATCTTGATTGGGGGTTCAGGCGTTATTTTTGCTTTCTAAGTTTTCTCTTCTTCCTGAAAGAAGTCTCTAAGATTTCTTTTTAGGTTGTTCGAGTGGAGTCTTTGTTGTTGAAAGCTTTGGTCCAGAGTTATAAAGAGGCAGTAAAGCAGTGCGATGGTTTATTTTTCGGAGGATATATGCTAGAAAAAGAGGATGAGGTTTCTATGGGCGGGGCTTTTTTGTCTAACTCCGATCCCCTTATAGCATTCTTTGGCGGAGATAAAGTATCTCCAAAAAGTAAGGAATATTTATTCGCTCAAAAGTTGGCAGAAAGATTATCGAATGACTGTTTTAACATAGTCACGGGAGGAGGAAATGGTATAATGGAAGCGGCCAATTCTGGGGCCCTTTCGGGTTCAGGTTTGTCCTACGTGCTCCACTTTGAAGAGTTTCCTTTTAATCCTTACTTTTCTCCAGGGTGTATATTTTCTTTTAAAGATTTATCTGCTCAAAAGCGGGTTATTCTAGAGAACTCTGCTGCGTATATTTTCTTCCCAGGAGGGTTTGGAACTTTTAATGAGCTTTCAGAAGTTATTTCTTTATTTTCTGTGGGTCAACTCCTTGTTCGGCCAGCAATTCTTGTTGGGAGTAATTTTTGGTATCCACTTTTGGAATGGATTAAAACCCAGATATTTCAAAATAAATATGCTGAGATTGACGTTTTTTCTAAGTTGTTAGTTTTGGACAGCGAAGAAGAGATTGTGCACACAATAAAATCTTTTCTAGACAATTTATAACAGCGTCTAACAGCGTCCGTGAGAGCATAAACAGCTTGAAATCAATTAATTGCAGCTAGTATCCTCCCCTATTGCTTGCTAATGGTTAATTTTTTATTAGTCGGTGTTGTTAACCCTGTTCGAGCTTGTTGGGCAAGATGTCTTTTGGTCAAATTGTAAGGTCTAACTTACTAGAGAGTCTTCCAGAAAAATTTCAGCCTCTTCCGGAGGTTTACGGAATTCAAAGACGTAAAGTAGAAGGGGATCGTCTAGCTCTGTTTGTTGCCTCCATAATTGTTGTTTTGGGGGCAATTATAGCTATGGCGTCGGCTCATTCTTTTGGTGTGGCGGGCTCTTCTTTAGCTTCTTTAGGCATTTCCCTTGGATTTTTTTCTTGTGTGGGCGCGGTAGTTTATTTATCGAAAAGAGCTTTTTCCAGGATTCGTAGCTTCCAAACTGTTAACTCTTTTTTAAGAAAAAATCATTGCAAATTCTCACATTCTGATAGACAGAGTAAAATATCATTATCTTTGATAGTTCCAACTATTTCTGATTATATTTTAACTCAAAAAGTTGCTTGGCTGCACCCCTTATTTCCTTGCAGAGTCATATTAGCAGCAACATCCGTAGTACTTGGAGTTGGATTATTAATGGCAGGGGTGTATGCCTTGGCAGCCTTTCCCAGCTGCTTTCTTTCGGGTTCTATTGCTTTGATGGGTTTTTCTTTTTTGAGTTCTTCCTTCGTTCTTGCTGGGCTAGCAGCTTTTAGGGCTCATTTTTTACTAGCAGAAGGTGTCAGTGTTTTGCAGATGTTGTACCTAAGCAATTATCTTCTTCCAAAATCAGCAAAAAACTTTTACAAGGAAAAGGAAGAGGAGCTCAATGTACTGCGCCTACAGTTGTCCAGAGAAAGTCTTTCAAAAGAAAAAGTTTTACGCAGGAAAAATTTAGCGGAATTCAGGTTAAAAAAGCTCGAAAAGGATTTTCAAGAGTATTTACATAGTGGAGCTCCTTGTAGAGAGGGAGTCGAACAAAGTTTAAAATCAGAAGATTCAGCTATTGAAACGATAAAAAATAAGCTCAAAAAATCTGATGTAAAAAGTTATAAAAATCTAGAGGAAGAATCTGCTTCAGAAGCTTACTCCCCCGTTGTACTCACTTCATCAGAAGGATTTCCAAAAGATATAGAAAGCGCAGAAGGAAAGGTTGTTTCAGAGGTTCTTTCAAGTCTAGACCTGGATCAAGTCTCTAGAGGTATTAAAGTATTCCAATTAAAGATCAAATCTCAAGCGTCCCTCCAAAAACTCTCTTTTAAAAAGAACAAAAATGAGCCTCTCTCCCAAACACCGTTCTCTCCTAAAGATAAAGCTATTTTGACCGGCGTAGCATTATTTTGCTTAAGCATACAGAAAGTTTATTCCGGTGTCCTGGAGCTTAAAACGAAGTTCCTATTATTGAGTCGTGGCAATAAAGTTGAACAATTGAACTCTTTCCTTAGAGAATCTAGTAAAGCCATTAATCAGCTGGCGCTTGAAATTTTTGAGGAAGAAAAAAGGAATAAGGAAGCCTCCTTTTCTTGGCTAATGTTTAGATTGGTTGGCTCTAAAGCGCTTAAGCGTTTCTTGTGATTTTTACCTCTTCTTGAGAAGCTGGGAGTCTTTATAAAGAAATCTTTATTGTCTTTATTAAGCTACTTTAACAAAGGTTTATTAAATTAGATGTTTAATTAATTGCTGTGTTACAATTACTTAAATTTAATTTTTAAGCTTTTTAAGAGTGATTGAAATGGCTTTTATAAACAATGAATCTAATTTTCCTTTAAAGCTCCAAGATACAGATTCTTTATTTAATTCTAAAGCTCCCAGTAAGGGGCAGCCTTTCTCTAAATCTCTACTTTCCATCACATTGCTGGCTCTTGGTGTTATAGTAGTTGTTTCTGGTGTGCTATTCTTGATATTAGCTTCCCCTGCAGTTCCCGTTACTGCTTCCGTTATTTTAGGAATAACCACTATCTCTTTTGGAGTGGCCCTCCTGACCATATCTATTATGGTTTTGGTTTCTTCTAGACTATCCGAGCATTTCGATAAAAGACGAGGACTTGTAGCCGATTTATTGAACAAAATTTCTTCTCTGGAGTTTTCTGAATCTGAAAGAGAAAAAGAGATTCTAATAATCAAGGAAAGAGAGGTCGCATTAAAAGAAACCTTAAAAGTTCAAGAGGAGTTTATTGATTCCTTAGAATCAAAAATATCTTCAAATAGAGATAGAGTTTCTAGTATTCAAGAGCAGTTCAATGGTTTGAAAATAAAGAATCAAGGATTGATCAAACGCTTAGAGGCTACCGAAAAAGATTTAAAAGAGACAGAGGAGTTGCGTACCAAAGAGAGAGCTCTCCTTATAGAAAAAGTTGAAAGACAAGAAGCTCTTAATAGTCAGATAAGCGGAGAGCTTCAAGAGCAAATTCTTCAAGTAGCTTTATCAAAAAATAGAGAGTTAGAGCTGGAAAGAAAACTGCTCTTAGAAAAGAAAACTCAGATCAAGTCGATAAAAGGAAACGATGTCCTCGTAGAACTCAACGAGAGGCTTATGGAGCTAGTTCAAGAGAATTATATTTTGAAATCCAAATTAGAAGAATTGTCGCAAAAAGAAAAAGCAAAAGAAAGACTTTCTCAGAAAGATGAAGGAATAAAATCCACTCAGTTCTCTATCCCCTCTTTTGTTGTAATAGAGTCTTCGGCTGTTTCGGGAAAGGTTATTTCTGGTGGAGTGGCTGGAGAAAAAGTTTCTAATGTAGAAAAAGGAACAAGAGACAAAAAACAACAAGAACAAGATGACGCTTCCTCGCAAGAAGAGAAAGATGAACGTCAACAAAGGGAAGAGAGCTCAGAGGAATACTCTCAGGAATAAGCTAAGCTAGGGGTTCTAGTTAAAGAAAATAGCATTGACAATTCCTGTAATCACAAAGAACATCAACATAGACATAATATCATTTAAAGCTGTGACTATTGGTCCAGAAGCTAGTGCCGGATCTACGCCTATTTTAACAAAGAAAAACGGAGATAGGACTCCTAAGGTTGTAGCTGTCAGAGATGCGCCTAAAATCCCTGTTGCAACAGTCACTCCTAACTGAAGATTGTTTCCAGAGAAAAATCCCAAGAAACTAGCCCCATAAACTACGAGGCCACAAAGAACTCCTAAAATAACACCTGTAAGCAGGCCTATTCCCATTTCTTTGAAAATAGTTTCTCTCCTTCGTCCACAGGGAAGTGTCCCTGTTGCCATGCTACGGACAAGTATGGTACTACATTGAACACCCACGTTTCCTGACATTCCGTTAATGAGAGGAATGAAGAACATGATGAGTGACAGTAGCTTGGGAGCTAATCTTTGGAAATATGCCATAGCAGAGGCGCTTGTTAACCCCGCAACTAAAGTAAAAAGTAGCCAAGGAGCGCGTAATAAAAAGCGTTGAAATATATGGCAGTTATGATAACCCAAATCCTCTGTTGTTCCGGCCATTCTAGCTATAGTTTCATCGGCTATGTCTTCTATAGTTTCGACAACATCTTCATAGGTAATGGCCCCTATAAGAAAATTATCCTCATCAACAACCGGCAATGCAGCGATTTTGTATCTCTCAACTATATCTACAACCTCTTCTCTCGTAGCATCAGGAAGTACTTTATGTTCAACTTGATGCATGATTTGCTTTAGAGATACTTCTGGTGGATTAATAATGAGGCTCCTATCTGTAACAACGCCCTGTAGCTCTCCTTTAAAATCAAGGACGAAAATCAGTCTTGTGAGGTCTATACCAGGATTATTACGAATGCAGGCAGAAACGTCTTGCAAAGTTGTTTCCATAGGGAAAGCGAAAAATTCATTAGTCATTAAACGACCAGCTGTATTCCTGCCATGTTTTTGCAAGTCTTTAATTTTTTGAGCTTTTTTAGAGTCTATAAGATCTAAAATCCTTCGGTAACGTCTATCAGGGATATCATCAAGAACCCAGACGGCTTCATCCGGAGGCATTTGTTCGATAAGAGAGCATACTTCTGTATCTGAGAGTTTTCGAAAGATAGCCCATCTTGATGCAGAGTCTGTATTGATAATGAAAGCTACCTTCGAAGAAATACAAGAAAGATTCTTGTATAGGATGGCTCTAGAAGCCGAAGGAAGCCCAGAAACAGCATAAGCCAAGTCGATAGGATTATATTCTGCTACAATCTTAGCTACGTCATGAGAATGAACATCCGTCGAGGACAAATGATCAAAAGCTTTTTCTAGCTTAAAGCTCAACTCGTCGTCAAGATGACTGGTTTTTGTGTCCATAAGATGTCCGGATCCAGAATCAACTTTTTCGTGATCGCTCCTATTTAAGTCTCCCATAAACACTATAACCTTGTTACATTTGTTTGTTTCTTAAAGCGGATGAAAAAACCTTTTTTAAATTCATTTTATCAAAAACTTTATCTTGTTGTACTTGCGACCACGAAATATCGGAGCCACTATCCAAAGCTTTGTGAAAGAGCTTTATTGCCCGGTCCTTTTCTCCTAGAGTGGCGTAAAGTTTAGACAGAGGATAGAGAGCTTCCAGGCATCCTTTTTCAACGCATCTTATTAGAGTTTTCTCTGCAACTCTAGAGAAAGCTTTGTCTTTTTCTATCGAAAGGAGCAAATAGGCTCTTCCTAGTAATAGCAATACATCCTCATCATCCCTCCTATCTACCTCATAAGCATTTAAAAGTGTCACAGCTTTTTCTGCACTTTCTGGGCTTGCTAAATTTTCTGCTAGTGAAATATAGGTTTCCACTAGCTCCAACGTATACTTTAGGTGGTGTCTAGATTCTTTTTGTAGGGAATGAAAAAAATTCAGAGCTTGGTTGTATAAATCTTTATTTTTTTTTAAAGCGCCAAGTTCTCTTAAGGTAATTCCCCAAGCTTCTAGAACGCTTTCTTCTTGAGAAAGCTCCCATGCTTTGGAGTAATATAGCAAGGATTCTTCCAAGAAAA
This sequence comes from Chlamydiifrater phoenicopteri, assembly GCF_902807005.1. Lineage (NCBI taxonomy): Bacteria > Pseudomonadati > Chlamydiota > Chlamydiia > Chlamydiales > Chlamydiaceae > Chlamydiifrater > Chlamydiifrater phoenicopteri. The sequence continues at coordinate 382,265 of NZ_LR777658.1, forward strand.
GTTCCGCATAAGGAGTGTCTGACATGTATTTAGCTAACAGAAAAAGAATTTTGCCTCGATCTCTCCAAAAAATAAATACTTCGGGTCGTAATTGACAAAGTCTTTCAGCAATGGCCAAACCTTTTTTTAATAAAATGGAGCTCTTCTTCTGCATTCCCCATGCCAAGTAGGCATCAAAAAGTCTTTCAAGAACATCAACAGTTTCATCGTCTTCTAAGGCTGTGAGTAGACAAGAGATCGCCACAGAAAATTTTTCATCATCGGAAAAATATATAGCATCGCATAGTTGAGTAACTCCCAATGCGGGAAGTAACTTAATGTTTTCAGGGAATAGCTTTAACGTTGAAATAATCCGATATTTACTTTCTTGAAACAAGGTTGGCTCTTCTAGATATAAGCCTAAAACCGCTATGCCTACAGCTAGCTCCCTAGTAAGAGTCATAGGACTTGTTGTTTTCCCTTTCAGAAAAGAAAGTTTGTCCAATCCTGACTCAACATACATAGGGTTCTGGCTAAATATGCCAAAAGATATCAGCATGCTCCCCCACAGAAGCCAAAGGTTCTCATTAGAGGGAGATTCTTGCGCAATCTCTCTAAAGGCCTCATTAGCCTTATTGAAGTATGTCACGCAGTATGTGAGACGAAATAACATTTCAAGAGCCCTGGCGTAGAGATATCGTCCTCTAGTATACAAGGGGGATACAGTGAATCTATTGAAGGTCTGAAAAATAGCCGAAGATAAAAGAGAGACAGCTTTTTGTGCGAATTTTGAGCTTCCTGTTCTATCTCCTAAGGTTATCAACAACTCTGCATAACTAATTTTGAAAAGAGAGTTCGTCGGATATAAGTAGAGGGCTTTTTCTAAAAATTTTTGAGCTAAAAAGATATGTTCGTTCTCTTTAGAAAGGTAATAGGCCTCCAGGTAAGCTCTGCCTATAGTATTGTAGTTAACAGAACTTTCGAGAGTTGAAGGTTCGGATGACTTTTCTTCGTAGTCGAAATGGGAGGAAGTCAAAAATAAATCTAGTTGAGGAAAAAAGTTTAATATTTGCTGAATGTTTTGAAATCCGACCAACGAACAGTTTAAGAAGCTTTCTTGTCTGGTAATTTGATATATTTCGAAGCAGGAAGAAGCGTGAATTAAAGTGATGGCTATCCGATCATAAGTATCTATAGTATTATTGAAATGTTTTATATAATCTTCGGCAAAACGGCATACAGCGTGTAGCACCTTAGCACTTTGAAGCTTGACCCCTAGCTTCTGGCCAAGCTTAACAAAGCTGCGAAAGCGCTCCTCCTTCTCCAATTTTTCCACAGTTTTTGCTAGAGCGTGGAAAGCCGTTTCTCTCTCCTCTTCGGGCAAAGAGTCGTTTTCTAAAAGATCCCGAAGTTCAGAGATGAGAAATTCAAAGAAAGGCTTTGTGCCTTCCTGGGTGTCAGGCGCTTTGAGAGTTGGTAATTCCGGGGTTTTACTTTCCATAACCTAAAACTAAGCAGAAACTTGGGTAATTTACTAAAAACAAAGGAATTAATAAAGACTCTATTTAACCTATTGTGCTGTGTGTTGATAATGAGCCTTATTGGAATAGTTGTCGTCAAAAAATTGATTTGTTTCGGCGTTTTTTATAAACCTCATATCGGATAAACAGAGATATTTATATTGGAGAAGGATTGAGCCGAAGGCACTGTAGCCGACACCATGCTACCATTTTCAAAAAGGAATAAAGCGGCAGGTTGTAAACATCCCATTAAGTAGAAAGAATGTTTACTTAGGGATCCTTTTTCTCCCCCTCCTTCAAAAATAAAGTTTCTTTCAGGTTTAACAAGCCATAATCCTCTTGAGCGAATAATATCATCGTTCCAATCCCTTTCAACACAGCTGATGGCTAAGCGACCCGCCAGAGGGTCAATAAATGAATAAAAAAGGGCTATCAGATGAGCGGCTCCATATCCTGGGGCTCTTAGTATGTAATATATGGAACGCGCTTGCTCCTTGAAAATATCTCCAGGGCAGAAAGAGGGTGCATGTTTTTTCTGAGAGAAGTAGCTTTTGACCATCTTATAGATGATATAAAAAGGGATAATAAGAAAGCGAAATACATGATAAACTATCTTCGCAATGACTTCTAATGGCACTGCGATCATTTGAAGAACAGAGTGAGCTAGACGCAATTCTCCTTCTCTTATAAAGTAGTATCCACAAGCAATCCCTGATCCATTTTTGTCTAGAGTTGATGTGTCTACATAGGTAGGAAAGACGGGGTGGTATTGAGTTTCTTTGCTTGTCTGATAAGCTCTTACGTGTGGTAGATGTAGCCAGTATCTGTTAGAAAATGGATTAATAGGAGTGTTAGTGAAAATATCCTTTTTACAAATAATTTTTGCAAAAACAAGCATAGCAGAAGTTATGCAATAGAGAGGCAAGACTGTTGCAACGATTAGCGCTGGATTAGATAAGGAAAGGGTAGAAGAAACAAGAAGATTAGAAAGAGACAGAGAAAAAAATACAGCCATAAAGATAGTGAGAGAAACCACGCAAAAAATCCTAAACAAACTATCAACCTTGTAAGGTAGTTTTTCTTTGGGAGAAAAAGCTGTTATCTTTGAGCATTTTAAAAACGAGTGATACCCCTCTTTCCAGGATTCTTTTGAGGGGAATCTTTCTGGAGTCATGGGAGTATTATTAGCAGAAATGCAACTCATGATGAAGACATGGAAGAATCAGGTAATTAAAAATAGTAGAGTGCGCTATTATAGCTTGGCGTTTGATTAACAACAAGATGATTAAAATAAAAATTAAATGGTTTTATTAAAATGAACAGAAATTCCTTGAAACAAATGATAGTTCTCTTGATCGCGTTTTTTGTAGGGATTTGTTTGGGGATGTGTAACAGCCCTCAAGTTATTTTTCTTGCAGAGGCTGTTTCTAACTTGTTCATTAAGACGCTTAAACTAATAGGGGTTCCGCTTGTTTTCTTGTCAATAATCTCCACTCTTTCTAGCTTTAGACAAATCAGAACCGTACTTATCCTTGGTAAAAAAGTAGCAAAATATACCTTGTTAACAACGGTTATAGCAGCTGCGGTAGGACTTGCTTTGTATATCCTGATTATTCGACCTCAAGGTCAGATGCTTGCGGGAAAAATTTTTGATGGTAGCGAAGCCTTGTCAGCATCGGGGTATCTGGCCATTTTTGCTAACGCCTTTCCAGATAATTTTATCAAACCTCTATTGGAAGGCAATGTTATTGCTGTGTTCGTGTTAGCATCTCTTTTGGGAATCGCTTCATTATTCATAGCAGAGACTGAACAAGACTTTGTACACAGGTTGTCTACGGCTCTGTTTTCTCTTTTACTCAAGGTGGCTAAGGGAGCTGTTTCTTTGCTTCCTTTGGTTGTTACTGCTTTTTCTGTTTTATTTGTTAAAGATATGAAGTTGGAAAAGTCTATATCAGGTTTAGCTCTTTATTTGACCTGCATCGTAGCTGCTAACTTGATACAAGGAATTATAGTTCTGCCTTTCTTGCTGAAACTTCATAAAATTTCTCCTCTGAAGGTTGTTAAAGGAGTGCTTCCAGCTTTGGTTGCCGCTTTTTTTTCAAAATCTTCTTCAGCTACCCTGCCCTTGACAATGGAGCTATCGGAAGAAAAATTGAAAATTACTCCTGAAATCTCTAGGTTTTCACTTCCTCTGTGTTCCGTTATCAACATGAATGGATGCGCAGCATTTATTCTTATCACCGTCTTATTCGCCTGTCAGTTCAATCATATTTTGTTTACTCCTTTAGAACTAGCAGTGTGGGTAGGGATAGCAACCTTGGCTGCTGTTGGAAACGCTGGAGTGCCTATGGGATGTTTCTTCCTAAGCTCTGCTTTGTTGAGCTCTATGGGCGTGTCTTTGCAGATTTTAGGAACAATCCTCCCCTTTTATGCGTTCCTAGACATGATAGAAACATCGTTAAATGTCTGGTCGGATTGTTGCGTTACCGCAGTTGTCGATAAAGCTTTATCTCGTCAAAGAATAAACTAATACTTAAAAGGAGTAGTTCATAGATGGAAGGATCGCGTCGCTTTGGTTCCAGGTTTGGATTCATAGTGTCTATGATGGGAATAGCTATTGGAGCTGGAAATATATGGAGATTCCCGAGGATTGTTGCACAAAATCATAGTGGAGCGTTTCTTGTCGCTTGGCTAGCCTTTCTTTTTGTATGGTCTATTCCTCTGATTATTACGGAATTGTCTTTAGGAAAGCTTGCTAGATCCTCCCCCATTAAAGCCTTTGCAAATATTCTTGGAGAGAAATTTGTTGGCTTGGGGGGATTTATAACCGTTGTAACCACTTGTATAGCGGCATATTACTCTGTTGTTGTTGGGTGGGGGTTTTCCTATTTCACTTACTCTATGTTAGGATCTTTAAGTAAGGGTGTCGATTTTTCTGGCCTGTGGGAGGGGTATCAGAAAAGTTTTTGGCCTGTTGCTGCACATTTATTTTCCACAGGAATGGCATATCAGATAGTACGGAAAGGGGTTGTTAATGGGGTTGAACGTTGCAATAGAATTTTGATTCCCGCTTTTTTTGTTTGTTTGCTGTTTTTTCTTCTGCAAGCGTTGTCTCTTCCTCAGTCTTTTGACGGGATGAAGAGCTTGTTTCGTTGTGACTTTAAACATCTTCTACAACTTAATCTATGGATAGAAGCCTTAAGCCAAAACGCTTGGGATACTGGGGCCGGATGGGGTCTTTTATTTGTTTATGCGGGTTTTGCAAGAAAAAAAGAAACCATAGTGTTAGATGGGATTGTAACAGCAGTGTTGAACAACATCGTTTCTTTGCTTATGGCCGTTGTTATTTTTTCTGCAGCTTCTAGCTTGAGCGCCCAAGGGATAGGCGATCTGATTTCTGGGAGAGGAAGTTCTAGTTTGGGGTTGACCTTTATTTATCTACCCTTTCTATTCACGAACTTACCAGGGCCCTCTTGGTTCTCTGGTGTCTTCTCTGCGGTATTCTTTCTTGCCTTTTCAATGGCGGCTTTGTCGTCTATGATCTCTATGCTATTTCTTTTATCAAATTCTCTCGAAGATTTGAGAGTCGCCAAAAGGCACGCCGTTTCTATAGCTTCAGGAATTATCTTTATCTTGGGAGTTCCTTCAGCAATTAGTGCAAAAGTCTTCTTTAATCAAGATTATGTTTGGGGAATAGCGTTAATTATTAATGGGCTGCTTATGATTTTTGCTGCGTACAAATATGGATTAAAAAAGTTAGTAGAAAATGTCACGAACAGTGCCCCCAAGGATATCCGAGTAGGAAATAAATTTATTATCTCTGTAAAATACATAATCCCTCTCTTGGGTATAGGCCTACTGCTATGGTATGTTGGAGAAAGCCTGTTTATTAATAGGCAATGGTGGAACCCCTTTTTTGGGGGCAGTTTTGTTAACTTGCTTTTCCAGTGGGGAGGCGCTTTAGTTATAATACTCTGTTTGTCTCCGGTTTTTCGAAAGATGTTCAATAAAAATTAAAAATAGACAATAAAGCTTTTTTCCAATAACCTTTTCCCCCTTAATTCTCTGTAGTAAACTCTGGAATAGTAGGTTTCTTATGACACACTCTGCCCCTAATCCTTACGCTGCTCCTATGCAAGGACTTGTTGGCGGCTGGAACCCTGTTGAGGCTCACCAGCAGCATCTTGGAGCGGGATTCGTGCAGCAACAGACTCAGCAGTACGAAGCTCTTTGCTCTGAGATGGCTAGTATTAGATCTGGCCTAGAGGAAAGGTGCAGAGTTTCTCAGGAATCAAAAAGAAATTTGGACCTTCTCCGAGATGAGTTGGCGGGGGTCAAAGCTATGGCTATGGAGTTATTTGAAGAAGCAAAACGCTCTCAAACAATATCCTCTAAACCTTCTCCTACCGAGGAGTTGCAGGCTACGGTATACCAAAACAAGCCCGGCTGCTGCGAGAGTTTGTCCGCCCTATTACTTACTATTATAGCGCTTGTATCGATCACTATATTAGCCTGCTGCTTAGTGGCTGCGTGTGGAGGATTCCCTCTGTTAATGACTATATTAAATGCCTGCTCCTTGGGTGCTATTGTTTCTCTACCCATTTTGGCTAGCGTCTCTTCGACTGTCGTGACGTTAAGCATTTTGGCCACCTACATGATTTTGAACGCCCACTCGTACCGTGTGGAACTTAGTAGAGTTCCTAGTAGAGAAGGAACGGACCCATCTCAAAGAGGGTTCTGTATATAGCTATTTTGTAAAAGGAAGCATTTATGACGGCAGTAACAGGAAATACGAGTCAGGTTGGGAAAAAGGGAGCTCTTTTCGTTGGAGATCAGGATGTGGATTCAGAGGTTTCTTCCGCTGGGGGTAATATAGTGAATATCTCTACGGAGACCCTTAGCAGGTTGCTTGCGGCGCGACCCGGAGGGACTAGTGGAGGGGCCGGAGGTTATTTTATGCACTCGGCCGGGGGTATGCCTTTTTGGACTATGCCCTCCCCCTCTGGAGCAGCTTCTCCTGAAGCGTTAGCTCAAGAAATTTCTTTGATACGATCTCAGCTAGCTCAACAGTCTGCAGAAATTAGAGCAATCAAAGAGGATACCTTCTCTATAAGGAAAAATAGCCGCTTTGTCAGACCCTTGCCGACTTCCTCTTGCGGTCCAGTGTTTTTAGCGGCTCTTTTGCTCTCTATTACTCTGGTTGCCGTGGCCGCTATTGTTCTTTGCGTTCTAGGATTGATGGGGATCTTGCCTCAAGTTACTTGTCTAATGCAGGGACAAGCAAATCTTGTTTGGACTATAGTGAGTGCCTCTATAGCTGCTATAATATGTACCATTAGCGTGATAAGTATCAGCCTATACGCCTCTAAACAAGTCCGATACAATTCTTCTATTGGAACAAATTAATTATAAACATTTTTTAATTTTTTAATTAGAAGTTGTTTTTTTATGTTTTTAAACATAAAATAGCCTTATTTTTCTTTGTAGGTAGGTGTTAAAAATGCAGAGAGCCATTCGCCTACTGCTGAACTTGGATTTCGGTGGAGAGTTTAGAACAGGGCTTTTTCTTTGTTTGGGTCTTGTCTGGGGGATTGGCTGCTATGGAACGCTTACTCTTTCCGAGGGACTGTTTCTTGAAAATGTTGGAGCAAGCAAACTCCCCTCCATATACTTCTTTTCTTCCGTGTTTCTTTGTGTTTGTTCAGCGCTCTTTCTCTACAATATGACAAAAAAAAGAGTGTCATCGACTATGCTCTTTGTTCTCTCCGTTGCAGGAATGACAGTTTCTAACATAGTCATGCTAGGCTTCTTTTTATTTAAATCTCCTGCAGAACTTCGAACCGCGTTTTTTGTTTATCGCACCCTGTCTTGGAGTTTAACTGTCTTATCGTACACGACCTTTTGGGGGTTCACAGACCAGTTCTTTGATATCCAAGACGGGAAGAAATATTTTTGCATATTCAATGCCATTATATTTCTAGGAGATGCTTTAGGTAGCGGTAGTATTTCTTGGTTTATAAACCACCTAGGAGTTTCCGGAATTCTTATTAGCTTCATAATATGTCTTATTTGTGTTTTTCCTATAGTAATCTACATATCTAAGTCATTAAATGAGCTTTCCGATGATCATCACCATTACTTAGAAACAGAATATTTCCCCAACTTTTGGCAGTCAGTTAAAATTTGTTTTAAGGATAAATTTACCTTCTACTTGCTAGCCTTCTACTTTCTTATGCAGCTTCTAGCTGTAACGACCGAATTTAACTATATGAAGACCTTTTCTAGGGTTTTTTCTTCTTCAGATTCGGAATACAAGCTAGTCGCCTTCTTGGGAAGCTGCTCCCTTTGGATATCCTTAGGGAATATGATCTTTGCTCTGTTCGCTTACAGCAGAATCGTTAGAAGAATAGGGGTAAGTAATATCATTATGATTGCCCCCTTTTGTTTTTTGAAGTTTTTCATTTTATTTTTGTTTTATGATTCTCTAGGTATTGCAGTTCTTGGAATGATTGCTAGGGAAGGGGTTACTTACGCCTTAGACGACAATAATTTGCAACTGTTAATTTATGGAGTCCCTAATCGCGTTAGAAATCAATTAAGAATAGCTATAGAGTCCTTTTTAGAACCTGTAGGAATGTTGTTTTGTTCTTTCCTTTGTTTCTTATTGGACGCACAAGTTAAATTTAGTCTGCTCATAGCTTCGATTGCTACAGTTGTGGGCTTCACCCTCCGTTCAGAGTATTCAAAGGCGATTTTTATTAATCTTTCATCTCACGTCATTTTGTGGGGAAAAACTTTGAAGGATTGGTTGAAAACTGTCTCTTCAAGAGAGAAACGACAGATCGAACGCCAGTTTCTTATCAATTTAAAACACTCTAGCGAAAAAAACCGGATGTTTGCTTTCCAGAACATCCTAGATATGGGAAATAGAAATCTTCTACCTAGACTTCTAGCAAATATGAATAAATTCAGTTTGCCAAATAAGATCAGGGCTCTAGATATGTTAAAAAACTCTGCATGGGCAAGAGATTCATTAACCATAGAATTTCTTAGGCGATGGAATAATACAATTCCTCATCCAGCAATCAAAGCTGCTATACATTTGTATTTTGCCGAACAATCACTCCTCTCTCCACAAATGGTGCTACCGGATTTAAGAGAAGATAATCGCTCAGACAAACTATTAGCAGCGATCCTTACTGTAAGAAGGTTTTATCGTGAAGGTGAACATAGATTGTTGGCCGACTCCCTTTTAGAAAAATTGCTCAAATCTTCGGATGAAAATGCCTTATTGCTTGGGTTAACAGTTTTAGAATTTGAAAAAAATCCAGGAAACTTAGCAACCATTTTTGAATATACAGACCAATCTTGTATGGAGGTTCGTCTTAAGGTTTGTAGAGCAATCAAAGCATCTATTCGCCCCCATCAAAAAGAGTATTTTAAGACTTTAATAAAGATGTTAAAAGACTGCTCTCATCCTGAAGGAGTAGTAGATTTAATGCACGCAATAGGCGTTATTTTAGATTCTTCAACAGTGAGAGAGTTTTTGTTAACCGCAACAAATTTGAAAGCTAAAGCAAGACGACATGCTGAGCTCATTATAGCAAACCTCAGTGAAGATACAACAGAGAAGCTACTAGAAATATTTACTGATAACACTATGCATAATCGTACGAGGATTCTTTGCGCACGTATTTTAAGTAAAACTTCTCCAGATTCTTTAAAAGAAAATGCTTATCATATTATCAAGACAAAGATACAAAAAGCCTGCTTTTACGCTTATCATAAAGAGATCTTAAGGCAGGCATACCCTAAATATGACCTTTCTTTGCTTCAACATACTCTTCAATCTAATTATGATTCTGAAGTGAATTTCATATTGGAAGTACTAGGATTTATAGGAGGAGCTGAAAGATCGGATATTTTGACCAGAGCGCTTACAGGAAAAAATAAAAAAACTCGAGCGCAAGCTCTAGAATCTTTAGAAAAGCACTGTGATAATGGGTTATTCTCTTTAATAGAGCCCTTGACAATCCCTGATGGTGAGAGGTTTTTTGGTAAAAAATTTTTAAAGATGGGAGGCTCCCCCCTTTCATTAAAAGAGCTTTTACACCACATGGAGTCATCACCTTCTAGACTAAATAAATTAACCGCTAGACAACTTAAAAGAGAGCTTTCCGTTATCGACCCCTCTTATAATCCGTCAACCTGGCAGCAGACAGAGCACTCCGAAGATGCTATGGTTATAAAGGAAAGCTTTTTCCCCATCTAAATATAAGGGTTATTATGACAGCATATTCTATGAATCTGATTGATAAAGCTTTCCTTTTAAAAAAGACTTCCTTTTTTAGTTCCTTAGATATGGATGTTCTTTTAGCGATTGCTGATAGGACCGATAATCTTACTTTTAAGCCAAAATCAGAAATTTTTGAAGTAGGCCAACCAGGATTTAGTCTCTACATTATAGCTGAAGGAACAGTAACCATTAGGGGTGCTTCTAAAGAAATTCTTGATGAACTTAAGCCGGAAGAATGTTTCGGAGAAGAAAGTTTATTTAACAACAGATTTAGAGAATATTCAGCGTTAGCAAAAACCTTCGTTCGAGTGTTAGCTCTTAGTAAGGGGCAGTTTCTAAGTATTTTAGAAGAGTGCCCTTCTGTAGCGTTGTCTATTTTAGAGTTATATTCAAAACAAGTCTCTTTTAGGAGTAGAGAATAAAAAAGCTTCAAAAAAATTTGAAGCTTTTACTCTTTTCCATCTCAAATTAGAAGGCGAAATTACGATTGCTTTGATTGAATAAATTCAATGACATCTCTGACAGTACGAAGGCCTTCCGCTTCTTCTTCAGAAATTTCGAAGTTAAATTTCTCCTCAAAAGTCATAATCAATTCTGTCAAATCAAGGCTATCAGCGTTCAAATCTTCGATGAAAGATTTATCGAGGGTAACCTCTTCTTTGCTTACTCCCAGCTGTTCTACGACAATGTCTATGATTTCTTCTTGTAAACTCATCTATAATTCCTTTTCGATTAATTATATTTTTATTTCACGAAACACTATATCAAGGTCTTTTCTTATTATGAGGTTATTCCTCCGTCAACAGTTATAACTTGAGATGTTATGTAGGAAGACCATGGAGAAGCCAAAAATAACGCTGCCCCAGCAATATCCTCTACAGAACCTAATCGAGCTAGAGGAGTCATTTTTATCCAAGCAGCTTTTAGCTCTTCTTTTAGTACAGCAGTCATATCTGTTTGAATATACCCTGGAGCTATGCAGTTTACTCGAATGTTTCTAGAGCCCACTTCCTTGGCTAAAGCTTTAGAAAAACCTATTATTCCTGCTTTAGATGCGGCATAGTTAGTTTGTCCAGGATTTCCTGTTTTTCCCACAATAGAAGTGATATTTATGATTGACCCTGACCTAGCTTTCATCATATGCCGAATTGCAGAAGAGCAGGTATAAAACACTGAAGATAAATTAGTCTGTATAACAGCATTCCACTCTTCTTCGGACATCTTCATAAGCAGATTATCTTTGGTAATTCCAGCATTGTTTACCAAAATGTCCAATCCCCCATGTCTTTCTAAAAAGCGCGCCATGGCTTCTTGAATTTGAGGGAGAGAGGTTACATCAACTTTAGCATAGGAAACTCCACCGGTATTGCCTAAAGACAAGAGTTCTTCAGCGGCCTTCTGACATCCGCTTTCGTTCGTTCCCCAAATTTCTACCGTTGCTCCGTGCTCTACAAAAGCTTTGGCTATACCAAATCCTATACCTCGGTTTCCTCCTGTAACAATAGCTTTTTTTCCCTCGAGAAAATTTTTCATAAAAGCCCTTTATTGTTTCGTGTTCGATAAAAATTTCTCTATGCTTTTCACGCAACCTATGTTTTCAGTAGGATGTGTAACGCCTATTAGACTATTTATTCCAGACAAAACCTTTCCACACCCCACTTCCAGAAAAGCATCACATTCCGCATCCATTGTTAAACAACCTTGATACCAACGAGTTGGAGATGTTATTTGCCGGAGAAGTTGAGAGCGAAAAATTTCTATAGAATCGCAGAAAGATCCTGAATAATTGGAAATGACTTTAATGGGAGTTTCTCGGATATCCAGTTCTTCTAGGTATGGAACAAGACGATCTTCTGCAGATTGCATAAGAGGAGAGTGAAAAGCGCCAAAAACGTTCAAAGGGACAACTTTTCTTGCTCCAATAGACTTAAATATAGCTATAGATTCATCTATTTTTTCTTTAACACCAGAAATTACAATTTGAGAAGGAGCATTATAGTTCGCTATCCATACATCCCCTATACTGGAAACAGTTTCTTCAACAACTTCAGGAGACAGTCCAATTACAGCAGCCATGCCCCCGCTTGTTTGCAGGCAAGCTTCATTCATAAGCTGGCCCCTCATTTTTATAAGGGGTAAAACATCATCAAAAGAAACAGCGCCAGAAGCTGTAAGGGCTGTGTATTCTCCTAAACTTAGTCCTGCAGTACAATGAACATTAATATCAATGAGTGATTTTATCACAGATAACGTAGCTATACCATGAACATAAATAGCTAGTTGACTATTTGCTGTTTCCAGTAACGTTTCTTTTGGGCCAAAAAACATTAAAGAAGAGAGGTTGAACTTTAGAATATCATCGGCTTTTTCAAAGACTTCTGCTGCTACAGGATAATTTTTTTTAAGATCTTCACCCATGCCAACGTATTGGGAGCCTTGCCCAGAAAATAACATGGCTACTTTCTCTTTCATATTCCTATCCTCGAACCTTATTCAAAATGACAGCTCCCCAAGAAAGCCCCCCTCCAAAAGCGACTAAAAGGAGATTATCATCAAATTCTATAGAGTGTTTAGATAGCAACTCATCTAAAGCTATTCCTACCGATGAAGCAGCAGTATTACCATATTTGCCGACAGTTTTGAAGACTTTTTCTTCGTTAATGTCAAAACGCTTGGCTATGGCATCAATGATTCTTTCATTAGCCTGGTGCGGAACAAGCCAATCTAAGTCTTCCTCATTAAGACCTGCTTTTTCTATACATTCTTTGGCCGCAGATTCCATACGCCGCACAGCGTGCTTGAAAACTTCCTTGCCTTCCATGGTTATATAATGGAGGTCTTTTTCAAGAGTTTCTTTGGAGGCTGGCAGTTTACTTCCTCCAGCGGGAAGGCTTAGTAGATCTGCCATGCTCCCGTCTGCACCAAGGCATACATTGGAAATGCTTAAAGACCCCGGCTGTTCTCTTCCAATAATTGCAGCAGAAGCTCCGTCTCCAAACAAAACGCAGGTGTTGCGATCTCTGTAATTTACAAAAGAGGATAGTTTGTCTGCGGCTATTAGCAATACATTATTATACAATCCAGATTCAACATAAGACTTAGCCACAGAAAGTCCGTAAAGGAACCCTGTACATGCCGCCAAACAATCAAAAGCTGGGATATCCTTTAACTTTAGATAATCTTGAGCTAGAGCAGCACAAGCAGGAAAAATGTAATCGGGAGCTGAAGTGGAAAAAATTATGCAGTCGATACTTTCCTTTGGAATCCCTGCTTTCTCTATAGCTCTTTCAGCCGCTTTAGCTCCCATAGAGGAAGTGCTTTCGTCTTTTTCTGCTATCCTACGTTCTCTCATTCCTGTTCTGGAAACAATCCATTCATTAGATGTATCTACAATCTTTTCTAAATCCGCGTTGGATAAAACTCTTTTAGGAAGGTAAGAACCTGTTGCTAATATTGCTGCTCTTATCTTTTTCACAAAAAACCATCTAAGTAGAAAAAAGAGAAGTATACTAATAGAAGAGTTTATACTCTAACCTTTATTTCAATCTCGACGAACTCTATAAGATTTGTTAACCTAAGCCAGACCCCTATTTGCGTGCGTAAAATAAAATTATGATTAAGTATCCACAGTATTTATTTAGGTTGATTTCTGCTTTAAAGAGACTTCCTGGAATTGGCTATAAAACAGCAGAAAAACTGGCTTTCGAGATGTTATTATGGCCTGAAGAAAAGTTGAAAGAAGTTTCTTCAGCTATTCAAGATGTTTCTGAAGCGGTATCTTTTTGTTCTGAATGCTTCTGTCTAAAAGACGTTCATGATGCGTGTTCCTTTTGCTCTGATCCTGATAGGGAGTCTGAAAAGCTCTGTGTGGTCGCCTCTTGTAAAGACGTTTTTTTGTTAGAGAAGGCTAAAGTGTTTCGAGGAGACTATCACGTCTTGGGCTCCCTGCTGTCTCCTATTACAGGAAAGAAACCTGAGCTTGTTCGTATGCAAATGTTGAAAGAAAGAATACAAAAAAGAAGGTATAAAGAGATTATTATTTCTTTAGATGCAACTCTGGAAGGCGATACAACTGCAATGTTCATAAAAGAAGAACTTCTAGAATACGATGTAGCTATATCTAGGCTAGCCTTGGGAATCCCTATGGGGTTGTCTTTTGACTATGTAGACTCAGGGACATTAGCTAGAGCCTTCTCTGGCAGGAATTCATATTAATCTTGCGCTAAAAGCTTTTGTTTTTCTAAGATCTCGCATTTGGCGCTGTGCGTGAGTGCGTCCGTTATCAAACATCGGGTTTTCTCTCGGTGTTCTGGCGTTTTGCGCCACATTGAAATCGCGTTGAGTCATTGCTCTATAGGTGTCCCATACATGAAAGATAAGCGTAATTTTTTATTTCTACTATTTTTGCTTCAATCTTCCATAACAATGTCTGCAGAACAAATTATTGGGGATAATCGTTCGGTAGTAGATAAAGTCGAGATCGTTGTTGAAGGCAAACGAAACAGATCTAGACACAAAACTCCGGAAATTAAGGTTAAGGAAGGCTCTTTGTTTTCTCAAACAGAGTTTGATAAGGATCTGAGAGATTTATCTAAAGACTATGATAGAGTCGAACCTCAAGTTTCCTTTTCTAACGGTAAAGCTCACCTCAAAGTCATTTTAATAGAAAAGCCTGTAATCCGTAAAATTGAAGTCGTTGGGAATAAAGAGTTTTCTGAATATAAAATTCTGCGCACCTTACAATTAACTCGAGACACCCAATTTGAAAGAGAAAAATTTCTTAAGTCCTTTGAAACGTTGAGAACCTCCTACCTAAAACGAGGCTTTTTTGAATCAGACCTTTCTTACGAGCTAGATCATGATGAAAGCCTAGGAGTCATTGATATTAAAATTAATATTAATGAAGGGGTTTGCGGTAGAATTAAAAAGCTTAAGCTTTGCGGACTAAATAAGTCCGAGCGTAACGATGTTCAAGAATTCATGGTCACTAAAGCTTACAGCCCTTGTTTTAGTTGGTTCACTGGAGCAGGCTTGTATCATCCAGAAATGATCGAGCAAGACGCTTTTGGTGTAACTAACTATCTACAAAATTTGGGTTATGCTGATGCAAAGGTGGAAATTCAGCAAGAGACCGATTGCAAAGGAAACATTATCCTTTGTTTTGATGTGAAGAAAGGTCCAAAATATAGGTTGGGACATGTACACGTAGAAGGTTTTGCTTGCCTGCCGAGAAAAGCCGTGGAAAAGCAAATGTTGGTAGGTTCTGGCGATTTGTTTTGTTCAGAAAAAATTTGGACGAGTTCACAGAAAATCAGAGACTTGTACGCTAAATATGGGTACATTAATGCCAATGTAGACGTTTCCTTTAGCTTACACCCCACCCTCCCTGTATATGACGTTTGTTACTCTGTAACCGAAGGAGAACCCTATAGAGTTGGCCTTATCAAAATTACAGGAAATACGAGAACTAAACAAGATGTCATCCTGCACGAAAGCTGCTTGTTCCCTGGAGACCGCTTTAACAAATCCAATCTAGAGGAAACAGAACAACGACTAAGAAATACAGGTTACTTTAATAGTGTAAGCGTTTATACCGTTCGCTCTCAACTAGATCCTTTAAACGTATCAGAGCAATATCGAGATATTTATGTAGATGTTTCTGAAACTTCAACAGGTAACTTAGGATTGTTCTTAGGATTCAGTTCCTTGGACAATTTGTTCGGTGGAGTAGAGCTTTCGGAAAGCAACTTTTATCTGTTGGGTATCCGCAACTTTCTTAGTGAAGGGTTCCGTTGTTTGAGAGGTGGTGGAGAGTATCTTTTCTTGAAAGCAAATTTTGGAGAAAAGGTCACAGATTACACCATAAAGTGGACAAAGCCTCACTTTCTTAATACCCCCTGGATTCTAGGCGTGGAATTAGATAAATCTATCAATAGAGCTTTGTCTAAAGATTATGAAGTAGAGACATACGGTGGAAATGTCAGTACTACTTATATCATAACCAAAAACCTTCGTTACGGATTGTACTATCGAGGTAGCCAGACCAGCTTGGAGCGTAAAAACAAACAAGATCTTGTGGGTCCAGATCCCTCCACAAACAAAGGATTTGTTTCTGCAGCAGGAACACATCTAATTTATGATTCCGTTTCTCCTCCAAGGAATCCTAAAAATGGGGTTCGAGCTAATGTGAATTTTGAAATTTCTGGATTGGGAGGCACCTACCACTTTACAAAACTCAAGCTTTCAGGTTCTGTTTACAGACAGCTGACCAAAAAAGGAGTCTTAAAACTCCGTGGAGAAGCTCAGTTTATTAAACCGTTTAGTGACACAACCATTGACGGAGTGCCTATTAGTGAGCGATTCTTCTTAGGAGGAGAAACTACTGTTAGAGGGTATAAATCCTTTATCATTGGTCCAAAGTATTCTGAAAATGAGCCTAAAGGAGGACTCACTTCTCTTCTTATCTCCGAAGAGTTTCAGTATCCTCTGGTGACACAGCCCAATGTAAGCGCCTTTGTATTTATGGACTCCGGTTTTGTAGGCCTAGAAGAATACAAAATTGATATTAAGGAATTAAGAGGAAGTGCTGGATTTGGGCTGCGCTTTGATGTAATGAACAATGTTCCAGTCATGATGGGATTTGGCTGGCCTTTCCGACCAACAGAGATCTTTGAAGGTAAAAAGATTGATGTTACACAAAGATTCTTCTTTGCTTTGGGAGGAATGTTCTAGATAGGGATATACTAGATTATTATCTAAAAATAGCTTTTAAAAACTTCTAGATTTTCAGGATGTTATGAAGAAGATATTATTTGTTGCCCTCCTTGTAGGCTCTCTTGGGATCTCGTCTTACGGAGATGACTGTAGGCTAGGTTATGTTAGCTTAAAGCGATGCATAGAAGATTCCGAGCTAGGGAAAAAAGAAACCTCTGAATTGGAAATGCTAAAGAAACAGTTTGCTTCCAATGCAGAGCAAATGGAAAAAGAGCTGACGTCCCTATACGAAAAACTTCAAGATGAAGATTATATGGAAAGCCTTTCTTCTTCTGCTGCAGAGGAGCTACAGAAAAAGTTTGAAGAACTTTCACAGGAATATAATGTCTACCAGAATCAATCTTATCAGCTACTTAATCAACACAACTACAAAAGAATACAAAAGCTAATACAAGAAGTTAAGGTGGCTTCGGAAAAAGTACGCAAAGAAAAGAAATTGCAAGTGGTTTTTAATGAAGAGGCCATTTTAGCAACAACAGAGAGCCTCGACATTACTGATGAAGTTATAAAAGCTTTGGATGCGACAATAGCTTCGCATAAATGATAAGAACCCCCCACCTCAAGGATGAAAGATGAAGTCTTGCTACACCCTCAAAGAATTGGCAGAAATCTGCGGATTGCAGTTGCAGGGAGATCCAGAGATTTTAATTTCTGGCGTAGAAGAGATTGAGAAAGCTCAAAGCACACAAATATCATTTGTTGAAAATGAACGTTATCGACGTTTCTTGAACAAGACTCAAGCGGGAGCCATTATTATTTCCTCTCAAGAAGCCTCTAAAGCAGAAGGAACTAAAAAGAACTTTCTGATTAGCCCTACCCCCTCTTTGTCATTTCAACAAGTTATAGAACTTTTTATTTCTGAAACCGATAATGGCTTCACAGGCGTTTCTCCCTCAGCAACTATACATGAGACTGTGGTTTTAGGGAAAAATGTTCTGATAGAACCCCAAGCTGTTATATGCAAAGGTGTGGTTATTGGGGATAATTGCCATATCGGTGCAGGCTGTTTTATCGGAGCAGAAACAGTTCTTGGAAATAATTGTTGTATACATCCTCGAGCAGTCGTCAGAGAGCGCGTGCTAATAGGTAACAATGTGCTTATTCAATCCGGGGCTGTGATAGGGTCTTGTGGTTTTGGATATAGCATGGATAAATCGGGAAACCATGTTCATCTAAAACATTTAGGAAAAGTTGTTCTTGAGGACAATGTCGAGATAGGAGCAAATACTACCATTGACAGAGGACGCTTTAAAGAAACCATTGTAAGACAAGGCACGAAAATAGACAACCTTGTGCAAATAGCGCATCAAGTGGAGGTTGGTAAGCATTCCATTATAGTCTCTTTGTCTGGAATCGCCGGGTCAACAAAAATTGGAAATAGAGTCGTCGTTGGTGGGCAGACAGGCATTGCTGGACACATTTCTGTTTGCGATAACGTCATGCTTATGGCTCAAACAGGCGTTTCAAAAACTATATCCTCTCCAGGTGTTTATGGCGGAGCCCCAGCAAGACCTTATGAGGAAATTCACAAAATTATAGCCAAAACTCGCAATCTTCCAAAGATGGACGCTAGGATCGGTCTTTTGGAAAAACAGCTGGAAGATATAAAGCAAAAACTTTTGGTTCTTAATACTACAAGATAGTTTGGATATATTTTCTTGTTTGTTTTTCTCTAAAAGTCCCCTCTTGGAGGTTTCTCATTTCATTAGTGTGTTTTCTTAAATCTATTGTATTGATACACTTCCGGCGTTTTGTGAGTTTTAGTTCTCTTTTTCACACACTTTCCAGCTAGTTAGAGTATCTAAAACTCCTCTTGTGTAAGATGTTGTTTGATGCCGTTTATGAGTATATCGCCATTAGGAAACCAACCGTCGCACCCGTCTCCAGAAAAAAAACAAGCCAAAGATGAAAACTTTTTTCAACAAGTTGGACGAGTTTCTGGGGTGGCTCTAACGGTTTTGGGAATAATGGGCGCCGCTCTAGGTGTGGGCGGAGGGCTTGGAGGAATCGTTTCTGGAGGTTGTGTTCTCTTGGGAGGAGCTTTAGTCGGAGTGTTTTCTTCTGGAACTTTGCAACAATCTACTTCCACAGCTAGTCTTGAAAAAGACGACTAATCAAACTCCTTCCTATTGCTGAATCGAACAATGCAATAAATGCTTTCCGTCTAATATTTTTTTTATTTTTTCTAAAATACTCTTCAAAATTTCTTCCTATAGAAGAATTTCAAAAAAAGACTAGGTTTTTTCTCTATGAATTAAACTTGTTTTTTGTCTTTCTGCTTTTTATACTTTGTCTTGTTGTTTAAGGAGTTTTTTCTAACGAATGGATAAAGCTTATAATTTATCAGACCAGCCTACTCTAAATATCTCTTCCATAGATTCAACCGAAGAGAGCGTTCGCGGAATAGTAGATTCTTTGGGAGTAGCGTCCTGCTTGGATATGCTTAAAAATATGCTTCGAATCAGAGAATTTGAAACAAGAGGAGAAGCAGCCTATCTCGAAGGCCTTGTGGGAGGGTTTTATCACTCCTATAGCGGAGAGGAAGCCATAGCCACAGCAGCTATCGCTATAGGAGGCAAGGGGCACTACTTTTTTGCTTCTTATCGTTGCCATGCTGTAGCTCTTCTTTTAGAGGTGTCTATCCCTTCTATGGCTGCAGAGTTATTAGGCAGATCAACGGGATGTGCTCTAGGAAGGGGCGGTTCTATGCATATGTGCGGGCCTAATTTTCCCGGAGGATTTGGTATTGTTGGAGGGCATGTTCCCCTAGCTATGGGAGGAGCTTTTACAAGCAAGTATCTCGGTCAAAATAAAGCTTCTTTGTGTTTCATTGGAGACGGCGCTGTGGCTCAAGGAACCGTTCACGAAACATTAAATTTCGCCTCTTTGCATGATTTACCTTTGATGCTTATCATTGAGAATAATGGCTGGGGAATGGGCACGGCCTTAAAAAGAGCCATTTCACTGTGCCCTATAGGAGAAAGTTTAGCCTCCCCCTACAAAATAAAATCCCTTACGATTAATGGCTTTGATTTGTTCAATTGTTTGCTGGGGTTTAAAGCCGCTTTTGATTACGTTCAAAATGAGCAAAAACCTTTAGTAATAGAAAGCCTATGTTCCCGGTTCCGTGGACATTCTATTTCAGATCCTAACTTGTATCGTTCCAAAAGTGATATGCAAGAAATCCTAAAAAAAGACCCTATTTTGCACACGAAGGAATTGTTTATAAAAGTTGGTTTATTATCCGAAGATGATTTTGAGAAAATGCGCAAGGATTGTAGAGAAGAAGTTATAGAAGCTTTTCAACTAGCAAAAGAAGCTCCTTACCCCTCCCCCGCTCAATTGGAAGAAGGTGTTTATGCATAAAGAAAACAAAATCTTAACAATCCGAGATGCTATAAGAGAAGCCATTGATGAAGAAATGGAAAGAGATCAAGGTGTTTTCGTTATAGGAGAGGAGGTTGGAGAATACAATGGGGCATACAAAGTAACCAAGGGCTTATTAGATAAATGGGGCCCTAAACGCATTATAGACACCCCTATCAGCGAGGCTGCATTTTCAGGTCTTGCCATAGGTGCCGCTATGACAGGACTGAGGCCTATAGTAGAATTCATGAGCTGGAACTTTTCTTTTGTTGCTGCGGATCAAATTATCTCCCATGCGGCAAAAATGCATTATATGACCGGCGGACTCTTTTCTGTTCCTATTGTTTTCAGGGGGCCCAATGGAGCAGCTGCACAGGTCTCTTGCCAACATTCGCATTGCGTGGAAGCTTTATATGCCAATTTACCGGGACTTATTGTTGTTTCGCCAGCTACTCCCCGTGATGCTAAAGGGTTATTAAAAAGCGCAGTAAGAAATAATAATCCTGTACTTTTCTTAGAAAATGAGCTTATGTATCACGTAGAAGGCGAGGTTCCTTCTGGAGAAGTGTTAGAACCTATAGGTCAAGCTAAGGTTCTACAGGAAGGCACAGACTTAACTATTGTAACTTACAGCAGAATGGTATCTATTGTGACAGAAGCTGCCTCTCAGTTAAAAAGAGAACAAGGTTTATCTGTAGAAATAATAGATTTACGTACTATAAAGCCTCTAGACGTCTCTACGATCTTATCGTCAATAAAAAAGACCAACAGATGTCTTGTAGTGGAGGAGGGACACTATTTCGCCGGAATAGGAGCGGAGGTTAGTGCAACAATTATGGAGTTTGGCTTTGATTACCTCGATTCTCCAGTATTAAGAGTGTGTCAAAAAGAGACCCCTATGCCCTATTCATCAGCTTTAGAAGCAGAAACATTGCCTAATGTTTCAAGGGTTAAAGATGCCGTTAATAAACTTTTAAGGTAGAAGCTCATGCTAACGTTATTGAATATGCCTAAGCTTTCTCCTACTATGGAGAAAGGGACTATTGTAAAATGGCATAAAAAAGAAGGAGACTCTGTTAAGGCCGGAGATGTTCTTTTAGAAATAGCCACGGACAAAGCAGTTCTGGAACACGCCGCCATAGATGATGGCTTTGTCCGGGCCCTTCTTGTTCATGAAAAAGATAAGGTGTCTGTAGGTTCCCCAATTTTATTGATTTCTTCTGATCCTGAAGAACCTTTCAATTTAGAAGAGCTACTACCCAAAGAAGAAAAAGAAAACAACAGTGCACAGAGTTCTGCTGCTAAGGCTGCAGAGCTTTCTTCCTCTAATGATCAACATCCTGTTGCATCAATCTCTATGATGACTTTCTCTCCGGAGCCTCCTCTGAAGACTTCATTTAAAATCCCTTCCGAAAACAAAATATTAGCCTCGCCGTTAGCAAAATCTATAGCTAGGGAACGAAACTTAGATTTATCTAAAGTAGCCGGTAGCGGCCCTGGAGGAAGAATTCTAAAGAGAGATTTGGAAGGAGCGCCTCAAAGCAGCCCTTTAGGATCAGCTTGGCGTCAAGAGGAAACTGTTCATCCGGGATCTTATGAGAGAGAGGATCTATCTCCCATGAGAGAAGTCATTTCTCTTAGATTACAAGCATCAAAAAATTCAATTCCTCACTTTTACGTCAGACAAAAGATCAATACCACGGCTCTTGCAATTTTAAGAAAGCAATTGTCTGATGAGGGTTTGAAGTTTTCTTTTAATGATTTCATTTTGCGGGCCTGTGCCATGACATTAAGGGAATTTCCTAGTATTAATGCTGGTTTTGATAGTGCGAGCAACCAAATCATTAAATTTTCTACTATAGATATTTCTGTGGCTGTTTCCGTAGATAATGGACTTATTACTCCCATAGTAAGATGTGCTGATAGAAAGGATCTAACGGTCATATCCTCAGAAGTGAAAGCTCTTGCTAAAAAGGCAAAAAGCGGTAAATTACAAGACTATGAGTACAAGGGAGGTTCTTTTACTCTGTCGAATTTGGGTATGACAGGCATTACAGAATTTGTGGCTATTATAAATCCTCCGCAAGCAGCAATCCTAGCTGTCGGTGGTATAGAACAAGAGCCTGTTGTAATTAATGATCAAATTGTTATAGGAAGCACCTGCTGTCTAACGCTTTCAGTTGATCATAGAGTTATAGATGGTATGGAAGCAGCACTTTTCATGAAAAGACTACAACACTTCCTTGAGAATCCAGCATTATTACTCTTAAAGTAAAGTTTTCTTTATAGATCCCTTTTTAGAGATCCTCGCGTATATGAGGATCTTATTTCTGCTATGACTGAGCTTTGTAAGGAACATGCCAGATGTTGTCTGCGTAATCCTTAATAGTTCGATCGCTAGAAAAATATCCCATTCCTGCAGTGTTATAGATAGACTTTTTTGCCCACTCAGTTCGGTTTTTAAATAATTCTGAAGCACCTTTATGGGTTTGATCATAAGAATCAAAGTCAGCTAAAACAAAATAGGAATCTCCTTCATTCAATAGTTTATTAACGATAGGTTTAAACAGATCTCTGTCTTCCTGACAGAAAAATCCTTCATAGATAAGGTCTAATATTTTCTTTATTTTTGGATTGGTTTCATAAATAGCCCGTGGATCATATGTTGTTCGCATAGAGCTTATTTCACTTTCCGTTAATCCGAAAATAAACATATTTTCAAGCTTCAAATAGTCTCTCATTTCTATGTTGGCTCCGTCCATAGTACCTATAGTTAACGCTCCATTCATAGCGAACTTCATATTACCTGTTCCGGAAGCTTCCATCCCTGCCGTAGATATTTGTTCTGACAGTTCAGCAGCAGGAATGATGACCTCTGCTACGGACACTCTATAATTAGGAATAAAGACTATTTTTAGAAAATCTGAAACGGTAGAGTCATTATTGACAACCTCTGCAACAGAATTGATTAATTTAATAATCAGTTTCGCAAAAAAATATCCTGGAGCAGCTTTTCCACCAAAAATAATAGTTTTTGGAATAGGGGCAGAAACTAGATTCTCTTTAAGATCTATGTAATCCCCTATCACCCTTAAAATATTGAGCAGCTGTCTCTTGTATTCGTGAATTCTTTTTATATGACAGTCAAACATTGACGATGGGTTAACTGTAGTGCCTACTTCATCAAAAATACGTCTAGCCAGAGTATTTTTATTCAGAATTTTTATAGCCTCCCACCTATCTCTAAAACTAGCGTCTTCAGCCATAGGGTGTAGTTTTTCCAAAAGAGATAAGTTTGTAATCCAACCATCACCTAAAACCTCTGTTAGTAAATTAGATAACAATGGATTACAGAGAGCCAGCCATCTTCTGGGGGTTACCCCATTAGTGACATTAATAAACTTCTCCTTATTGATAGCAGAAAAATCAGAAAACAGGGTTGTACGTAATAACTCAGAGTGAAAAGCTGATACTCCATTTACTTTGGACGAGCCTACAATAGCCAACGTCGCCATACTAATTCGTTTCTCTTTCCCGTTTTCTTCTATGATGGATAACTGTTTTTTCTTTGATTCATCATTAGGAAAATCTTCGTTAACTGTTTGCAACCATCTAGAATTAATTTCTTGAATAATTTCTAGATGTCTAGGAAGAAGTTTAGCAAAAAGCTCTATAGGCCACCGTTCTAAAGCTTCAGGAAGGATTGTGTGATTTGTATAATTAAAAATTTCTTTGGTCATCTGCCATGCTTTATCCCATGGCAGCTCCTCCCTATCTACCAAAAGATGCATCATTTCAGCTATTCCCAAAGCAGGGTGTGTGTCATTGAGTTGAATAGAAACCTTTTCAGGTAGCTTTTCAAGATGAATGTATGCTTTTGTATATCTACGAAGGATATCTTGAATGGTGGAAGATATCAAAAAATATTCTTGTTTCAACCGAAGTTCTTGTCCTTCAGAAATAGAGTCATTGGGGTATAAAACTCTCGAGATGTTTTCAGCCAATGCTATATCTTCTATAGCTCTAATGTAATCTCCATGATTAAAGTAGCTAAATTCAAATCCTTGAGGAGACTGAGCTTGCCATAGACGCAGGGTATTAACAGTAGTATTCCCATATCCAGGAACAGGCACATCGTATGCCATAGCTAACACTTCACTAGTCTCTGTCCATTCTGCAATGTTTCTCCCTCTTTCGTCTGTATAATGGCTGACTTTTCCATAAAATTTTACTGGATATAAGTACTCTCCTCTGCATATTTCCCAAGGATTCCCATATCTCAACCACTCATCAGGAGCTTCTACTTGATAACCCTCGATAATTTTTTGATGAAAAATTCCATAATCATAACGAATCCCATATCCGTAAGCAGGGATCCCTAATGTTGCCATGGAATCTAAAAAGCAAGCCGCTAAACGTCCTAGTCCTCCATTCCCTAATCCGGCATCGGACTCCATTTCTGAAAGACGATCTAAGTCATACCCGAGCTGTTTTACAGCTTCGCTCACTATATTCAAAAGACCTAGGTTAAACAGATTAGACTTAAGACTTCTCCCCAATAAGAACTCCATAGAAATATAATAAACTCGCTTAGAATCTTCTTTGTAATACTGACTTTGAGTTTCAAGCCAACCTTTTGCTAGCCACTCCATAACCGTTTCTGATACAGCAGAAAAAATTTCTCTATCAGAAGCTGTCTCTGGTTGTTGAACGATACCTAATTGTAATCTATTAAGTATGGCTTTTTTCATGCTCTCTACAGAAACAGCCTTCTTATCAAAACTATTTTCTTCCATACCTAAGAATCCTCAACTTTAAGATCGCATGACTAAATTAATTTGACTGAATAGACTCACAGAGAGACTTTTCTCATTCTTAATCTCGAGATTATTTAAATGTCTACTACTATCAATCCCTTTTTAAAGAGATCAGGCATCAGATTTATTAGCTTTTTTTAAATCAACTAAAAATACCTTTTTTGTTTTTGGGGAAACTCTTAAACTATTTGTCATTATTTTAAATGACGGTGTCATCATGTACGCTCATGGCTATGGAAGGAACAGAACGGCTACAGGAAAATTGAATGTAGTTACTTTAGACGACATCAACCAAAGGGATCGACCTGCTCCACAATACTCGGATCAAGCTTGCAGAGCATCCATGGCTCTTATGAAAGAGCTGAATAGGGGGGCTTTTGTTGGCACAGGGTTGTTCGTTGCTAGCGCTATTTTGGAGTGCGTATTATCGCTGTCCCTACTTTTAACTTTGGGATTAAGCTGTCCTCTGACGCATTATGGAGTAATTTTAGCAATGGTTATTGCTACAGTGATCTTTGTGGAAGCTCTTCTTAGGTTGATAATATCTGCCTCTATAAGCATGTCTGCTGTGCGGCACGACCATAGCACGCAATAAGAAAATCTTTACCCCCGTTAATCAGGAGGGGTCTCTCCAGAAACGTATTCTAGTTCCTTGTGACCAGAGAACAGCGATTGAATAATTTCTTTTACGCTCAAACTGATTTCTCTGTCTCCAGATTCCAAAGCTTTGGATACAAGTCTAATAGAAGATATTACCGTTGAATGATCTCTAGAAAAGATTTCGCCTATTTTCATGTAAGAGAGAGAAAGGTGAGATCGACATAGATACATGGCTATTTGCCTAGGCAAAACATACTCTCTGGATTGGGATCTCCCTAATAGATCATCTACAGAAATCCCACACTGACTGGCTACAGATTGTACGATTTTTTGTGGAGTAAGCCTAATTTGCTCAGCTTCAGCTAAGAGATCTTTCAGAAAATACTTTATATCCTTCTCATAGAGTAATTGTTGAGAGCATTTTCTATAAGCAACCCGCTTGGAAAGTAAATTCAAAGCATGAAGGATGCTTTTAACATTAGAGACAAGCTCTTGAATAAGAAACTCGACAGAGCTTTCGTGCAGGCGCACCGACAACTCTTGAGATTTGCTGTAAATAAACTTCCGCAACCCATCTTTAACTAAAGATTGTACAGGAATAACTATTCCCCATTCGAAGCGGCTTACAAGCCTTTCCTCCATGAACTTTAAATCTCCTGGAGCATACAAGGAAGAAAGCATTATCAATTTTCCTTCTGTATGTAAGGAGTTAAATGTATGGAAAAATTCTTCTTGAGTAGCAGCTTTTCTAGAAAAAACCTCGATGTCCTCAATAAAGAGCGCGTCAACTTTTCTATAGAATGAGCGAAATTTTTGCATTTCCCCAGCACGAATAGCAGCGACTAGATGTTCTGTAAAGCGTTCGGCATCAACAAAAAGCACTTTCTTCCCACAATTTTTTAGTTCATGGGCAACGGACTGCATTAAATGCGTTTTCCCCGCGCCCTCTACTCCAAAAAGATATATAGGATTAAAAGGGAATTCTGCGCCGTCTGATGCTGGTAGTCCAAAGTTTTTTAAAATACGGAAGGCTGGTTCATTCTCTGGTGTTATCAAAAAGTTTGCAAATGTTTTGTTCTCATCTAATTCCTGATCTTTGATAGAAAAAAAAGAGGATTGAGCATCATAAATAGGCGCCAACTCCCTACCCTCTCCACTCTTTTCGGAAGAAGAAATGTGCACTCTAATGGCTTTCCCGTTGTTATTGACAAACTGAGCCTTTACTTTGTGTCGAATATGTTCTTCAAACCAGGTTAACTGAAAGGAATCGCTAGCTTCCAAATAAAGGTTGCAAGCGTCAAAGCAAGAAACTTTCAAAGAACGTAGCCACTTATCTACAATTTCTTTACCTATTTCCTTATCTTGCAATAAAAGAAATTCTTCCCAAGCTCGCATACTAAACTCTATTTACCAATTCCTTTCTTATAGCTTTTATCAGCTATAAACCCGAGTTTAAATTATCGAAAATGTCCTCTTTTCTTATTCAAAACAATCTCGTTTTTCGCATTTCTCTTATCTAAAAGTTTATTGGTAGCCCATTGTTGAGCTATACCTAAAATTGTCGAAGATAACCAGTAAAGATTGAGTCCTGAGGGAAAATTATAAAACATAACGGTGAAGAGCAAAGCCATCATTGTCCCCATGGCTTGTTGCTGTCGTTGTTGTTCCGTAAGCTCCCCGGTCTTCGAAGTAGTGGAAAGTTTTTGTTGGGCAAACATGACTACCCCCAAAATTATGGGTAATAGGTGTATTTGGTTTCCTATCAGAAAGATGGGGGTCCTCCAGGAGAAGATGACATCAGGAGCTGTTAAGTTATCTATCCACCCAGGGATGAACGAAGCCCCTCTTAACAAGAACGAAGACTTCAATAAATCAAACATTGCTATTAAGAAAGGCAACTGGATTAGCATGGGGAAACACCCCATTAAGGGATTAACCTTATTCTCCTTATATAAAGTCATGATTTCCAGCTGAGCTCTTTTAGGCTCATGCTTATACTTTTTTTGAATTTCCTGAATATAGGGAGACAGTTTTTGCATGCGTCTCATAGAACGTAGAGACCACGCGTTTAACGGGTATAAGACTATTTTTAGAAAAACAGTTAGCAAAATAATAGATATTCCCCAAGATCCTGTTAAAAACTTAAAGAATTTCATTACTAAAAATAGCAGTCTAGCAAAAGGTTCTGATATGAAACCGAAAACACCTTTGAAAACTAAACAACTGCTATAGTCGGGGGTTTCTCCAGAATCTGTCTTAAAAGTTTTGTCTATCTTAGATAATGTGGGCTCTGCTAAGGGGCCTGCATAAACTCTAAAAGAGGAGGATTTACCGTCAGAGTTTATGGGCAATAAAATCTCATATCCGGGATATTTCGACTCTGGATACTGATTGTTTTTCTTATCAATTAGAGACAGTTTCGTTATCGCGGTAGATCCAGGAACATATAAGGTAGCAAAGCTTTTCGGCGAGGAATCCAAAGGAGTAATAATTATTCCAAAGTATCCATTAGAATTAAGAACCCACTCAGGATGCGCGCCCGTAGCTGTAGAGGAAGATGCCTTAGCCTTAGGAAGCTTAACTTTTTCTAAAGAACCTTGTCCTTTTTTTATAGTGCGGTATTTTAGTGCGGGAACGAAAGCTCCTGACATAATTTCTACTTCAGGAATTCCTGATGTAACCCACACCTTGTCTTCTCCGTAACGAACATTTAGGTCCACGTTAAAACAATAAGGCTCGTTTATAGGGTCTTTAGGAAGAGAAAACTCTTTCCTTACCCGCCCATCTGTGCTTTCGAGAATAAGCTGTGTATTTGTAAAATCTACCAAACGGAAAAATGAAGTTATGGGGTGATCAAAGTTCTCTCCAGAAACTAAATTGAAAGATTGGTAGCGGGCGGGCAGCAGTTTTTCAGAATTGTCAAGGCTTCCACGTCTAAGAAGTGGATAATAGCCCCCTATTTGTTCTTGAACCTTTTTCCTGTCTGCTCCTATGGAAGAAAAGCCAGGGAATGTAGCTTCTTCAGGGTTGGCCTCTGCTAAGGCTCGGTCTGTTTCTATTTCATTGACTATACTGAATTTGTTCGCATCAGAAACTATCGGTAAATTTATTCCTTCAATAGAACCACTCTTTTCAGAAACTACCAACTGAAGGAATTCATTCTGCAAAACATAGTGATTATCAGATCCAGAGTAAGAGGCTTTATCATTTAAGACTACAGCACGAGTCATAGGAAGGTTTAACGCTACTAACCTTTCTTCAATGGTATCGTATACACCCAGAGGCAGGTAATCGGGCCCAGATCTCCAAAAAACTAAAGAAGTACCTAAAATAGGGAAATCCTTACTGAAAATTTTTCCTTTCTTATATTGCCCCGGAAATACGAGAGGATCTTTGCCGTTTCTGAACTCGACGACGAGGACAGGAATTTCGGAGTCAACACTTGGAAGAAAAACTTTCCCCATATCTACAACGGAATTCTTAGATGCGTTATTTTCATAAAGCAACACGCTAACTCCGTGAAAAGCATAACTCCTTCCAAGGTATCCCCAATCTTTACCTCCACAAGATAGGGAATGGCTAACAACTGGATCTTTGCTTAGGGTTAACATGGCATTCCCCAGAACAACTCCTTGTTGTTCAGCAGACTTTTCTGCACCACTATCTTTTTTCCAAGAAACTACCTTCAGTCCCGAAGACTCTATCTGAGAAAGAACAGAAGATGTCATCTCCCGTTGTTTTTCTGCTATCTGTTTGTATCCATTAAATTCTTTGTAGCCGAAAAAAAGTTGACATCCGATAAAAGAAGCTCCGACCAATCCTACAAATAAAAAAAACCGTTTATTCATTTAAAATCTCGCTCAATCTAAGGCAAGAAAATATCACACTAATGATTTATCCCCCAAACAAGAATCTAAAATAGTTATTAACCTTTTACGACAAACTCTATTTAGATAAATAGCGTTGGGAAACTAAGTATCGAAAAACCAGAACAATCCCTAAAAAAAGAAAAGGTATGGATAGAAGCTGACCCATACTTAACAAAGAGTCTTTAGAAAGAACTATTCCTTGATGAGATTTAAAAAACTCCGAAATGAAACGAATACAGAAAATGCCTAAAAAAGTTATCCCAGACAAAAACCCTCTACCCAAAAGCAATAAATTTTTATTACTTATTTTTTGAAGAATAATAAATAAGATTAAGTACCCTACCCCTTCATACAACTGAACAGGATGTCTAGGAATGCCTGGAAGAGCGTCCACAGGATTTTCAAAAGTTATAGCCCAAGGAAGATTGGAAGGGATTCCTGTAATCTCTTGATTTATGAAATTTCCCACTCTGATCATAAAGGCTGCTATACCTGAAGATACGCATGTAATATCGAGAACAAAAAGGGTGCTGATGTAAGGGATCTTTTTTCGATAAATATGAGTAAAAATTGGGATCCAAAACAACATTCCTAGGACACCTCCGTGACTAGCTAACCCTCCTCTCCACACTTTAATAATTTCTTCTGGATGCTTCACGTAGTAGGGAAGACCATAGCAAAAAACGTATCCCAACCTAGCTCCAATTAGAATAAAAAAAATCGAAAGCAGCGCAAAATTTTCAAAAGAAGCTTTCACTTCTTTTTCATTACAATTTTTATCCAGCTTTAAAAGAGCTTTAACAGCGAGCCTCACACCAAAAAAATATGCAAGAAACATTCCCAAGGAAAATAAAACCCCATACCAGGTCATAGAAATATTCCATTTTTCAGAGATAGTTATGGAACTATGTGGATTCCAAGAAAGAGACGAAAAAATCATTTAAGGGGTCCTATATTTTTAAATTTTTAAGGAATGAAAAGGAAAAACTGTGTTATAAGCTCCTTATTTCTCAGCCCTGTATTTTATAATGTCTCCTAATAAAGATAAAATTTTAATATCCACGCCAGGCTTTCTTTGGTTGTTTGGCGGGATTAATTTGACCAAAGGGGCTCTGCTTCTTTTTATCAAAACCAATTCGAACGAACTCCCTGTTTACGGCTTTTTAACTATTCTAGCCATCTTGTTGGGCAAAGCTAAATATCGCTTTTGCTTGTCTAAGACTGTGGAAAGACAGCTTTTAAAAGCTTTTTCTGTCCCAGAAAAACTTTCCTGCATAAATTTTCTAAGGGATACTTTTGTTTCAAAAAAAATGGCAGCCATATTCATTATTGCTGCTTCATCTGCCGTTATTTGCAGTCAAATATCTCACCTTCCAACACTATTCTTTGTACGCCTTACTGTAGGAACCGCTCTTTTAAGAGCTGCTTTCGCTTATTTAACTCCAATCTCCGCAGGGAAAACTCCTTCTTACCGATGATTGCACAAAACATTCTAGGAATAGGCACAGATATTATTGAAATTCAAAGAATCGAGAAGGCTGTGCTTAAATTTGGAGATAGATTTTTAAACAGAGTTTTTACGGAACCTGAACTTATTTACTGCTTTTCTTTACAGAACCCCTTCCCCTCTTTAGCTGCGCGATTTTCCGCCAAAGAAGCCGCAGCAAAAGCCGTTGGAACAGGCATAACTAAAGAGTTATCTTGGAGGGATATTGAGATTATCAAGACAAACGGAAAGCCAACAATTCAGTTAAGAAACAACTTTATGCTCCACGCTCAAAAACCCCTCTTTCACCTTTCCTTAAGCCACAGCAAAGAGTATGCTACCGCCACCGCGATAGCCTTTGTTTCTTCCAACGCTCAATAAATCCTAATGAAGAAAAGACTCAGCTTCCAGAGCAGCCATACACCCACTTCCAGCCGCAGTGATAGCTTGGCGATATACTTTATCTTGAACATCTCCAGCAGCAAAAACCCCCCTAACAGAAGTTTGAGTTGTTCCAGGTTTTGTGAGTATATACCCCTGATCATCTAGCTCTAAGGCCCCCCTTAAAAAAGCAGTGTTTGGCTGATGACCGATAGCAAAAAATACTCCGCCAGCATCAAAAGATTTTTTTTCTTTCGACACGTTGTTGAATATCTCAACAGAACGAACAACTGTGTCTCCGGATATAGATACAACCTCAGAGTTCCATAAGACAGTTATTTTGGGATTATTGCGTAACTTCTCCTGCATAACTTTCGACGCCCTAAGAGAATCCCTTCTATGAACTAGGTAAACTCGACTCCCATACCTGGTAAGAAATATGGCTTCTTCCGCAGCAGAATCTCCCCCGCCTATGACAAATAAATTTTTGTCTTTGAAAATGGGCGCCGCCCCATCACACACAGCGCACGCCGTAACACCCTTTTGCCAAAACTCCCCCTCTTTAGCTCCAGGAATATCCAGTTTTTTAGCAGAAGCTCCAGTTGCTATTATGCACGAATCACAGGTGTAAACTTCATCTCCAGAATAAATTTTAAATGGAGTTGTAGAAAAGTCCACAGAATCAACATCCCTAGGCAAAACCTTTGTTCCGTAGACCTCTGCTTGCTTTTTCATTGAAGTCATCAAATCTGCTCCAAACACGCCGTCAGGAAATCCTGGAAAATTTTCTACTTTGGTAGTGGTCATCAGCTGCCCCCCGGCAATTCCCTGTAAAAACCCTTCAAATAAAACGGGCTGCAAAAGTGCTCTGGAAGCATATATTGCTGCCGTATACCCCGCTGGGCCAGACCCTATAATAATAATTTTTGAATGACTCATTCGTTCTCCGTAACCAGGTTTAGATAAAGCGTTTGCAAAATACAAACTTTAAAGAAAATGAAACTATTTTTTAAGGTAAATAGAATAAAAAATTTGTCGAAGAAGGCAGCCCTTGCCTTTTTTAAGGTTAATATTTACACTGTCTCTTTTGACTTTTGTAGTTTTTAGGAGAATAACAATAAATGCCAAAACAATCCGAATACACCTGGGGATCCAGTAAAATTCTTGACGATGTCGAGTTTTTAGCGAGCGATATGCAGGAGTTTGAAAACCTCCTCTATTCCAATCACGGAATCAAACATGAAGACAACGAACCTGAAGAAAAAATCCTTCCTGGAGCTATTCTTAGAGGTATCGTTGTTGACATCAATAAGGACTTCGTTGTTGTTGACGTTGGGTTAAAGTCTGAAGGCGTGGTTCCTATGGCGGAATTTGTGGACTCCTCCGAGGGATTAGCCTTGGGCGCTGAAGTCGAGGTTTACTTAGACCAGGCGGAAGACGACGAAGGGAAGGTGGTTCTTTCTAGAGAGAAAGCTACACGTCAACGTCAGTGGGAGTATATTTTAACTCACTGCGAAGAAGGATCTATCGTCAAAGGACAGATCGTTCGAAAGGTCAAGGGCGGGCTTATGGTAGACATTGGCATGGAAGCCTTCTTGCCCGGATCACAGATAGACAATAAGAAAATTAAGAATCTCGATGATTATGTCGGCAAGGTTTGCGAATTCAAGATTTTAAAAATAAATGTCGAGCGAAGGAATGTAGTTGTTTCTAGAAGAGAACTTCTCGAAGCTGAAAGAATTTCTAAGAAGGCCGAGTTAATCGAGAAAATTGTTGTCGGAGAAAGACGTAAAGGGATTGTCAAAAACATTACTGACTTTGGCGTTTTCTTGGACCTAGATGGAATAGATGGGTTGCTTCATATCACAGATATGACTTGGAAAAGAATTAAGCATCCCTCTGAAATGGTCGAGCTAAACCAAGAACTGGAAGTCGTAATTTTAAGTGTTGATAAAGAGAAAGGTCGAGTAGCTCTCGGGTTGAAACAAAAAGAACACAACCCTTGGGAAGACATAGAAAAGAGATATCCTCCAGGAAAACGTGTGACAGGGAAGATTGTAAAACTCCTCCCTTATGGAGCTTTCATAGAAATAGAGGACGGCATTGAAGGCTTGATCCACGTCTCCGAAATGTCTTGGGTGAAAAATGTTATTGATCCTAGCGAAGTTGTAAATAAAGGCGATGAAGTCGAGGCGGTGGTTCTATCTATTCAAAAAGACGAAGGAAAAATTTCTCTCGGCCTGAAGCAAACTGAGCACAACCCATGGGATAACATCGAAGCAAAGTATCCTATAGGCTTGCAAGTTCAGGCGGAAATCAAAAATTTGACCAACTATGGAGCCTTTGTAGAATTAGAGCCCGGAATAGAAGGCTTGATCCACATTTCCGATATGAGTTGGATAAGAAAGGTTTCCCACCCTTCAGAGCTTTTCAAAAAAGGCAACAAGGTTGAAGCTGTTATTCTTTCCGTAGATAAAGAAAGCAAGAAAATCACCTTGGGTGTAAAGCAGTTAAGCTCTAATCCCTGGGATGAAATTGAAGAAATTATTCCTCCTGGATCAGTCGTGACCGGAGTTGTAACGAAAATCACAGCCTTTGGAGCCTTTGTAGAATTGCAAAATGGAATCGAGGGACTAATTCATGTTTCCGAGCTTTCTGATCAAGCCTTTTCTAAGGTAGAGGATGTTGTTTCTGTCGGGGACTCTGTTACCGCTAGAGTTTTAAAACTAGATCCTGAGCATAAAAAGGTTTCTCTTTCCATCAAAGAGCAGTCTAGTAAATCTAGCGCAGCCTTTGATAAAGACAATATTGTCATAGAAAACCTCTCCGAAGATGATTCTGAAGAGATGCTCGATGAAGAAGATCTTTCCTCTACAAAAAAAGGTAGAAAAAAGAAAACTAAGTAGTTGTATCATCTGTTGTGTTCCAAGGAGTTCGCCCCCTTGGACACAACTTTATTTTAAAAATACTTTCCTTACCCAGGGAGACAAATGAATAAAGATCTTGTGGCTATCTTCGATTACATGGAAAGAGAGAAAGGTATCAATCGTTCCACTGTTATTGGAGCTATAGAGGTTGCTTTGAAAACAGCAGCAAAAAAAAGCTTGAGAGATGAAGCCAATGTATCTGTGAATATTAATCCTCGAACGGGAGATATAGAAGTCTTCTGCGAGAAAGAAATTGTTGACGTTTGTAAAAATCCAAGCAAAGAAATTTCTTTAGACAAAGCTAGAGAATATGATCCTGACTCTGAGATCGGCCAATACATAGATGTTCCCTTCTTTTCAGAAAACTTTGGAAGAATTGCAGCACACGCTGCCAGACAGATCATCAGTCAAAAACTGCGTCATGCGGAAAGAGATGTAATTTATGAAGAGTATCGTCATAGAATAAACGAAATCATCTCTGGAGTAGTTAAACGCTTTTCTAAAGGCTCTAATTTGATTGTCGATTTGGGCAAAGTCGAAGCACTTCTTCCAGCCAGGTTTTATCCTAAAACGGACAAATATAAAGTTGGTGATAAAATTTATGCTCTTCTTTACGAGGTTCAAGAGCTGGACAACGGTGGGGCAGAGGTCATTCTAAGTCGCAGCCATCCGGAATTTGTTCGCCAATTGTTCCAGCAAGAAGTTCCTGAGTTAGAAGATGGGGTTGTCGAAATAGTAAAAATCGCCAGAGAGGCCGGGTATCGAACTAAGCTGGCCGTTCGCTCTACCGACCCTAAAACAGATCCTGTGGGCGCTTTTGTGGGAATGCGCGGAGTTCGGGTTAAAAATATTATTCGAGAGCTTAATGAAGAAAAAATAGATATTGTCAACTACTCTTCCTCCCCTGTAGAAATGTTGCAAAACCTTTTACTCCCTATAGAAATTCAAAAAATAGCTATTTTAGAAGACGATAAAGTTGTTGCCATAGTCGTTAATGATTCAGATTATGCCACTGTTATTGGGAAAAAAGGCATTAACGCTAGACTCATTAGTCAAATTCTTGGCTACGAATTAGAAGTTCAAAGAATGAGTGAATATAATAAGCTTCTAGAAATTCAACGACTTCAATTGGCCGAGTTTGAAAACCCAGAGTTAGATAAGCCTCTAGACGTGGAAAATATTAGCAAGCTAGTGGTCCAGAATCTGGTACAGGCAGGATATGACACTATAAGAAAAGTTTTGTTGGCTAATGCTAGCGAACTAGCTTCTGTCCCCGGGATTAGTTTAGACCTTGCTTATAAAATTCTTGAGCAAGTCAGTAAACATGGAGAGCATAAAATTGACGAAAAACCTAAAACTGAAGATTAAAAATTCAAAACTGACTAAAGCCGCTGGATTAGATAAGCTTAAAGCAAAGCTTGCTCAAGCCGGTTCTGAAGCGAAACCTCAGGAAGAAAAAAGCGGAGTGAAGTCCGCAAAAAGCAAGTCAGCCAAGATCACACAGGAAAGTGCTGAGTCTGCGTCTTCTTCCTCTTCAACTTTAACGGTAGAGTCAGGCTTCGGAGAAAGCTCTCCCCCTCGTCGTATTCGCGCAAAATCAAAGTCTTCGTTTACTGCACTGGAAGAAGCTATTATTCCTCAGGAAGAACCCCAGCAATCCTTGGAGGTGGAAAGCTCTTTGGAGCAGCAAGAGGAGGCCCTTCCTGAGGTGTCGCCCTCTCCTTCTAAGGAAGTATCTCCTTTAGAAAACAGCTTTACTCCTGATGAGTCCTCTAATGAAGAAGCCGTTTCTGAAGGGTTGGAGAAGGAGGAGTTTCAAGAAACACCAACGATTGCTTCTACCACAATTGAGAAGGCGGAACAAAAGACTCCTTCCATTCAACAAGAGTCTTCTGTCGAGAAAAAACCTGCCAAAGTTACTATTAAATCTAAATTTGGCCCTACAGGAAAACACATCAACCACCTCCTCTCCAAAGTCTACAATAATAAAAGTGATAGCTCAGACGCCTCAGAGCCATCTTCAACACAAGTCTCAGCAGAAGCTTCAGAGGAGGGCTCCTCTCCAGCTTCTCCCTCAAAGAAAACAGATTTATCGGCAGGAGCGGGAAATAATAGCAGAGGATTTCTTAGGAAGGACTCGAAAAAATCTATACCAGAGTTTAGAGATGGTAGAAAAAAATCTTCGGAATCCGTCAAATCTTTTTCTGGCAGGGATCGGTACGGTCTAAATGAAGGTAGCGATGATGACAAGTGGCGAAAAAAGCGAACCAAACAGAAAAAGTCTTATGAAGACCACGTCGTGCAACGCCCTACTTCTATTAAAGTCCCTCTCCCCATTACTGTGAAAGATTTAGCTGCTGAGATGAAGCTTAAAGCCTCGGAGCTTATTCAAAAGATGTTTATACATGGTATGACCTACGTTGTGAATGACGTTTTGGATGACGAAACAACTGTTCAGTTCATTGGATCTGAATTTGGATGTACCGTAGAAATAGATCACTCCGAAAAGGAAAAGATTCAGGTAGTATCTAACTCTGTTAAGGAAGAGGTTAATGAAACTTCTCCGGAAAAACTAGCAATTAGACCCCCTGTAGTGGCTTTTATGGGACATGTTGACCACGGAAAAACTAGTCTTATAGATGCTCTGAGAAAAAGTAATATAGCTTCAGGCGAAGCCGGAGCCATAACTCAGCATATGGGAGCCTTTCGTTGTTCTACTCCCGTGGGAGATATCACTATCTTAGACACCCCTGGACACGAGGCTTTCTCAGCCATGAGAGCTCGAGGGGCTGAGATCTGCGACATTGTTGTTCTAGTCGTCGCTGGAGACGAAGGAATTAAAGAACAAACAACGGAGGCTATCAAGCATGCTTTAACCGCCGGGATTGTCATTGTTGTCGCCATTAATAAAGCAGATAAACCCAATTTTAATGCTGAGAATGTGTACCGACAATTATCCGAGTTCAATCTTTTACCAGAAGCTTGGGGTGGAACGACCGCTACTGTAAACACCTCAGCCAAGACCGGAGAAGGCCTTACAGAACTACTGGAAATGTTAGCTTTACAAGCTGAGGTTCTAGAGTTAAAAGCAGATCCTAGCAACAGAGCCAGAGGCTTGGTTATTGAGTCCGAATTACACAAAGGATTAGGACATGTTGCAACAGTTTTAGTCCAAAATGGAACTCTACGGGTCGGAGATTCTTTGGTATTCAACGATTGCTACGGAAGAATAAAAACTATGCATGACGAGCACAATCATTCCATGAAAGAAGCTTGTCCCGCTACCCCAGCGTTAATCACCGGACTTTCTGGAATTCCTAAAGCTGGTGACCCTTTTGTTGTGGTAAAGAATGAAAAAACAGCAAAAGAGATTATCGAAGCCAGAATTGCTGGTAAGCAGAGATTTGCTCTTCAACAAAAGCGTAATCTTTCTTTTGACGCTTTGCTCCAAAACAGAAAGGTGTTGAAACTTATTGTTAAAGCAGACGTACAAGGATCTATAGAAGCTTTAGTGGGATCCATAGCAAAGATAAAATCTGATAAAGTGAAGGTAGACATTGTTTCTACCGGAGTTGGAGAAATTTCAGAGTCGGATATTCGTTTAGCCGCAGCTTCTAAGACAACTATATTAGGTTTTCATACTTCAATAGAAAGTCATGCAGAGCCTCTTATTAAAAGTCTCGGAGTTCGAGTAAAGCTACACGATATCATCTACCACGCCATCGATGACGTGGAAGCAATGATGGCCGATTTATTAGATCCTATTATGGAGGAAAAGCCTCTGGGTTCTGCAGAAATTAAAGAAATTTTCAAATCATCTCAGTTAGGATGTATCTACGGCTGTTTAGTAGTTGAAGGCAGCATCGTAAGAAATCAAAAAGTTAATTTGGTGCGAAATAAAGAGGTTATCTGGAAGGGCTCCATATCTTCTCTGAAACGAATTAAAGAAGATGTTCGAGAAGTAAAGAAGGGGCTTGAATGTGGCGTACTGCTGGATGGATATGGATTAGCTAAAATTGGCGACACCATTCAATGTTACGAGATTATTTACCACCCTCAAAAACTGTAGTAAAAATCCTTATGACGGAAAGCAGAAGATTAAAGAAAGCCAATGCCCTACTTAGAGAAGCTATAGCACAAGTAATCCTTAGGGAAGTTCAACATCCAAAGATTTCCAACGAATGGATTACTGTCACTAGAGTTTCTGTTTCTCCAGACATGCATACCGCAAAGGTATACGTATCTATTATGCCGAATTCAAAAAATGGTTCAGAAGAAACTTTAGAGGCTTTAAACTCTTCCTCTGGCTTCATAGCTTGTAGAGCTTCTAAAGGCATTGTTCTTAAGTACTTCCCTGAGCTAGACTTCTGTTTGGAAGATATTTTTTCTCCACAGGATCGTGTAGAAGAACTTTTGTGGAAGATAAAAGAAGAAGAGAAGACATCTCCTTCTTCTTTAGATCAAACTGATGAAATATTATGAAATTAATGACCGATCTTAAGGAAGGTATCCTTCTCGTAAATAAACCCAAGGGAAGAACTTCTTTTAGCCTTATTCGCGCGCTAACAAAGCTTACTGGCATAAAAAAAATTGGTCATGCAGGCACTCTAGATCCTTTTGCTACGGGTGTAATGGTCATGCTCCTAGGAAGAAGGTATACGCGCCTATCAGACAAACTTCTTTTTCAGGACAAAGAATATGATGCTATTGCTCATTTGGGCACTACCACAGATTCATATGACTGTGACGGAAAAGTTGTTGGTAGATCAAAAAAAGTCCCAACTTTGCAGGAAGTATTAACAGCTTCGGAATCCTTTCAAGGAGAAATCTTACAAGTTCCTCCTATGTTTTCGGCTAAAAAAGTTCAAGGAAGAAAGCTCTATGAATACGCTAGGAAGGGCATTGTTATTGAAAGATCCGAATGTAGGGTACGAGTTTCTTTAAAAATTACGAAATACGAGTACCCTAGAGTTTTCTTTTCTGCTTCCTGTAGTAAAGGCACTTATATTAGAAGCATTGCTCACGAGCTAGGTAACATGTTAGGCTGTGGAGCCTACTTAGAAGAACTTTGTAGATCTAGAAGTGGGAACTTTTTGCTCAAAGACTGCATAGATGGAAATCTTCTCGACAACGAACACTTTGACATAGCCCCCTACTTGATGGAGGTAGGAGAAGAGCTGTTAATTGCCAAGGAACCGCAGCAAGATTCCCCATATCCCTTAGCTCCCTAGTCCCCTCCTCAAGATTGGATGTTTTATCTTAATTATGCAGGAATAATATAACGTCTCCGTCTTGAACGATGTAATCCTTACCCTCAGACCTTAGCTTTCCATTCTCCCGTGCTCCAGCTCTTCCTCCATAAGCAATCATGTCTTCCATAGACACAACTTCCGCGCGAATGAATCCCTTACAAATATCTGTATGAATAGCAGAGGCTGCTTCAGGCGCTTTAGTCCCTTTTGAAATAGTCCAAGCCCTAGTTTCTATAGGACCTGTGGTGAAATAAGATATAAGCCCTAAAGTATCGTAAGCAGATCGAACTAACCTAGTTAGCCCCGACTCCTTCAAGCCCATAGACAATAATATTTCATCTGCTTCTTCTTTAGGCAAAGCGGCAAGCTCTTCTTCTAATCGTACACAAATAGGAATTACAGGAGCTTTTTCTAAAGAAGCTATTTTTTTTACTTTTTCTACGTACTCGTTAGAAAGACTTCCAAGAGAATCTTCATCTATATTAGCTATATACAGAATGGGCTTCTTTGTTAGAAAAGGATAGGGTTTCAATACCTCCCTTTCTGCATCGCTGAGATCTAAAGTGCGTACAGGTTGTTCACTTTCCAGGTGTTTAAGAACTTTTTCTAACGCACTCAGTAAAAGTGCAGGCTCTTTTTTTCCTTTAGCGGCCTTTTCAGCCTTAGTATAAATACTTTGAGCTGAAGAAAAATCCGATAAGATTAGTTCTAAATTTATTGTTGATATATCATCCTCAGGATCAATTTTCCCCGCGACATGCGTAATTTCAGTGTTTTCAAAACATCTCACTACATGAGCAATGGCATGAGTTTCTCTAACGTGCGATAGAAACTTATTTCCCAACCCTTCCCCAGAGGCAGCGCCTTTAACCAACCCTGCTATGTCAACAAATTTTACATCTGCATAAATAAGTTTTTCGCTACCACTTATAGTGGCTAGTTTCAAAAGTCTCTCGTCTTTGACGGAAACTATTCCTACATTAGGATCGATAGTGCAAAAAGGATAATTGCTAGAAGCAATCCCCGCGCCTGTTAAAGCGTTAAATAACCCTGATTTTCCCACATTAGGAAGGCCAACAATTCCACATTCGGTATGGCTCACCCACTACCTCCTAGAGTTCGATACTGGTGCGACGGAAAGAAAGTATATACCAAAAGCGACATATTATTTCACTCGCATCCTGAAGCTTAGCTCTCTCAAAGATAAAAATCTCAAGACTCGAGGATGAGCTTGTTTAAAAACCCTTCATTAAGGTAATTTCCGGATTAACCTTAGAGACTAAAAAGTGCGATACTTTAAGACGTATCAATAAAACATTGGCGCAATATGGGTGAAAAGACAGAGAAGGCGACGCCAAAGCGACTTAGAGATGCTAGAAAAAAAGGTCAGGTAGCAAAATCGCAAGACTTTCCCTCCGCGGTTACATTTATAGTCTCTATGACCACAGCTTTTTATTTAGCTAACTTTTTCTATGAGCAGCTGGGCTCTTTTTTATCGTCGGTATTGATCCAAGCTCCAACCAATCATGAACCTAGGGTTACCCTATTTTATCTCCATAAGTGTTTGCTATTAATATTAACGACCTCTCTTCCTTTGTTAGGAGTCGTCTCTGTTATTGGATTATTAATAGGATTTTTAATTGTTGGACCAACATTTTCCACAGAAGTTTTTAAACCAGATTTAAAAAAATTTAACCCCATCGACAACTTAAAACAAAAGTTCAAGCTTAAAACTTTTATCGAGTTAATGAAGTCTGTGCTCAAGATTTTTGGCGCAGCATTAATATTGTACTTTACTATCAAAAGTAGAGCAGCTCTTCTCATAGAAACCGCAGGAATCTCTCCTATAGCTTCTGCAGAAATTTTCAAACAAATTTTGTTAAAAGCTACCACCTCTATAGGCATTTTCTTTCTTGTTGTTGCTGTTGCTGACCTTGTTTACCAACGACACAATTTCGCCAAAGAACTAAAAATGGAAAAGTTTGAGGTGAAACAAGAATTTAAAGATACAGAAGGTAACCCCGAAATTAAAGGCAGAAGAAGACAGATAGCACAAGAAATTGCCTACGAAGACTCTTCATCTCAAATTAAGCATGCTAGCGCAGTGGTTTCCAATCCTAGAGATATTGCCGTGGCCATAGGCTATATGCCAGAGAAGTACAAAGCGCCATGGATCATTGCCATGGGAGCCGATTATAGAGCGAGAAAAATCATTGAAGAAGCAGAGAAACACAACATTCCGGTCATGAGGAACGTCCCACTAGCACACCAACTTTGGGAAGAAGGAAAAGAGTTGAAGTTTATTCCAGAATCAACGTATGAAGCTATTGGGGAAATCCTCTTATACGTAACCTCTCTTAACGCACAAAACTCTAACGCTAAAGATCTTAACAAAGACGAAGATTGATGAATAAATTACTAAATTTTGTTAGTAAAACTTTTGGTGGAGAAGCCGCTCTTAATCTAATTAATAAGTCAAGCGATTTGCTGTTAGCTGTTTGGATGATTGGCGTCGTCTTGATGATCATCATCCCACTTCCTCCAGCAATTGTGGATTTGATGATTACAGTCAACTTAGGCGTTTCGGTTTTCCTGTTGATGGTAGCTCTCTACATTCCTAGCGCCTTGCAACTTTCCGTTT
Organism: Chlamydiifrater phoenicopteri; assembly: GCF_902807005.1. NCBI lineage: Bacteria > Pseudomonadati > Chlamydiota > Chlamydiia > Chlamydiales > Chlamydiaceae > Chlamydiifrater > Chlamydiifrater phoenicopteri. The sequence goes on from NZ_LR777658.1 coordinate 424,173, forward strand.
TCCCTTCACTCCTCCTTATCACAACAATGTTTCGTCTAGGAATTAACATTTCCTCATCACGACAAATCTTATTAAAAGCTTTTGCTGGGCACGTCATTCAAGCTTTTGGAGACTTCGTTGTTGGAGGGAACTATGTCGTAGGATTTATTATCTTCCTGATCATCACCATTATTCAGTTTATTGTTGTTACTAAAGGTGCTGAGAGGGTTGCTGAGGTTGCTGCCAGGTTCCGATTGGATGCTATGCCTGGTAAACAAATGGCTATTGATGCTGACCTTAGAGCTGGAATGATTGATGCTTCTCAAGCTAGGGACAAGCGAGCTCAAATTCAAAAAGAAAGTGAGCTTTATGGAGCCATGGACGGTGCCATGAAATTTATTAAGGGAGACGTTATCGCCGGTATCGTCATCTCCTTAATTAATATCGTTGGAGGACTGATTATTGGGGTCACTATGCACGGCATGGATTTGGCCCAAGCTGGTTACGTCTACACCTTGTTGTCTATTGGGGACGGATTGGTTTCTCAAATTCCTTCGTTATTAATCTCTCTTACTGCAGGTATTGTAACAACGAGAGTTTCTAGTGATAAGAATACTAACCTTGGAAAGGAAATTTCTTCGCAGTTAATCAAAGAACCTCGAGCGTTACTAATAGCTGCTTGCGCTACTTTAGGAATAGGTTTCTTTAAAGGATTCCCGCTGTGGTCCTTCGCTATGTTAGCTCTTCTTCTTGGATTCCTAGGCGTGGTCCTCTTAGCAAAGAAAAATAATGGCGCCAAGAAATCTGCCTCAGGAGCTACAGGTTCTACAACGGTAGGAGCAGCAGATGGATCTGCGGCTAGCGGAGAGAACGCTGATGATTACTCATTAACTCTTCCTGTTATCCTAGAATTGGGTAAGGATCTGTCTAAATTGATCCAACAAAAAACCAAAAGTGGTCAGAGCTTTGTTGACGATATGATTCCTAAAATGCGCCAAGCTCTTTACCAAGATGTTGGTATTCGTTATCCAGGAATACATGTCCGTACAGACTCTCCCTCTTTAGAAGGCTATGATTACATGATCCTTCTTAATGAGGTTCCTTATGTTCGAGGAAAAATTCCTCCTAACCACGTTCTCACTAACGAAGTAGAAGAAAACTTATCCCGGTATAACCTACCTTTCGTTAACTACAAAAATTCTGCAGGACTTCCTTCTACTTGGGTGAGTGAAGAAGCTAAGGGAATTCTAGAAAAGGCCGCTATTAAATATTGGACTCCTCTAGAAGTGATCATTTTACATTTGTCATACTTCTTCCACAGAAATTCTCAAGAGTTTTTAGGCATACAAGAAGTGCGTTCCATGATGGAATTCATGGAGCGCTCCTTCCCAGATTTGGTCAAGGAAGTTACTCGACTTATTCCTCTGCAAAAACTTACAGAAATTTTCAAGAGACTTATTCAAGAGCAAATATCTATCAAAGATTTACGTACGATTCTAGAATCTTTAAGTGAATGGGCTCAAACAGAAAAAGATACTGTTCTATTAACAGAATATGTGCGATCTTCTTTAAAGCTATACATCAGCTTTAAGTTTTCTCAGGGACAGTCAGCTATCTCTGTCTATCTTTTAGATCCTGAGATAGAGGAAATGATTCGTGGAGCTATCAAGCAAACTTCTGCGGGTTCTTATCTTGCTCTAGATCCTGATTCCGTAAACCTTATTCTGAAGTCTATGAGAAACACAATCACTCCGGCTCCTCCTGGAGGACAACCCCCAGTAATGTTGACAGCAATTGACGTTAGAAGATATGTAAGGAAACTGATAGAAACTGAGTTCCCCGATATTGCTGTTATCTCCTATCAGGAAATTCTCCCAGAGATTCGCATTCAGCCTTTAGGAAGAATTCAGATCTTCTAGAATTCTTTTTCTAAACTTCTTTGAGGGGGGCTAATGAGTGCATCAGGCGGAGCTGGCGGTCTAGGTGGTGCTGGCGCTGTTAATGTTTCAGCAATAGAAGCAAAAGCCGCAGCTGCTGACGCAAAAGAGGTTGTTGCTAATCAAGAAACTTCTGAGATGAGCATGATTACTGCTAGCCAGGATTTAACCAATCCTGCGGCAGCAACAAGGACTCGCAAGAAAGAAGAAAAGTTCGAATCCATAGAGAATCGCAAAAAAGCCTCCGCTGGAGAGGAAAAAAAGACTAAGTCGACAGAAGAAAAAGCTGGAGAAGATTTAGCCGATAAAACTGCCGCTAACAACCCAGAAATTTCTGCCAAAGATTTACGATCTTTAAAAGACAGTATCAGCGATGATGCTTCACCTGAAGATATTCTAAAGATGGTCAACGAAAAATTTTCTGACCCTGTATCAAAGATGCAGGCGTTAGAATATTTGGATGTAACCACTCCAGCTTCCCAAGGCGCTTTGAAAGAAGCTGTTTCTAGAGCCCGCCAACAATTTTTCAGTGAAAATCAAAGAGAGGTTTCTGGTGGGAAAAACATTCTATTCGCATCTCAACAATATGCGGAATCTTTAAATGTATCTCCTGCAGGGCTGCGTTCTTTATACACAGAGGTCACAGGAGACACCCATTCTTGCCAGCAATTGCTCGGCATGCTTCAAGATAGATACACCTTTCCCGAAATGGGGAAAGTGACGAGCTTTCTCCTAAATGGCATGTCTGCTGATATGAAATCTTCAGGACCTTCCATAGATCCAGCTAAACTGCAAGTAATGATGAATGAGATTAAAAATCTCCAAGCAGTCGTAACGTCTTTTGATTTTTTTGAGACTAGTTTTCCTGTCATGGAAAGCTCTCTTAAAATGGAGGGCATCCCTCTCCCTTCGGATCTAAATTTTGTAAAAGTTGCCGAAGGATTTCACCGAACTATCGGAGAAAAATTTCCATCTATGGCTAAACTGCAAAATGAAGTCCAAAGTCTTGTGGGAACGAGCGTAGAAGCTCAATCCGCTGTCCTAAATCTATTTTTCCGCGGACTAAGTAAAACCTCTCCTCGTCTCTACACAACGGCGGAGAAGAGAGATCAGTTGGCTGCTGTTATTACCAATACATTAGATTCCATCAATGCTAACAATGATGACTACCCTAAACCTACCGACTTCCCTAAACCCAAACCTTGGTCCTAACAAATTGGAGGCTATCTTTTATGCAAAGTCAATTTGAACAATTAATGGAGGAATTAGGCAAAGAAGTTGGTTCCCCCCTAGTTCCCGATGCTAACCATGCTTGTAAAATTCGATTTGCAGAAAATGATGTTGCAGTACAAATGGAAGCCGACGGCCCTAACGGTAATCTTGCTATTGGAGCTATGTTGGGGAAAGTGCCTGCTAATAATTTTAGAGAAAGACTGTTTAAGGCTGCTTTATCAGTAAATGCTTCTCATCAATCTGAAATCAAGGGCATTCTAGCTTACGGGGAAGTAACCGAGCAATTGTTTTTGTGTGATATTTTAAACATGCATTACCTAGACGGAAAGAAGCTATACGAGTACGCCTTATCTTTTTCTAAGCACGCAGCTATATGGATAGCTGCCGTCAATTCGGGCAATCTTCCAGACTTACATTCTTTAGGCTTATATAGTTTATGATCTCTGATTGGGATTCTTTTAACAAGAATACCTCTTCAATGCAGGGTAATAGACCTATCTCAAAGGATACTATTAGAGCAATTCTTAGCTCTCCTACCCGCACCCATTGGGAAAAAATAGGCATCAGCCACAAAGATGGCGTTTGTGTTCCTCTATTTTCTTTAAAAACCCGACTAAGTTGTGGCATAGGCGAATTTACAGACTTAATTCCATTGTTTTTATGGTGCAAAAAAATTGGCTTTCATATTGTTCAGTTACTCCCTCTGAATGATACAGGAGAAGATACTAGTCCTTACAATTCAATTTCATCTGTTGCGCTCAATCCTATATTTTTGTCTTTAACCTCTTTGCCTGACATAGAAAAGATCTCTTCCTTTCGAGAGAACCTTTCATTTTTGAGATCTCTGAATGATTATGACTCTGTACAATACGAAGCTGTTAGAAAAATAAAAATCGCCATTCTTAGAGAATATTACGAATTTGTGGGGAAAATGTGTGTAAAAACAGATCCCTTGTTTCAAAGCTTTCTCGAAAAAGAAGCGTACTGGTTAAAACCCTATGCATTATTTCGATCCCTTCGAGAATCTTTTCAGAACTCCCCCATCAATCAATGGCCAGGAAACGCCATAGAACATCTCGACATCAAATTCTTTGAAGAAAGACACTCTGACTCTGTAGCTTTTTTTCAGTATCTACAATACCTATGCTTTCAACAGTTTTCTCTTGTACGAAAGGAAGCAGACAAATTAGGAATTCTTATTAAAGGCGATATTCCTATTCTCATAAGTAACGACAGTGCAGACGTATGGTACTACAGAAAGCTTTTTACCTCTTCTGTCTCCGTCGGAGCTCCGCCTGACCTATATAATCAAGAGGGACAAAATTGGAAGCTTCCCCTCTATAACTGGGAAGCTATGGAAGCTACTCATTATGAATGGTGGGAAGCACGTCTACGTTACGCAGAAAATTTTTATTCTCTTTATCGACTAGACCATGTGGCAGGATTTTTCCGAATGTGGGTTATCCCAAAGGTTGGAAAAGCCAGATTTATTCCAGCCCAAGAATCTGAATTCTTAGTACAGGGAGTTCATGTTTTAAAAAAATTATTACACTTCTCGAAAATGCTCCCCGTTGGAGAAGATCTTGGTGATGTTCCCTTAAGTATACGGACATCCTTGAAAACTCTAGGTATTTGTGGAACAAAAATTCCTCGGTGGGAAAGACGCTGGGATTTTGACGGATCCTTTATCCCTCTCGCTGAATATGAGCCTATATCCCTGACCTCTCTTTCCACCCACGACTCTGACACTTTGCTATTGTGGTGGCTAAAGAATCCTCTGGAAGCCAAGAGTTTTGCTGAAATGCTGGGTATAACATACACCGAAAGAATATCTTTAGAAGCGCAAGAAAAAATTTTAAGAGCATCCCATCACTCGGCAAGCTTACTGCATATCAACTTACTAAACGATTATCTTTCCTTGGATCCAGCAATGGTTTCTTCTTCTCCGGAGAAAGAGCGAATAAATATTCCTGGCACCATTTCTAAAACTAACTGGGTTTATCGATGCAAACCCTATTTAGAAGACCTTTTAGAAAGAGATTCTTTTAATAAAAGGATTTCCAGCATTCTCTCAGAACCTCTTTCGAAGTAATTTTTTCTTTCTATATATCTAAAAAACAAGTAGTATGGGTCCCTGGAGATTTCTGCGGTTCTCAGCAGAGTTCTGTTCCAAAAAGTTATTTTATAACAAAGTTGTAAGCGAGTCGTCATCGTTATGTCTAGAAGATGCCAAATTACAGGCAAAAGACCCGAGAGAGGTTTTACCTATACCCTGCGTGGTATTGCCAAAAAAAAGAAGGGAATCGGTTTAAAGGTTACAGGAAAGACTAAAAGACGCTTTCTCCCTAACATCATCAAAAAACGTCTTTGGTCCCCAGAAGAAAATAGGTTTTTGAAGCTCAAAATTTCTACCAGCGCTCTTCGTTTGATTGATAAGATGGGCTTAAAGAAGGCGTTAGCTTCTAGTAAGTCTTCAAAAAGTTCCTAGTTTTTCATTCTAATCCAAGCTTAGGAGAAGGGGTATGTCTGCAGACCTTAGGAAGTTCCTATCCCTTCTCAGGAAGTCCAATCAACTCATAGATGTTAGAGTTCCCGTAGATCCCAACCTAGAGTTGGCGGAAATTCATCGCCGAGTCATTGGCGAAGGCGGTGGAGCTCTCCTCTTTCATAAAGTTTTAGGCTCTCCCTTTCCTGTTGTCACAAACTTATTTGGAACAAAACAGAGAGTAGACCTCGCTTTTTCCTCTTGTCCAAAAAATATTTTTAAAGACATTGCACGGTTAATATCTTCTCCGCCTTCCATCTCGTCTTTATGGAGGAATCGTTCCCTTATCTCTCGTTGCTTGCGTTCAGGAAAACGAAAGGTTTCACCTTTCTTTTGCCCACTAAAGAGAATGGTTTCTCCTGATCTCAACAAAATTCCTATGATAAAATCATGGCCTGAAGATGGCGGCCACTTTGTTACATTGCCACTGGTATACACAAGATCCCCTCTCTCTGGAAAAGAAAATCTTGGAATGTATCGTCTTCAGCGTTTCGACTCCTCCACTCTAGGCCTACATTTTCAAATCCAAAAAGGAGGAGGGGCACACCTTCATGAAGCAGAACAACTAGATAAAGATCTTCCTGTAGGAATATTTATCAGCGGAAACCCCTTTTTAATTCTATCCGCAATAACACCACTTCCAGAAAGTATCTCAGAGCTTTTATTTTGTTCTTTTTTGCAAAATAAAAAGATGCTCTGGTCTGATTGTGAAGAATCTATATTGCCAATCTTTCATGATGCGGAATTTGCTTTCTTTGGAGAATCTGTCAAACACTTGCGTCGTCTAGAAGGCCCTTTTGGAGATCATTATGGATACTATAGTTTGGCCCACAACTTTCCTATATTTAAGTGTCATTCTATTTATCACCGCAAAAACGCTATTTATCCGGCAACCGTCGTTGGAAAACCCAAGCAAGAAGATTTTTTCTTGGGAGAACAAATACAAGAATATTTGGCGCCGCTAATTTCTCTAACCATGCCTTCAATCTCCTCTCTACACACTTATGCTGAAGCCGGCTTCCATTGCGTTGCTTCTGCTGTCGTTAAGGAGCGATACTATAAGGAAGCTCTAGTCTCTGCTTTTCGAATTTTAGGAGAAGGACAGTTATCGCTAACGAAATTTCTTCTTCTAACAGACTTTCATGTAGAACTAAAAAACTTCCAGTCTTTGTTAACGGTAATTTTAGAGCGTTGTGTTCCGCATAAAGACCTTATTGTTTTTTCTGACACAAGCATAGATACTCTCGATTATACAGGGACAAAATTAAACAAAGGATCCAAGGCTATTTTAATGGGCCTTGGAGCTCCAAAAAGGACTCTTCCCACAGAGTATCAAGGTCCTGCTATACCCGGAATTGTCGATTTAGCCCCCTATTCCCCTGGATGTTTAGTCTTACAAGGAACTCCAGACTGCTCTATTCCTAGAATACTAGATCTCCCTTCTATAAAAAATTGGCCTCTAGTGGTCTTAACCGATAATGTTCAAAAAACCGTAGAAAGCTCTCTTTCCTTTCTCTGGCATGTTTTTACTAGGTTTGCTCCTGCCACTGATCTTCATGTACGTATTGATGGCATTTGTTCTCACCGTCCAATGTATACCTTTCCTTTTGTGATCGATGCTAGGATGAAACCTCACTACCCTAAAGAAGTTGAAGTAGACCCCGATACTTACCAGTTAGTTTCTTCCAGATGGAGGACTTATTTTTCTTGAAGATTCTTGAAAGAAGAATACACACCAAAAACGATTTTTTATAAAAAAATTAATAAAAAATAGTTTATTTAATAAACAAAATCATCAACTTTAAAAGAATCGAAAATGAAAAATAAAAAAAGAAAACCTCTAACAAAACTGTTTCTTTCTGCAATTTTGCTAATAGGAGGGAGCGGGTTTCTATTAGAAAACTCTGATGACCTCAAAACATTAGAAAAGTCTAGCGATCCAGTCATATACTCCTCACAATGCAAAGATAACGTAAGGGGCGTTCTCTGTAATTCTATGAGGAAAGCTAAAAACAGTATCTTTGTTAGAATCTATAACTTGTCTGATGAGTGGATTATCAACACGTTACATCAAAAATCTTCAGAAAAAGTACCTGTCAAATTACATTATTATCACTTGAAAAACGAACAGAATTTTTCTCGGTTTTATCCAAATATAGAAACTATACCGGCACCCTCTACTTCACAGAGAAACTCCCTCATGCACATAAAAGCTACTGTTGTAGATGACTCCACCGTATGGGTAGGATCTGCTAACTATACTTCAGATTCTCTAGATTTAGATTCCAATCTCACGATAGGCATTCGTAGTCAAGATCTAAGCAATTTGGTAACGACGAATACTTCAGGAACATGCTTCGTTAATAACAAGCAGATAGACTATTTTGCCTTTCCAGAAGACTCTGAACGCGGTCTCAACCGAATACTAAAGTTAATAAATAACGCAAAATATTCGATTAAGGTCGGGATGTTTGCTCTTACAGAGCCTCATTTACTCAATGCCTTATATGAGGCTCACTCAAGAGGTGTCGACACACAAATCATTATAGATAAATCTTATGCCCCTTTAACAAAGCAAACTCTTATAGAAGAATGCCGCTGTGAAGAAGACTTTCCCATATGGATAAAAACCTCCAAATATAAACTGCACCATAAATTTGCTTGGATCGATGACTCCATATTGATCTCTGGGTCTGCTAACTGGTCAAGGAATGGCTTCCATAATAACGTAGAAAATATTCTCATTCTCCACGACTTAACGCCTCAACAAAACAAAAAAATGCTCAACATATGGAATCAATTGTTAGCAAAGAAGACACCCCTAGAAGAATACTTGAAAACAGCAAAGCCTATTTCTAGAGGTAGCTATAAAAAAGGAGCTAAGAAAACGAAACTAAACAATCCTTTGCTCACGCCCTCTTTGACATTCCTAGAAACATACTATTCTGAAATGGCAGCGTAGCTAGTGAAGCGACAAACGTGCTCCTTCATATCAAGGAGCATACCAGCTTTTATAAAGTCCTTATCCCTCATACTTCTGGAAAAACAATGTATCAGCCATTTCTAGCAGTCCATTATTCCTAGCTATCACCCAATACTCTGCGGCCTCAGATATAGCTTCCGCAGCCTTCTTCCCTATACGAATGGGAAACTTACATTTCCTACTTCTTACATCCCAAACAACACAACGATTACCTGGGTCTCTTTTTTTCTTCTCATAGTTATCCATGGACTTAAAGATAGCAGAATCTAAATGGATGTTCTTAAGAGCTGACAAAATAATTTTTGCTTGCTTTTTCTTGCTTATTAAGCGAAACCTGTGCTTCCTAGACTTTCTATCACTAATATTTTCTACAGAAGCAATCAAAGCGTGCTTAATAGCTGTTGAAGCTATTTCTCCAACAATTTTTCTTACTGAGTCTTTCCCCTCCCCATTAGAGGAGTTCCCCTGTGAAGCGCCAAAAGATAAAATCTGCCCATAAGGATTAAAATGTATACTCATAAACGGATCAATACCTTCATTGTAAACTAATTACTTTTATTATCTTCTTCTGCTATTTCTTCGATTTCTTCCTCGTTACGCTCTTCTCGCTTCTGTCGGTCGTTATTATCATCGCTAGAATCATTGTATGCTGATGCAGCCTCAGGCTTCCCTTGTATAGACATTTTCGAAGATCCCTCCCCATAAGGAGAATGAGGTCTCAAAACCAAAGCTGGGTCTACAGCAACATTCCTATATTGGTAAATAAGGGGGTCCGGCGGAGAATTACGGCCAGGAATATCATTAAGCTCTTTAAGATGTTCCGCCTTACTCTTAGGCGGGGAAAGCTGGAAAGCCATCCCCTGGCAAGAAGAAAACAAATAAGCAGAACATGTTATTGCCGATTTTCTTTCTAAAGGACGCTCCTGCCGATTGTCTGAAAAACTACTAGACCGTGTATTAATCTTTATCGGGCGTTCCAGAAAACTTTCTTCCCTATATCGAAAATCTGAAGAGCTAGAACTACTCTCTCCCAAACTCTCGTAACGCTTGAATGTTAAAGGAGTTAGCGTTTTCTCTATTTTCAATGTATCATTATCCACAACTTTGCTACTGAACTTTTGGGACTTCATTCCAGACTTATGTATATCAAACCCATCTTCTCTGACACGAACCTCTTTACCCAAAACTCCGGGGGAACTTTCATTACCACTGCCTCTAGGAAGGCGAAACTTGTAAAATCCAGAGCTGCTAAACGAAGAAGAACTGGCTAGGTAAGGACCTCCTCCAAGCAACGAAGCATTTAACAACAATTTTTCCTTAGCTTTTTGATTTTCAATTTGTTCCTGAGTAATTTTTTCTGCGATATCTTTTTTTTGTTCGTTCTCTGACAACTCCTCAACAGCTTCTCCTGTTTCCAAAGTAACTTCTTCGTTCCTAGCAGACATCTCTTCCACCAACTCATCGTTAGAAGGAGAAATTTTTCTGGAAAAAGATGTTGCTGAGGCAGTCCTCAGTTCAGGAGCAGCAAAATCTACCATCCCCTCCATAGCGAGGAGAGGAGATCTTCTTAATAACGAAGTAGTCTCTACGTTAGCGTCCATCAATTTACTTACAACTTCTCCTCCAAGTCTCTGCGACGTCCACGAGCTATAAACAACATCTACATCATCCGGTGAGATCGTAGGTTTTGTAGGAGCAAATAAAACAGAAGATGCTTCAACCTCTTCTAAAGATAGAGCACTATGATCAAAAATAGGGTTGTCGATGCCAAAAAATGAAGAAGATTGTGTAGACCGCATATCAGTATCAATACTTTCATACTCTGAACGCGCCATCCCGGAAGCATCAAAGTAAAAGTCCATCATACTCGATGAAACATCAGCTGATTTACCAAAAGATTCCGGTATCTCGCTGGGAATTAAAGAGGTTCCTTCACCAGAATCTCTGGCTTTTTTGGCAGAAATGCTCGCCCCTTTCGAACCGAAGCCAGAAAGAAAAGCTTTCATTCCCGACTTCATCTTATTCATAGATTGCTTTAGCTTGGAAAAGGCTCCCATCTTTTCCTGAGTTTTCTCTAACTTCCTCTTATTCAACTGAGCTTCAGAGAAATGTTCTAGAGAGGAAGAAGATCTTACGACAGCTTCTTGCTTTTTGCCTGTAGTTGACACTGAGTCTGTTTTATCAGAGGAAATGTCTATGGTATCAATGGTATCAATATGTTCTGAATCATTAACTTCTTCAGCAGCCTTTTCAGGCCCTCCCATCATATTTGGATCCCAGTTAGGCCCCCCTAGAGGGGACATTCCTCCTCCAGAAATTGTAGACATAACCTCCTCCGAAAAAAGTAAAATAAACAAATAAAATAATAAAAACTTTATTATTAATATTTTAAAATTCGGCGAGTTATTTTATAAAACAAAAAAAATGGAATTATAGAAATCTATCAATGCAAAACAAAAAAAACACGAGAGAAAATCCCCCTCGTGCCAAAACCTTACCGACAAAACCACAGAAGTGTGTAAAAACAAACAACTTAAGGCTTAAAGTTAAAGATCTACCAAAATCCTATAAACTGTTAACCTTCTGTAGATAACTCTGTCTCAGATAAACTCCTTAGAAAGGTTTTTTCGATAATACTCCTACAAAAGTGTCCTCTTCTCTTGTAAAAGGAAAATCGAAGTATGAGAAAAAGCTATAATCTAATTGAATACTTCCCGAGATTTTCTAAATCGGAGTAAACAAACCCTTTGTCATGATGGAAAATTAGAAGCCGCTCCTGCTCAGCAGCTTTAGCTTTAAGCATTCCACTCACAAGCTCATCAAATTTCCTTGCCTTTTCTTCTAACTCTTTAGAATTAGCAGCCTTACTTATGACGCTATCCCTTTTTTCAGATCTCTTTAAAGATTTTTTGCTTTTAGAAGTTTTCTTTATGGCGTTCATTGAAACTGTAGATATGCTCTGTTTTCTTTGTTCAAAATTCTCTATAGAAGATTTTTTTGTTCGATTTTTCTTTTTAACCACGAATAAACCCCATAAAAAAGAACTAATCCAACTAGTTTTATTATAAACAACAATAAAAATTATTTTAATCCTTCAAAAAAACAAAGAAACATTAAAAACAAAAAACAGAAGCACCATCTCACTGAATATCAACATCGTTCTCGGTGTTAACTTGTAATTTTATTTTTTTTCTTTTATACTCCCTCTCCTCCTTCGCATAACTAAAACGATAACTATCTCTCTCTTGAAAATGGACATTCTCAACCATGTATAAGCGCTCTACGAGCACATGCTTCCTTCTTTCTTTGACTGTTTTTTTGGCGCTGCCATCCATTCAAACCACACAAATACAACCAACTAAACTCCTTTGTTTTGCCCCTTATCTTGCGGCCTCCATTTATAAACATAAAATGCCTCAAGTGTTATTGAAAGCTATGTTTGTAGGCTTGCTTTATGATCTCTTTTCTTCTACAACCTTTGGAGCTTACTCTCTCCTACATGTTCTTTCTGCTTTAATAATTTACAGATTAAAAAGCGTTTTTTTAGAAGAAAAGCTTCTTTCTGTTCCTTTAATCACGGCTATTTTCTCCTCAGTTTTCTATCTGCTCTCTTACCCCATTTTCACTCTGTTCCATTTCCACTTGTTTTCACAAAAACGACTCTTTCTAGATATCAAAAACGCTTTCACAATAGACTTTCTCTACGCGATAATAATCTATGTCATCCCTTGTCTTATATCTGAAGGAAGACGTAGAATGCTTTCGCTAATAAGGAGATTCTTATGATTCTATATGGCCAGCCAGTAGCGGATAAAATTTTTCAGAAAATTACTCAAAATGTGCAGAAAGCACCTTCAAAGCCAGGATTGGCTGTAATCCTTGTTGGGAATAACCCTGCCTCAGAAGTCTATGTTGGAACAAAAGTAAAACGTGCTCAAGAGCTAGGAATGAATTCCAAAGCCTATAGGTTGCCTTCCGATGTGGAGCCATCCCGAGTTCTGGAATTAGTTCAAACCTTAAATTTGGATCCCGAAACACACGGCATCCTCCTCCAACTCCCTCTTCCTAAACACCTTGATGCCGATGCTATCATTAGCACGATAGCTCCAGAAAAAGATGTTGACGGTTTAACTCCAATAAATATGGGCAAATTATTGTCAGAAATACCTGGAGGCTTTGTTCCTTGTACACCGGCAGGCGTTGTAGAAATTCTTAACCATTATTCCATACCTGTAGAAGGGAAACATGTTGCTATTCTAGGCCGCAGCAACATCGTAGGAAAGCCTTTAGCTGCTTTAATGATGCAGAAACACGCTCTCACAAACGCTTCTGTGACTGTTCTCCATAGTAAATCAGAAAATATTAAGGAAATTCTCCTTAGCGCAGACATTATTGTTTCCGCTATAGGCTCTCCATTCTTTCTTAAAGGGGATATGGTTTCTTCTAAATCCGTGGTCATAGATGTGGGGATATCAAAAATTCCTGACGAAGAGTCTCCTAAAGGCTATCGTATAGTCGGTGACGTCGACTTTAACAATGTGGTGACAAAGTGCGCAGCCATTACGCCTGTGCCTGGCGGAGTAGGCCCTACCACAGTAGCTATGCTAATGAGAAACACATGGGAAAGTTACCAAAAATTAGAGATTTTCGGCTCATCATCCTAAAAGGATTGGTAATCACTATCCTTTCTATTTTCTCTGTTAATACTTTGATTGACAAGGGGAAGCTTCTTGCTTTCAAACATTTAGTGAGACACTCTCCCTATACTCTTTGTGGGGTGGCCATGACCATCCCGTATAAGATTGTTATAGGAGAAAATTTGTCTATTAAACAAAGGAAAGCTGTGGATACCGCCGTCAGCAAAACCTTTCAACATATAGACACTGTATTCAATAATTGGAACCCGGCATCAGAGGTATCTTCCATCAACAGGGCTCCAGCCCATACTCCGATAACCATCTCTAAAGATTTATTTTCTTTCCTGGAATTTACCCTCGAACTCTCAGTCCTGACTAATGGAAGGTTTGATCCAACTCTAGGAAATCTTAAAAACCTGTGGATCTCACATTTAAAGAAAAATTCTATTCCTTCTGAAAATGAACTCGAACGATATCAGAAAGCATGTGGCCTCGCCAATATTTCTTTAGACCATCAAAACCGAACCATCTCTAAATCTTTCAAAGAGACTAGCTTAGATTTATGCGGTATCGTTAAAGGGCATGCTGTAGATAAACTTGTGGAAGCTCTAAAAAACCTAGGCATTCGGTCTGCTTACGTAGAGTGGGGAGGAGAGATAAAAACTGTCGGCAAGCACCCCACAGGAAGACTATGGAAAGTGTTTTCTATAGCATCAAACACTCCCCTAGAGCTTAAAGAACAAGCCATAGCATCCAGCGGCAGCTACCTGCAAAACTGGCTTGTAACAAACGATAAATACACGCATATCATAGATACTAAGACATTGACCCCACTAAAAGAGGGCGATCAAACAATTGTAGCTATTTCCGTCGTCCATGACTCCTGTGCTTATGCCGATGCCATAGCGACAGCCATGATGACCTTCTCTTCAAAAGACGAAGCCATCCAGTGGGCTCACGAACAAGGCGTAGAAGCTTATGTTATCTCAAACGACGCTTCATAGCAGCTTCCGCCTCCCTCTTCCGCTCACGATCGATGATGGCTTGGCGCTTGTCATGGGTTTTCTTCCCCCTTCCACAACCAATTTTAACCTTAGCAAAGCCGTTCTTTAACAAGATGGCCAGCGGCACCACCGTCAATCCTTTCCGAGAAAGAAAAGATTCTATCTTTGCTATTTCATACTTGTGCAACAACAACTTTCGAGGCCGACGTTCTTCGTGATTATTGATATTCCCAAATCTGTAAGGAGCTATACCAGCCCCAATTAACCAAGCCTCCCCTCTGGAAACCGTAACATAAGCATCAGCAAGACTGCCCCCATGATCCCTTAGAGACTTAATCTCTGTTCCCCTTAAAACAATTCCAGCTTCAAAAGTTTCTGTTATTTCGTAACTATGAAAAGCCTTTCTGTTTGATACAATCTCTTTGCTACTCATAAGACCAATTCAAAAAAGAAGGAAGTATATCAAAAGAAATAATTTTTATTCTTATCCTTGACTTTTGAAAATACTGCAGATTATTTTATGGGATTACCCATTATTGCGCTAGGTACTGAGATGAAGTTTGTTGTATCGAGAAACGAACTAAGCAACCTCATTCGAAGGTTGCAGAATGTTGTCCCTCAAAACACCCCTATCCCCATCCTATCTCACGTACTCATAGAAACTCAAAATGATGAACTAGTCTTTACCGCTACAGATCTCACCGTAAGCACCCGCTGCCTAGCTAAAGCTAAGGTGCAAGAAAAGGGAGCATTGTCCATTCCCTCTCGCAGATTCTTCCAACTCGTCAGAGAGTTGACAGAGTCAAATATAGAAATTGCTTCTCTGTCGGGGGAAATGGCGGAAATTGTTTCTGGATCTTCTAGATTCAAGCTACATAGCATGGAAAAAGAAGACTTTCCCATGCTTCCAGATATGAGCAATGCCGTAAGGTTTTCCTTGCCCTCAGAGAGTCTCAAAGATATGTTTCAACGCACTAGCTTTGCCGTTTCTAAGGAAGAAAGCCGCTATGTCCTCACAGGAGTCCTCTTGAGAATTTCTGCAGGCACGGCAACTCTAGTAGGAACCGATGGAAAGCGTCTAGCTAAAATAGACGCCGAAGTCTCTATAGAACCAGATTTCCGTGGGGAATATATTATCCCTATCAAGGCCGTCGAAGAAGTCATCAAACTTTGCTCAGGCGAAGCCTCCGAAGCCACCGTCTTCCTAGCAGAAGATAAGATTGCTGTCGAATGTGATAACACATTGCTTATTACTAAGCTGTTATCTGGAGATTTCCCAGACTTCTCTCCCGTTATTTCAACACAGAGCAAAGTGACTTTAGATCTTCATAGGGAAGAACTTATAAGCCTCTTAAAACAAGTAGCCCTATTTACAGGAGAGCTTTCTCACTCAGTGAAATTCACCTTTACTCCGGGAGAACTTACTTTGACAGCCAATTGTACAAAAGTCGGAGAAGGACGAGTCAGTATGGCTGTCAACTATGAAGGAGATAAATTGGAAATAGCTTTCAATCCCTTCTTCTTCTTAGACATATTAAAGCACAGTAAGGATGAGTCTGTAAGCTTAGGGATTTCTGACTCTTACAACCCAGGAGTTATTACGGACTCTACAAGGAGTTTGTTCATAATAATGCCTATGAGACTCCATGATGACTAATCAATGAGAATCTTAAATCTACGCCTTTGGAACTTTAGAAATCATTCTAATACAGAGATCGCTTTTTCCCCTGAGATTAATTATTTATACGGGAAAAATGCTCAAGGAAAGACCAATCTTTTAGAAGCTATTTACATCTTATGTACAGGAAGGTCTTTCCGTACTCCTCATCTAGCGGAAGCTGTTTCCTTCGGCAAAGACAGCTTCTATCTAGAAGCAGAGTTTGAAAAAAAAAACTTTAAACACTCGTTAGCGTTTCATTTTGATAAAAAAGGAAAAAAAATTCTTTGTGATGACTCTCCTATCACAACAATTTCTTCTCTAATTGGCAGGTTTCCACTTATATTATTCGCCCCTAACGACATAGAAATAATCACCGGCCCCCCAACAAAACGAAGGTCCTTCTTAAATCTCCTCCTTGCCCAGTCCCACCCACTTTATGCTAAAAACCTCACAGCCTATACCCGCTCTCTACAACATAGAAACGCGTTATTACGAAAGAAGGATACTCACACCATCACCTTTTGGGAAAAACAGCTGGCCTCTAACGGAGCTAAACTTATTACTATGAGATCTGCGGCTATCCACAGTCTTAACGCTTATATGCAGACTTTATGGCAGTACCCAGGGAAGGATTCTTTCATCTTGAAATTCAAATCGTGCGCTCCAAAAGACATTCTTAATAAAGAAGATGAGGTAGAAGCTTTTCTTATTGAACTTTTCAAACGAACATTAGAGAAAGATCTCGAGTTTGGCGCCTCTTCTTTAGGTCCACACAGAGATGACTTCCATATACTAGTTGACAATAAGCCTGCAGCCTCCTTTTCTAGTGAAGGCCAGAAACATAGCTTATTAGCCACGCTCAAACTAGCCGAGCACAAATACTTACAACAACTCAGCTCTCTTCTCCCTATCATCTGCTTGGATGATCTTCATGCAGGCCTCGATTCAGACCGTGGAAATTATTTGTTATCTCTTCTTAAAGGCTCCGGCCAACAATTCATCACTTCCACAAAATCTCCACAAAAGTTGGGAATTCTTTCGAATAGTTATTTTGTAGAAGATGGCTCTTACACCACGGCCCCTCAATAAAATAAAAAAATTAAAAATAATAAATAAACTCATTCTCTTTAAAAAAAACTTATTTAAAATAGTTTTACGGTGGTGAAAATGAGAAAAAGTTTATTATTATTATATTTTATATTAGCTAGCGCCAAAACCTTTGGCTCGCAAACAGTTATAACCCCCCCCTCCAGCGTGCAAGGAATAAACGCCACCTCTCAACAAAAAGAATCTGTAGTCTGTGTTCATGCTTTTCTAAGATCATATAAATCTCTTAAACCCATTAGCCACTCATTGGAAAAAGATGGTTATGAAGTATTTATTTGGAATTATGAAACAAGAAAGTTCACTCTACAAAAACATGCTGAGCATCTAGTTCGCCTGCTAAAAAAAATAGCCGAAATGAAGCCGGGAGTCCCTATAAATTTTGTAACCCACTCAGTAGGAGGTGTTGTTGTTAGAGCTGCATTATCTAGAGAAGATTGTCCTAAAGAAGCTAAACAAGGCAAAGCTATTTTAATGGCCCCACCCAATGCTGGATCTACGTTAGCAAGGCGTTACAGATGCCTCCCTATAGTCCAGGCCGTCTTCGGGGATAATTTAGGAAGACAACTCCTTACTTACAGCCCACAAAAAATGTTAAATACGGGAAAAATGCCCGACGAGGTAGAAGTGCTAATCCTAAAGGGGAACAAAAGCAGTAAGTTTCTTCCTTTCAGAATGGAAGGAGAAAACGACGGCAAGGTAAGAAGCGCTGAAACATGCTTAACGACCCCTCATCTAGAATACACTATAGATTCTAATCATACTTATATCGTTAGTAATAAAAAATCTATATACCTAGTCAAAAAGTTTCTGAAGGAAGGATACTCTATACAGGACATTCAAAAAAAACCCGAAGTTATTGAGAAAGCCATCTTAAGAAATAAAGAATCCAGACTAATAACTAAACAAAGAAACGATATCTATATTATTCATTACTTCAGATCCAGCATTTGGGGGTTCCCTAAAGCTCGTCGAGAACCTCTGAAAAAATAAATTCACCCCCAGAAAATGCGACTGACATCCTGGAATGTTAGGAATAAGAAAAAGAAAATTAAAAATATTATAAAAGGAAACAAAAGTTTCTCTAACAGTCTAATATTTAATCTTTTTCTTTTTACCAACTCCCAGATGCTAATTAGAATATAGCCGCCGTCTAATGCTGGTATGGGCATCAGGTTTAAAACAGCTAAGTTCATGCTAATCAGCCCTATCCAAAATAAAGCTTCTCCTATACCTAAAGACCAACCAGTATGAAGGACTTGTATAATACCTATAGGACCAGACAACCATTTCGGCCCTAAGCGACCTAAAAACAAAGCTTTTAGAGTTTTTAAAGAATCTGAGACAACATTAGAAGACAAAACTATAGGATCAGGGTTATACCTAACACTCATGTCTTCCAAGTGTATCCCCAAAGACAACCTATTCTTCTCTTGCTCTATCCGTTCTAAAAACAAACTTTTTTTGTTTTTATCCTTGATCTTTGCAGCCCATGCATACTGCTTATCAAAAAATTCTTTCGGCAATAATCTTTCTCTTTTCAAAGGCTGGATTCCGGTTATCAATCTCATTTGCCCATTCTCTGTGAGAAGGTCGGCTGTTCCAATAGAACCTATAAGAGGCCTCATCGAATCCATATTAAATGAAGTTACAAATAGCTCATCTGCTTGGGCAACAGAAGAATTTTTTGTTCTTTCTTCCAAAGAAAGATTTTCAACTATTAATGTAACTTTGTGTTCTTGAAGCAGTTTCAACAAGTCATAATTTCGTGATACAGGGACACCGTCTACAGCTATAATTTTGTCTCCAACTTCTAAGGAATTATCTTCTCCGGACAAAGAAGTTTGAGGATCTATAGGAAAAAGCTTCCCTTCAACATAACAATGAGCATTGATAACATAGGGCAAAACTTTTAAGGACTTCCATTTGCCTTTCAACCCTATCTCATATTGAGAATCTATTAACTCATTACGAACATAGGTGCTCATCTGAAGGCTACCGGCACTAACCCTAGGGCTTCGAACAAAAATTTCCTTATCCCCTCTCCGAACTTTAAGAAAGGCGTATTCTTGGTTAAGAATTCGAGATAACTGAAAATGTGAAAATAATAACTCTCCGTCAATCCAAAGCAGCCGATCTCCCACTAGTAGAGGGGAGTTCTCGAGAGGAGATCCCTTCAACAACAGCTTACTCTTATCCTCCTCTCCAGCTTTTTTTCCAAAAACAAGATAACTAGCACCTGCCACGGGGAGCAGCCCTTTTTCCTCTTCAGGGCAACGCGCTTGCAAAGAAAACAGCTTTGTTTCCTCGTTAGAATATCCAGGCCTCTCTATAGATAAATCCCATTTACCCTCCAACAGGGAAGCTGAAATACAGTCTTTAACTCCCACATATTCGGATCCGTTGCATGTGAGAATACGATCCCCAGGCATCAATCCCTGAGATGCTAGAGAAGACGCAGGGTTAACCCAGCCTACAACTTTAGTAAATTCGGAAAAATCCTTGTTGCGACCACCAAGAAGCCAAAGAAAAGAAAATACAGAAAAAGCCAAAAAGATGTTAGCCATAGGACCTGCTACAAGCACAAAAATCCTCTTTAAAGGAGACTTACTATAAAAACCTCCTGGTATGTCGTACACTGAGCCCGAAGATTTCTTGTCTTTATCCAGTCCTGTATCCATCCCTTTGATACGAACATACCCTCCGAAAGGGATCCATCCGACTCTCCATTCTACACCATGGATGCGACGTTTCCAAATAGCAGATCCAAAGCCTATACTAAAGCTTTCTACTGTCATCCCCATCCATCTAGCTGCTAAAAAATGCCCTGCTTCATGAACAAGAACCAGTATACCCAAAGCTATCGTCGCCAGAAGAAAATAAAGAACAGTCATTGATATTACATCCTTACACTTATCACGTTCGAGAAGCCAAAAGGCCTGCTTCCCGATCTACTTCTAAAATGGATTCCAGAGAGGAACAAGGAGTAGGATCGTGGACATCCATAAGATCAGATAACTTAGTTGTGATCTGTTTCCAAGAAATTTCTCCACGAAGGAACCTCTTCACAAGAACCTCATTAGCAGCATTAAAAAAACACGGCATAGATAATCCTTGCTGAATGGCCCTTTTAGCTAGAGCAAATCCCAAAAATTTTTGCTCATCTATAGGCGAAAAATCTAAAGAAAAAGACTCCTTAAAATTCCAGAAGTTTAAACTCCCCTTTTTCCTCCCCTCATCAAGGGTCAAAACGTGTTGAATGGGATAGAGCATGCTAGGACGATTCATAACCATATGAACATGCCCATCTATCCATTCTACCATCCCATGAACGCTACTTGACGGGTGCACTACAGCTTCTAGCTTCTCTATGGGACAATCAAACAACCACCGCGCTTCTATTAACTCTAACCCCTTATTAACCAAAGTAGAAGAATCTACAGTCACTTTGGGTCCCATTGTCCACGTAGGATGATTCAAGACATCCTTGATAGAAACTTTTTCCAATTCATCCAAACTTTTGTTTAAAAAGGGTCCTCCAGAAGCAGTAAGAATGATTCGAGAAACTTCCTCTAGGGGCTTTTCTTGAAGACACTGAAAAATAGCATTATGTTCGCTATCAACAGGAAGCAACCGAGCGCCTGTTTTTTTAACTAAATTTCTGACTAATTCTCCAGCACAAACCATGACTTCCTTATTAGCTAGAGCAATGGTTTTCTTTGATTGAATGGCGCTCAAAATCACCGGCAAAGCAGAAATCCCAGAAGAGGCTGCAACTAAAATATCCACTTCCTTTTGAGCAACCACTTGAGTTAGTTCATTTTCATCACAAAGAACCGACAAACTAGAAAATTCATTAGCTAAAGCGCGCGCCCTCTCCTTAGATGCGACATAAACAACTTTTGGAGAAAAAGTTTTTATCTGTTCTCGCAATAAATCTAACTTATTACCAGCTGCAGACAAAAGAAAGACGGAAAGGGAAGTTGGAAATCGTCTCACCACCTCTAAAGTTTGAGTCCCAATACTTCCTGTAGAACCTAAAACGGCAAGATTTTTCACCAAATTATTCCTAAAAAATCACAGATAAAGATCATAATGCCAGAGGATAGTATTGTCAATTCCAGTTTTGCCAACTAATTTTTTGCAACCCTCTCTATTTTCTATATTTTTAAACATAGAAAACAAAATGTCCCTTATCAAAAATCTAATTAATCTGTGTTTGCGAAAAAGCTCCTCTTCGGATAATGAAAGAGACCTTCTTCCCCCATGCTATTAAAAAATATACCGAGACAAATAAAAGAACGGCAACTCCTGCCGTGGATACCCCAACGCCCCAATAAGATAAAATAGCTCTAGAAACAGCTGGAGAAAACATAGAAACCGCAATGGAAAAAGACATAGCCCAGAACAACATTCCCAGTAAAGTTTTAGCCAACATCTTCGCAATTAATCCAGGAAAGATTAGAAAGGCTAAAGCCATCAAAACACCGACAGCCTTAAAAGAAGCGACTAATGTCATAGAAATCTGTATAGTAATGAGATAGTTTAAGAACTTAACAGGAAACCCTATCGTTCTTCCGAATAGATAATCAAAACTCAGTATTTTTAGCCCTCGAAAAAAAATTAAAGTTAAACAAGCGTTTAGAGCCGCTACGTAGTAAGCTAAAATTACATCCTCTCTGGATAGAGCATCTGCATTTCCGATAACTAGCTCCGTACCCACATGGGCATTTTTAGTAAGAAAAACAAGAAACAATAGCCCTAAAGAAAATATCAAAGAAAAAGAAAACGTCACTCCTGAATCTTCTGAAACAGAAAAAACATCCTTCATTATTCTAACAAGCAGTCCGGTGAGCATCGCCGTTGATAAAGCAGCTAAAGCCAGTGTAGTAACAGACAAGGAAAGAGTTTTAGCAAATAGAAAGGCACAAACTAGACCAAAAATTATAGTATGAGAAAGTGCATTACCAAACATTGCCATATTTCTAAGAACAACAAAAGACCCAACAAAAGCTCCTGAAATGGACAATCCTAAGAATACAAAAATTTGAATTTCATCTAGGCTCGTTAAAACCAACAAATCTTTAGAAAAAAGCCTAGAAAAGAAAATCATAAAAAACTCAAAAAAACCCACCCCTTCATAAGGAGACATATCAACGACCTTTCTTACGCTCTGGTATAATACTATTGTGAGGATCTACCTTGGGGTTATTTAACATTTTAGCTAACTCAAACTCCATTTCTTCCGTAAGGATATGCTCCATTTCTTCTGCCAACATGTGAACATCGTCTTTAGAAAAATCTAAAGAGTCCACCATGTATACCTCCCAAAGACGATGACGTCGAATCAAGCGCTCTGCAAGTTCCTTGCCTTTTGCTGTCAAAGAAAAATTTCCCCTGCCTTTTTTCTCTAAAAGTTTTCTTAAAAGAAAATACTGCACCCAAAATTTCGGGTGCCCCCCTCCGCCAAAATACTCGTAAAATCTTTCATGAGTTTTAATATCTTCAAAAGACAACTCTTTAGTCCCTCCAGAGGAAGAATACCACAAAGCTTTTAAAAAGTGCTCATAACGTAACTTCCATAAAAATAAGAGTCTTCTATAAAAGCGGAAAAACGCCCCATTGCTTGGAGAAAAAATCAAACTCAGAAAAACAAAACTCCCTGCTACTAAAACTACCAATGGCCCTGTTGGAAGAATAAGTTCTCTTCCCGCAGATGAAGTAAAAGAAAGGGCTACGGATAAAAAACTTCCTAAAACTCCGGAAACAGCTCCAAAACCCACAGCCATCCACAAAATGATCTTTAAATTATCTGTAAGTTGTCGAGAGGTTAGAGCAGGGGCAACGAACATTGCAGAAATCAGTATAATTCCTACACTACGAACCCCTATAACAACGATAAAAGTAATAAAACTTAACGTTACAGACGAAACCAACCTAAGAGGAATTCCACATGTCTCAGCAAAATCTTTATCAAAGATGGCAAGCATTAATTGTCGACGAAATATCGACAAAAACCCAACAGACAAGAAAAATATACACCCAGCTACAATGGCGTCAGATTCTTTTAAAGTTGCTGCCTGACCGTAAAGATAAGCATTCACTCTATTAAATAAGATGGGGAAAGAATCTTTAATATAGCCCGATAAAATAACACCAAAAGCAAAAAAAGAAACTAAAATGAAACACAACGCGGAATCCTGATTCATCTTCAGAAACTTTTCTAAGTAATAGACTCCGTAACAACCTAGGACAGCAAAAATCATTCCGAATAAAACGATCAAGAACAAAGAGCTATCAGAAAAAAGCCCCTGAGAAATTAACACTCCCAGTAATAATCCTGGGTAGGCTGCATGCGAAAGAGTTTCTGGAAGCATAGACTTTTTTGATAACAATAAAAAAACTCCCCACAAAGAGGCCGTAGCGCAAACCAAGGCGACGGAAAAACAACTAGAAAGAAATATTCGACTAAATAAAAAATCAAACATACTTATCTCTATATCTCTCCTGATCGCCTTTCTTTCGACAATTTTAGAGTTCTATCAAAAAAGTCTGCATTTTTGCCAAAAGTTTGCTTAATGGTATCAGAATTAAAGCACTCTTCGATAGGTCCTGCAGCAACTAATCGTTTGTTTAAAAGAACGACCGAATCAAAAATTTCTGGGACCTTTTCCAAATCATGATGCACTACAACAACCGTTTTTCCAGCGTCTTTTAGTTGCTTCAAAATATTTATAGCCGTTTCTGTTGAAGAAATATCAATAGCTGAAAACAATTCATCCATGAGATATAAATCGGCTTTTTGCATCAAAGCTCTAGCCAGAAAAGCTCTTTGCTGCTGGCCGCCAGAAAGCTTCCCTATCTGCCTATCACAAAACTTCTCTAACCCCACCCTGGAAATTTGTTCATTAGCTTCTTCGCGATCCTCTCGACTCATCTTACGAAATAAGCCTTTCCTTCCATAAGCTCCGCTCAATACTAATTCCATTAAAGTGATAGGAAACTCCCAGTCAACAGAAGCTCTTTGGGGCATGTAACTAACTTTTTTTCTAACCTTTTTAAACTTCTTCCCAAAAAACGCGACAGACCCAGAAAAGCTTTTAATCAAGCCAAGAGAGGCTTTAAGCAAGGTACTTTTACCCGCGCCGTTGGGCCCCACTATGGCTACCAAACTACCTGAAGAAACTGAAAAAGAAACATCATAGAGAACTGGATAACGCTCATAGTTAACGCACAAGTTACGCACTTCCCAAAACACCGCCCTGTTTCTTAGATCAGAAGTCTGCAACACAACCTCCTAGTTCTTCCGTGATAATACAAACATTATGCTTGAACATATCAAAATAACTCTTGTTCAACGGAACATTGTCACTGTAAATAGCCTGTTTAGATAGTCTGACACAATGCTTTTTCTTCAAACAAGAAACTATTTTTCTTAAAGAATCCTGATTTAAGGATTCTTCAGGAAAAACAACCTCAACACAGTGCTCACAAATATAATCGGAAACTCTGATAATGTCTCGGATGCCTATCTGAGCTTCTGGAGAAATGCCTTCTGGAGAAATAAATCTTTCTTTCCAAAATCCACTCTCCCTTTCCTCTTTCTCAGCTAAATAAGAATAAGAAAAGTATCTAAAAGCACTATGTCCTGTAACTAAAAACCTCTTGTCTATGGGAACAGAGCTTAAAGACTGTTTAGCCCAACCATCTATCTTATTCAACTCTTCTGCCAACTTGTTGGCATTAGCAAAAAATTTCTCAGACAATTCTGGATATGCTTTTGCTAACGCGAAAGCTATTTCCTGTGGAACATGCTTCCAGATTCCCATATCTAACCAAATATGCGGATCTTGGACACCTTCTTCATAAAGAATTTTAAACTTATTTTTTTCAGCCAAACAGTCTCCCAGTTTAACAACTTTGGGATTGTTTTCTAAAAGCTTTCTTAGGCTTAAGGTATGCTCCAGCCCCAATCCACAACAAAAAACAACATCCGCTCCAGCAATCTTATCACTGTCGCCTTTAACTAATTCATAAGAATGTGGGTCTAACTCTCCTTTGATTAAAAGTTGGCATTGAACACTCTCTCCTGCGACCTCTTTTACACAATCATAGATCATCCTATTCGTAGCCAAAATATAAGGAGTCTTTTGAGAAGTTTTTGATATCATTTTTTGAGAAGAACAGCCCGTTAGCGCAGGCAATGCCGCCCCAAACAAAAGGAGAAGAGCGCGCACAGAAAGAAACCTTTTCATATGACTCCTAGATTTATCGTTAAACAAGAGAGAATAAAACTCCTTAATCAAACTTTGAAAATAAAGAAATTGTTGGACAGATCTTACAAAAAAAATAAAATTCTGAAAAATCAAAAAAAACTTCTGAAAACCATTGAGACAAAGCTTGATTTGAGTTAAGAGTTTAATAAAATCAAAAAGTTAAACCTTAAAAAATAAACCTTTTAAAGACATCTCCGACCTCTCGAAAATATAAAACATGAATCGATGAAAACATTATGGTAGAACAAATTATCATTTTTATAGATAATCAGATTCCAAAAAGATTTTAATGGAATATTTTTTGGTTTAGATCTAGTATCATAAAAAATCAGACAAGAACAAGGAAACTAACTTTTTTTCAAATTGAATTAAAACTACCAAAGAATCGGAGTTGCAAGCACTCTTTAACAGTAAGGTTTAATGGTTAATTTGAAAAAATTGAATCAGAGGAATCTTTAATAAGAAATAAAACCCCTCTAATTTAATGTATCATTTTGCAAAGAATAAGGTGATTATGATGGCCGTCGTCGATCAAGCTACAAAAGAAGAGACTGAGAAACTGATTGAAAAAGCAATTAAAAAAGTTAATGGCAATAGGGAAAATGATCTTTGCAGATACCTTCCTGGTCCTGCTGGTGGTTATATGCACCATTTCACTCTAAGAAAAATGAAAGCCTCAGACCCTGCGCAACTGCACAAAATGCTCAAAGATTTTATCATTGGATCAGAAATGCCTCGAGCTATAGACCCCAAGCCCAGAGCTCCTAGGGGGTCCAAGAAAAAGAGAGACTTTGTAAGCTTTACCAAGAACGACATCGAGCGCGTCTTAGAACTCGCTAGACAGGTTGGAGACAAAGATCTGCTAGCTAGATTTAGCCCTAAGAGACCCTTACCCTCTCTAAAACGAGAGCTTATCCGATCCATCAGAAATGGCGTTGTAAGCTTTGACTTATGGAATGCCTATGTAGAAGCCGTAAAAGCTGCTAATACGAATGCTTCCGAGGCCTCCACATTCCTTGTTTAAAAAATATATTTGACAGGGCTTCTAAGGAGAAGCCCCTCGTCTCCCCCTCTTCCTCCCTTTCTTCTTGTCAAGAGCATAAAAACCTGCTATACTTAGCTCCTTGAAAAATCAAGTTTTTAAACTATTACTTAAATAAACCAACTAAACTAAATTAATTAACGTATTTCAGAGGGTAATTATGACGACGACAACGGAAAAACCTTTTGGAAAATTGCGTTCTTTCATTTGGCCCATACATAAGCATGAGTTGAAGAAAGTCTTGCCAATGTTCCTTATGTTCTTCTGTATAGCTTTCAACTATACCGTTTTAAGAGACACTAAAGACACTCTTATAGTGACAGCACCAGGATCTGGGGCAGAAGCTATTCCTTTTATCAAAGTGTGGCTTGTCGTGCCCTCCGCTGTCCTTTTCATGATTATTTACGCTAAGCTCAGCAATATTCTTAGCAAGCAAGCACTATTTTATGCTGTCATATCTCCTTTCCTCCTCTTCTTCACTTTATTCCCCATAGTAATTTATCCTTTTAGAGAAACCCTCCACCCGACAACCTTCGCTACTTGGTTAATGTCTGTTTTACCTCAAGGACTAAGCGGTCTGGTCGCCGTACTGAGAAACTGGACGTTTGCTATGTTTTTCGTGTTAGCAGAGCTTTGGGGAAGTGTTATGCTGTCTCTTATGTTCTGGGGATTTGCTAACGAAATTACCAAAATTAACGAAGCCAAAAGGTTCTATGCCTTGTTCGGAATTGGAGCCAACCTAGCCTTACTAGCGTCCGGAAGATCTATCATTTGGGCATCTAGAATGCGTAGCGCTGCTACTGCGGGACAAGATCCTTGGACCACCTCTTTATACCTTCTCATGGGAATGGTGTTGGCTGCAGGCCTTGTCATTATGTGCTGCTACTGGTGGATCAATAAAAACGTTCTTACGGATCCTAGATTCTATAACCCAGAAGAGCTCAAAAAGTCTAAAAAATCCAAACCTAAAATGGGCTTGAAAGAAAGTTTTGCATATCTACTGCGGTCTCCTTACATCTTATCGCTGGCCGTCCTCGTAATATGCTACGGAGTCTGCATCAATTTGGTTGAAGTCACCTGGAAGAGCCAATTGAAACTTCAATACCCTAACGCTAACCAGTACAGCGAGTTTATGGGGCACTTCTCTTTCTGGACAGGAATTGTTTCTGTATTTGTTATGCTGTTTGTTGGCGGCAATGTCATCAGAAAGTTTGGGTGGTTAGCAGGAGCTTTGGCGACACCTATAATGATCCTAGTCACAGGAGCTCTTTTCTTTGCTCTAGTAATCTTCAGAAATCAGGCTGCAGGGTTAGTAGCAATGTTTGGAACGACACCTCTAATGATGGCCGTTATTGTTGGAGCCGTCCAAAACATTCTCTCCAAATCAACAAAGTATGCTCTCTTTGATGCTACAAAAGAAATGGCTTACATTCCCTTAGACCAAGAGCAAAAAGTTAAAGGGAAAGCAGCTATCGATGTTGTAGCCGCTCGCTTTGGAAAATCTGGAGGATCTTTAATTCAACAGGGCCTCTTGGTTCTCTTCGGAAGCATTGGAGCTATGACGCCATACCTAGCTGCTATATTGTTTGTGATCATAGGCTGCTGGGTCGTTGCTGCTTCCAAGCTCAACGTGCTGTTCCTCAAGCTTACAGCTTCTGAGGAAGAGTCTGTAGAGAAAACTGCAGAAGCCAAAGAAAATGTTGTTGCTGTTGAAAACGCTTCTTCCTAAAGAAGCCAGTCTTCAGTGAGACTTTTCACAAAAGCTCGGGGATTATTCTCCGAGCTTTTTTTTTGCTCTCCCCTCTTATTGACAACTTATGGACTCAACTCATAACATTATCATTTTTCAGATCTAAAGAGGGACACGTTGAGAAAGTATAATATCGAGAATATTAGAAATTTTTCTATAATAGCCCATATTGATCATGGAAAATCCACAATAGCTGACCGGTTGCTAGAAGCTACTCAAACTGTTGAAGAGAGAGAGATGAAAGAACAGCTTCTAGATTCTATGGACTTAGAGAGAGAACGGGGAATCACCATTAAAGCCCACCCCGTCACCATGCGGTACACCCACGAAGGAATAGAATATGAAATAAATCTCATAGACACTCCGGGACACGTTGATTTCTCGTACGAAGTCTCTCGATCTTTATCTGCGTGTGAGGGCGCGCTCCTCATTGTTGATGCCGCTCAAGGAGTACAAGCTCAGAGTCTAGCCAATGTATACTTAGCCCTTGATCGCAACCTAGAAATCATCCCAATTCTAAATAAAATTGATCTACCCGCCGCAGATCCAGAAGAAGTTAAACGACAAATCAGGGAGTATATAGGCCTAGACACAACCAATGCTATAGCCTGTTCTGCAAAAACTGGGGTAGGGATTTCCGATATTTTAGAAGCCATAATAGCTCTTATACCGCCTCCAATGCCTCAAGATCCTAACGCTCCCCTTAGAGCATTAGTTTTTGACTCTCACTATGACCCATACGTAGGAATAATGGTTTATGTTCGCATAATAAGCGGTGAACTTAAAAAAGGTGACAAGATTGTATTGATGGCGTCGGGCAACACTTCTCATGAAGTTTTAGGTATAGGAGCGTTTATGCCCGAAGCAACCTTGATAGAAGATTCTCTAAAACCAGGACAAGTAGGTTACTTCATAGCTAATATAAAAAAAGTAAAGGACGTTAAGATCGGGGATACTGTGACAACGTACAGAAACCCAGCTAAAGAGCCTTTAGAGGGATTTAAAGAAATTACCCCTGTCGTCTTTGCTGGTATTTATCCTATAGACTCCTCTGATTTTGATGCATTAAAAGACGCTTTATCTAGGCTGCAATTAAATGACTCAGCATTAACAGTAGAACAAGAAAGTAGTCATTCGTTAGGTTTTGGTTTTCGTTGTGGGTTCCTAGGGCTACTTCATCTAGAAATTATCTTTGAAAGAATAATGAGAGAGTTCGATATTGACGTTATAGCCACAGCGCCTAGCGTCGTCTATCGAATAGTTCTAAAAAATGGGAAAGTATTAGAAATAGATAACCCCACCGCTTATCCAGACCCAGCAACCATTGAACATGTAGAAGAACCTTGGGTTACCGCGCATATTATTACCCCTCAAGAATACTTGAGTAATATCATGAGTCTTTGTTTGGATAAACGAGGGCTCTGTTCAAAGACAGAAATGCTCGATGATAATCGACTAATACTCACATATAGCTTACCTTTGAATGAGATTGTCTCCGATTTTAACGACAAATTAAAATCTGTGACCAAAGGATACGGATCCTTTGATTATCAAATTTCTGATCACCAAAAGAGCCCTATTATTAAGTTAGAAATCCTTGTCAACGATGAACCTGTTGATGCTTTTTCTTGTTTAGTTCATAGAGACAAAGCAGAGTCTAGAGGGCGCAGCATATGTGAAAAACTTGTGGAAGTTATCCCCCAACAACTCTTCAAAGTACCTATCCAAGCTGCCATTAACAAAAAGATTGTAGCTAGAGAAACAATTCGAGCCCTATCCAAAAACGTTACAGCCAAATGCTATGGCGGAGATATTACCCGCAAACGAAAGCTTTGGGAGAAACAGAAAAAAGGTAAGAAGCGCATGAGAGAATTTGGAAAAGTGTCTATTCCAAATACCGCTTTTATGGAAGTCTTGAAGCTAGACTAACTGAATGTTAGTAAAACCAAGTGAAACGCTTCTGCCGCCTTAGTTCTTGTTTAGGGAGCTCCGTATAGCCTTTAGACAAGTTTAGTTTCCATACTTCCCGACCAGTCGGTATGATAGAATTCTCCTCTGGGTCGATCTGTTCTTTCGTAGGAATGAGCTCCAAAATAATCTCGAAGTCCTTGTATTAAGTTTATAGAGGATTTTGCTGTGGTGTACCCATCAAAATATGCTATGGCCTCTGAGAGGCATGGTATGGAAACTCCAGCAAGGACAGCTGAAGATACAACCCTTCTCCATCCCTTATCAGCAAAAGCTAAAGCTTTTACAAAGAAGGGAGCTACTACCAATGAAGAAAGGTTGGGATCAGAAACAAAAGCATCCTTTATATCTTGCAAGAAGACACTTTGTATGATACATCCACCGCGCCATATTAGAGAAATCTCTCCTAAATCTAAGTTCCAATCGAATTTCATGGAAGCTTGTTTCAATAATGAAAACCCTTGAGAGTAACTAATAATTTTGGAAGCATAAAGAGCTTGAAAACAATCCTGCAAGAAGTCCTTTTTCGACCCCGAGAACTCAACTTTCGATTTTTGGAAAAGTTTATGAGCTTCTACTCGCTCCTCTTTCATCCCTGATAAATAACGGGAAAAAACAGATCCAGTGATTAAAGACAAAGGAACATCCATTTGTAAAGCTTCGAGAGCCGTCCATTTCCCGGTTCCTTTTTGCCCGGCAACATCTAGAATAGAGTCTATTATAGGTTGATTATTTTCATTTTTAGCTTTCAAAACTTCTGATGTGATACGGACCAAAAAGCTTTCCAGCTCTTGTTTGTTCCAATCGCTAAATGTTAAAGCTATTTCTTCTGAAGACATTCCTACATAATCCCTCATTAAGCCATAAAGCTCGCTGATAAGTTGCATGTCTCCATATTCTATACCGTTGTGAACCATCTTCACATAATGACCGGCACCTCCGCTACCGATCCAAGAGCAGCAAGGCTTTCCGTCTTGAGATTTAGCCGCAATAGAGAGGAAAATAGGCTCTATTGATTTCCACGCTCTAAAGTCTCCTCCTGGCATAATTGAAGGGCCAAAACGAGCTCCTTCTTCCCCTCCGGAGATGCCAGCCCCCACGAACAAGATTCCTTTATCCTGCAGATATTTATATCTTCTTTCAGAATCTAAAAAATAACTATTTCCCCCGTCTATGATGATATCACCTTTTTCTAGGAAGGGAAGCATAGCATCAATAGTACGATCAACAGGGTCTCCCGACTTAATCATCAATAAAACTTTTCGAGGGCGCTCTAAAGAACTAATGAAATCTTGTAAGGAGTAAAATCCCCGAATAGTGGAGCCCAATACTTCTGGTTCCTGTAAAAATTCCTGTGTTTTCTCCTGACTACGATTATACACTGAAACAGAAAACCCGTGGTCTCGCATATTTAGCACCAAGTTCTTCCCCATTACAGCGAGCCCAATCAATCCAATATCAGATCCCTTTGTCATCCAATGTCCTTTTTTTCTAGAGAGTCAACCTATAATAAGAACCAATTTTTTCTTTCTTCCTCTGGAAACCACTATATATTTCGAAAATATAACATCCTCGGAAGAAACAACCTCCTCGCTACTTGTCAAAACGCGAGAATTGATATATATACCACCCTGGTCTACAAGTCTTTTTATTTCACTTTTAGAAGCACTTATTCCTGAGAGCACTAATACGTCAGACCATTTTTTCCCCAAAATATTATGGGACGCCAAATTTACGCCAAACCCTGTAGCTATAAGAACAGCCAAAGCCTCTTCTGAGAGCTCAGAAACTTTACCTGGAAGCATTGCTTGAGTAATATTTTGTGCTGACAGAACCCCTTCTTCTCCGTGAACCAGTCTGACAACTTCCCGAGACAGCGCGGCTTTCACCTCTTCAGGCTTCTCTTTCAATTGCATTAAAAGTTCTTTGACTTCCTCATTTTCAAGCAGCGTCAACAAGCTAGCAACCCTAGGCATCTCACAATCATCTAAGCCGTATACATATTGATACAGCTCGTAAGGAGAAGTTTTCGCTGCGTCTAACCACACAGCACCTTTTTCTGTCTTCCCAAGCTTGTTTCCCTTGCTATCTGTAAGCAGAGGGTACGTTAGACCATGTACTTTCTTAGATAAAACCTTTCGAATAAAATCAATGCCTGCCGTAATATTCCCCCATTGATCACTGCCACCAACCTGTAGGGAAACTCCTCTGTCTTTAAACAAGTGGTAAAAATCATAAGCTTGCAGCAGTTGATAACTAAACTCCGTGAAGCTCATCCCCTCGTCAGAACCAAGGCGCTGCTTGACACTTTCTTTTGCCAGCATATTTCCTAATCGAAAATGCTTAGCGACGTCTCTTAGGAAATCTACTAAAGTTATTTCTCCTAGCCAAGAAAAATTGTTAACTATTTCGATTTCGGGAATGAATTTCTGCAAAAGTTTTTTTAAAGCGTTAGCATTTTCCTCTACAGTATTTTTATCTAGCAAAACTCTTTCTGCACTCTTACCCGAGGGATCTCCTATCATACCTGTAGCTCCCCCAATGAGAGCTAAGGGCTTATGCCCAAGTAATGACAATCTTTTTAAAACCAGGATCCCGGCCAAATGACCAACATGAAGAGAAGGCCCAGTTGGATCAAAACCCAAATACACAGAAACGGGTTCCGAGACTTCTGACAACCCTTCAGAAGCATTCACAACCAGTCCGCGATCTTGCATGAGAGAAAGAAACTTTTTCATAAACACTGTGATGACTAAAAATATAGATCTTAAAGTCCTTTCTCATAATATTCAAGAACTGAACCCTCTGCGTAGCTGTCCACAATAAAAAATTAGCCTCGCCTTTTGAAAAAAATTTCTTCCCTCCGGCTAAAACAACCTTTCGAATATAAATCCTTTGAATAATTTTCTTTTTCTTTTACAATCCCCCTCGTGCTAACGCCTTCTCTTTACTTTTTTGCCAGCTCTTTAGATTATTGTATGTGCGCAACTTTTTGTAGGATCGTCGTGTTTTCCTAAGATCGATAAATTTTTACACCCGAGATTATCAAAAAGCAAAAGCCTTTATAGGCAACTCGTTAATTATCGAACTGACCGTAAAAGACATCTTTAAAGTGGAGCAGTCTCGTAGATTGTCTACTCCTTCTTTGATGTCTAAACAATTTATTTAGGTGATTACAAGGATTTTCTCTATGAAGATTTACGGACCTCAAAAACCAGTAGATTCAGATTTCTCTCCTACTGAAAAGCCCTCATCAACACAGAGCGCTCAGTCTTTTACTGCAAAAAAAGTAAACACTTTGGGATATATCATTCTAACAGTTCTTGCTATTGCCTTAGCTGCCAGCATTGTAGCTATGATTTTGACTAAAGACATCGCCTTTACTATTGTACAGTCTATTTTGGGCGTAATGATAGCGTCCGTGATATCCATAATAAGAACTCCCTCTTCCGGGAATCTTTCGACGAAAGCTTTGTAAAACTACAAGAGATTCTTGAAAGCAGATCTTAGACGAAGTAATGCTTTGGAATGGATCTGCGACACTCTAGACTCGCTAACACCTAAAATATTTCCAATCTCCTTAAGCATCAAGTCTTCGTAATAATAAAGCACTAAAACTTGCCGCTCTCTTTCTTCTAGATTTAAAATGGCACCAGCTAATAATTTTTTTCTTTCTTCTTTTTCAGCCATTTCGAATCCAGTCATGGCTTTTTCATCAACCAGACGATCTTCGAGACTAAAGCCCTTTTCTTCACTATCTCTGGAGCATCTATCCTCGTGAATAGAAATCATCAACGAGGTTTTAGAAAATTGATACCACTCGGATAATTCTTCTTGAGAAATCCCCAAATACTTACAAACCTCTGAATCCGAAGGCTCTCTACTCAAACTAGATCGTAGAGCTTCTAAAGCAGAAGATAAAAGATTTGCTTTTTTGTGAACACTACGAGGGACCCAATCCTGCTTTCTTAAATCATCAATGATAGAAGCTTTGATTAAAAATGCTGCGTAACCTTCAAATTTAGGACTTTTTTCTGGATTAAATTTTTCTACGGCTCTAACTAAGCCCTCGACACCTGCAGCATAAAGGTCTTCAGTATGAATATGGCTTGGGAATCCTGCTGAAAGTTTATGAGCGACAATATTTACTAGGTAAAGGTAGGTTTCTATTAAAAAATCCCTGTCTTCGACAGCTCTTGTTTCGAGATACCGCTTCCATGGTTGAGAAAGTTCTGGAAAATCCTGAGTTTTCACAATTTTTCTTTATTCTTCTATAAGTAAAAGGATAGTTAAAAAAATTTTTTTAAACAACTTCTTAAAAAAGAAACATCCTCAATTCTTAATCTATAGTAATACTTCTTCCGAAAGAGTTCCTAAAGAACATACCTCCACATCTTTTGGCAACTCATCATAAGAAAGAATTAAAAGGTCTGGGAACTTGTGTTCCACAATCTTTTTCATCTCAAATCGAGACTCATTACCTGTAACTATTGCTCGAACTTCTTGATCCAAAGTTTTTAACAAAGACCCTTTAAGCAGCTCCCCAAGCTCCGCTACTATTTTTTGACAAACCGAAGGATTCTTAGCTGAATAAGAGCTACTGATCAATTGTTCAACATAAGGATCCACCGTTACAACATGGATTCTTTTATTGTTTCTGAGAATGCTTCTCCCTACTCTGTCCCCAAGATGCCGACGAACATGCTCAACCATCTGATCCAAAGAAGATCTCTGAGGAAGAGATGAAAGAGCATCCATGATCTGAGGAAAGAGATGTAAGGATATACCCTCTTTCACAAGCTCTTTACAAAGAGAGACGAGAGCGTCCCTAGAAACTTTTAAAGGAACGATTTCATCAGAAAAAATTCCCCAAGAATTTTCTGTTTTTACCAATAGATCTTCTACAACTTTCGCATTAACACATTCATGAGCTAAAGGAGACAACTTTTGATACAAAGTTTGTTCCGAAACTTCATCTAAAGAAAAGACAAAATTAAAAACCTGTAAAAATACTCCAGAAGCCCCCCCTTTGTGCACAAGAATATTTGATGGGAAACGAACCCCCAGATCATTATAGATTTTCAATTCAACAAAGCGGTACAACTGCCTCATCTTATCTTGACAAAAGCCTTTCTCTGGCAAAAACAACTCTACTTTTGATTCCCTCAGCTCCTCCCCTTGTTTTGCTAATTTTGTTCCAAGCAATAAAAGTGTTGCCCCAGATAGAAAAGTCGGAATGAAAGGCACTCCAGGCAGACAAGAAATCAATAGCATAAATATAGCCGCAGGGAAAAAGATTTTCGAATGCCTTTGAATATCAACAAATAAAGAACTTAAAACAGTTCTTCGCTTACCTACTTTGGATATTGTGGTTGCTGCTCCAACGGAGGCTAAGACGGCAGGAATTTGCCCCACAAGACCGTCTCCTAAAATAGCCAGCCATAAATCGTAAAGAGAAAGCTCTGAAACGCCAAGCAAGAAGGGGATAGAAAAGATGTTTATAGCTAAGACAATCAAACCTATGACAGCGTCCCCCTTAATGAACCGAAAGACACCTTCCATAGAAGAAAAAAATTCGCTTTCTTGAATGATTTCCTCTCTAAGAGCCTCTATAGAAGAAAAACTTTTTCTTCCAGAATTCAATGACATATCCAGAGCCATCTGTTTCCCAGGCAAAGCCTCCAAGATAAACCTGGCACGGACTTCTGCTATCCTCTCTCCTCCTTTTGCTATTAACAGAAAGTTCATAAAAAATAAGATTATGAGGACGGCTGTTCCGGCAATAACACTATCTGAGGCTAAAAATCTCCCTAAAGAAGAAACCATAGGACTTGCCGCACCGGAAGAAAGTATCAGACGTGTAGACGCTATGTTTGCCCCTAAACGAAAGAGTGTTAAATAGAATAATACCGAAGGATAAGAAACCAGATCTCTGTCATTACTTGCAGACAAAGCCCACAAAAAAGCTACCAATGAAAACGCTACTCCCATGCATAAGAAGCTATCTAAAAGGGTCGGTGTTATAGGGAACAAGGAGAGGGTGACTATAAGTACAGGAAAAAGTAGTATCCAAGACTCGAATAGCTTGTTTCTCACACTGGACCTTGTGGGGTTCTATCTATCGAATCCTTACCCTAACATATCGATTCACATCAATAGGAAAAAGCGTTTGTCTTTTAGAAGAGTAAAGAGAATACAAGAGCGCTGGGAGCAACTAAAGGAGTATCAGCGACATAACTTTAAGATCTCTTTTATGAAAATAAATTTTATTCTTTCCCCTTAAAATTCTCATATTCTAGGATTCTTTTGTTAAGAAAAACGTATTCTTTACTTGTAGAGTATGAAGATTTGTGGTAGATTCCCAGCTTCTTTATTTCTTTTCGGAGTATAGCGCAGCCTGGTTAGCGCGGTTGCTTTGGGAGCAATAGGTCGGGGGTTCGAATCCCTCTACTCCGATATTCTTTTTCCTTGGAGATTTTATGGCTAAGTTGACAATTGTTTCTGGAGATGACTCTGAAGAGTTTGAATTAGATGACGGTGAAGGGATCTCCGAAGTTTGCGAAGAAGCCGGCGTTCCGTTTGCCTGCACCGAAGGTGTTTGTGGAACTTGTGTTGTAGAAGTTCTCGAAGGGCAAGAGAATCTTTCTGACTTCACTCAAGAAGAGCGTGATTTTCTAGGCGACGAAGAGGGCTGTGAACGATTAGCCTGCCAATGCAAAATCATGCAAGGCGACGTAAAACTTACTTTCTAAACATCTGCCACTCAAAAAGTTCGTCAGTTTAATCAAGGATTCTTATCTTTAGGATCTGTCGAAGTAGCTGCTTGTAAAGAAACCTTCACAAAAGAAACTAAAATCAAAGCTTTTTTGTTAAAAACAGAAAAAATTAGTATAATCGTTAGCGGATTAGTTTAATTTTGTTGGTTTTTATGAAAATTTTTAGCAATAAAACTACAAACAGTGCAGCAACAGAATCCTCTTCCTCTCCTACAACAGACTCTACAAAAGCAACAACTCTGGGGAAAAGAGTTCTCTATCTAGCGAGAAAATTTTTTTTAGAAGTCCTTCCTAAGTTGGCTATCATTTCTCTCGTAGTACTGTCCGCTTGCCTAGCCATAGCTTATTGTTCCGTCGGCACCCTAGTTGGAGCTATTAGCTTAGGGTACCTTATGCTATCTTCCGCAATTGCTGGCGTATGGATTACAAAAAAAATGCATAAAAACAAAGGTTCCGAAGAAGCGGCTTCAGCAGAGCCTGCTTCTAGCAATTCCTAAAAATTGTAAGACCAAGGGAAGGGTTTTAATATGAGCAGCAATATACAGCCCGGAGCAGGGCTCGCCCATACAGGTAGTGGATTACCGATAGGAGACAATACTGCTGAGGACTTTTTGTCTCAGAGTGGAGTCTCTCCTTCCTCCTCGAAAAGTCGATTATCTTCATTATACAAATCCATTAAAAAAGATATTTCAGGCCCCAAAGATATCCGGCTGCAAGCTAGAATAGCTCTCCTGGTAGTCAGCATAATAGCCATGCTTACCTTTATAGCCGGGTTCGCTTCTTGCGTGATATTTGGTCTCCCGGTTCTTGCCGTTATTCCCTTAGTTGCCGGAGCCGTCTTCGTTAGCTCGATTCTATTGCATAGAGACCTCTGCTCCCACCGTAGAACTATTCCACCAGTACGTTCTCCTGCTCCAATAACAAAAAAGCCTTCTGTACCACCACCCTCTTCCACTCCACCAAAGTCAACTCCACCAAGGGTGATACCAGAAAAACCTTCCGTAAAGAAAACTGTCGAACCTGCTCGTCCCTCAACTCCGGAAATAGAGAAGCCTCTAAGCCCAAAGACGAAAACTTCCAGCTCATGGAGCTCAATAAATTTACCTGCAAACTGCGTTGCTAAAGAGGCTTTTTGTTGGGTTCATAAAGAAATTCCTAACCTAAAGCTGATATCTGCTAAACACTCCATAGACACTTTGGCTATAGAAAAAAATTTCTTCACGGAACCCTCCATCATTATTAATTCTGCTAATCCAACAATGTACAGCGGAGGAGCGGGAACCAATAAAGCTATTTCCCTTAAGGTGACTCCAAGATCATGGCAGTCCAGCGTAGAATCCTCAGTGCTTCTTGCTTCTCCTCCACAATCTTCTCTAAGAGTAGGAGAATTTCGAGCCGGATTTTGGGAGCCCAAAGTTTTCAATGACACCAAACTACTTACAACACCGACTCTATTGGGTCAACTTTTAGGGCCTCAAGCCTCTGACCCCTTAATTAAGGGAGATGAAACCGTTGCCTTTTCTTCCGTAGAAGAGGCCTACGCCAACTGTGTAAGAGCGTGCCTTCAGAAAGGATGTCATATCATCCAGTTTCCTCTTATTTCCTCTGGGATATACTCCGCTGGAGCTAGAGATGCTTTAGCGTGGCAAAAAATGTTGCGAGCAGCCATGCTTTCTGGGGTAACCAGAGCAGTAAAAACACATGGAACCCAGAAGGAAGTGCTAATCATTGTCGTGGATATAGGATCTTCTCCGCTAAAACCTAACTAAGATCCTTGGGCTAACCCCAGTTTCAAATGGGAGGCTGTAGGTTGTGGAGAAGTTCTGTCGACACAGATTAGCAATCTTTATTATTGATTTAATTCGATTAATTACCTCAAAATCAAACGCTCATCCATAATGGATCGTTTTTAGCCTTTAAGCAATTCTCCAAAAGGAAAAGTCTCTACCATGCTCGATTCCGTCGCTTCATTTCCAAAAAATATTTATCGCCGTAAAACTAGATCTGTAAATGTGGGACACGTCCAGGTAGGAAGTGATCACCCAATACGTATACAATCTATGACAAACA
This sequence comes from Chlamydiifrater phoenicopteri, assembly GCF_902807005.1. Classification (NCBI taxonomy): domain Bacteria; kingdom Pseudomonadati; phylum Chlamydiota; class Chlamydiia; order Chlamydiales; family Chlamydiaceae; genus Chlamydiifrater; species Chlamydiifrater phoenicopteri. Next base: position 463,137 of record NZ_LR777658.1, read on the forward strand.
CTGCCACGGACGACGTTGAAGGCACTGTAAAGCAAATTTTAGAGCTAAGCGAAGCTGGATGTGAAATTGCCCGTGTAACAGTTCAAGGCATGAAGGAAGTTCGGGCCTGCGAAAAAATTAAAGAACGTCTTGACGCATTGAAATGCACCATACCTTTAGTTGCCGACATTCACTTTTTCCCTCCAGCAGCTATACACGTCGCTGACTTTGTCGATAAAGTCCGTATTAACCCAGGAAACTACGCTGACAAACGCTACTTGTTTGAAGAGAATCGCAAATGGTCCGATAAGGATTTTGAAAGAGGGTTTGATAGAATCCGAAAAAAATTTCTCCCTCTAGTAAACAAATGTAAAGCGTTAGGCAAGTCTATGCGGATTGGAGTCAACCACGGCTCCCTATCTGAAAGAATCCTTCAAAAATATGGAAACACCCCCTTAGGTCTCGTAGTATCAGCTCTAGAATATACTCAGATATGTGTAGAGGAGGACTTCCATGAGCTTATCTTTTCTATCAAATCTAGCAACGTCATCGTTATGACGGAATCTTATCGTCTTTTAGCCAAAGAGCTTGACGACAGGGGCTGGCATTACCCCTTGCATCTTGGAGTCACTGAAGCTGGGATGGACTTGGAAGGATCCATAAAGTCTGCTACCGGTATCGGAGCCTTACTGATAGATGGTATTGGCGATACCATCCGATGCTCTATAACAGGACACCCCGTTATAGAGATGCCTACTTGCAACGAAATTCTCTCTAAGCTGTCTCAGTATCACGAAAGCTTAAGGAAACAGCAAATAGATTCTAATGATTACTTACAATCTGCGCAGCAGGCTCCTAAAGAAACTTTAGAAATCCATCAAGGAGAGTCTCCCTCAGTCTTTCCCCTATTCCTAGTCGTTAATCCTCAGCAAGTGACCCATTCCTTTCTTTCCGATCTTGGGGTCATAAAGAAATTGGACGGTTATAAAAAATCTTCAACTTCTCCGGATGCTATTGTAGTAGACGCTTCATTAGTGGATAAGATTTCTCTCCCCATTCTCCAATCTGTGGGAATTCGGGTTCTAACAACAGAAGACCTTGTCTCCGCTTCTGGAGATACTCCTGGAGAATGGCCTCGAGCTTTATCAAAAGCAACAGATAAACTAGTCTTTTATCCCTCAGAATCTAAGATCGTCTCCACCAAAGAGTTCTTATCATGGAAAAGTTCCACAAACAGCCCTACCCCCATCTTTTTAGCAATGGAATACGCTAATACGGAGACTCCTTTAGGGGTTGCCGTCTCAGCATCTATGGATCTGTCCTCCTTTCTCATCAATGATCAGATTCAAGGAGTCATCTTTAATGCTCCATTGATCTCCTTGCCTTTGATGCGAAGAATTGGTTTTACCATTCTTCAAGGCACAAGGAAGCGTTCGTCAGTAGCAGAAATGATTGCCTGCCCCTCATGTGGACGAACACTCTTCGACCTCCCTACAGTAACAGCAAAAATTCAAGCCCTTACAGCTCACTTATCTGGACTGAAGATCGCTGTCATGGGATGCATAGTTAATGGTCCAGGGGAACTTGCCGATGCGGATTTTGGATACATAGGATCCAAACCTGGGCTTATAGACCTATATGTCAAACATCGCCCCGTTCGTAGGGATATCCCCATGGAAGAGGCTGAAGAAGCTTTGGTTCAACTGTTAAAAGAATACAATGTCTGGGTAGATCCGGAAGAAACCACAGACTAAGGATACACGCGAAAGTCCTTGAGAGCTTTCTTATTCTCCTATTTAGAGGCCTCGCGTTTGTGGCGTTTGATTTCAAATACCAGTTTTCAAACAAATACAAAAGTAGCACTATCAATCTAACGAACTTTATACTTTTTAACTAAAGAATGATGTTCTAAGAGGTGCCCCATGATGTGTCTTCAAGAAAAAAACGGTTGTCGCTATTTTTCTGTCTCTAAATTCAAAGATCTTCCTATAGATATAAAAATCTTCCCAAAGCAAAATAGAACCCCTGAATCGGCTATACAAGATAGCTACGCGTCTCCTAATGAGATGCTGCTGTTGTCTGAAGGACAATCCTTTAAAGTCCTCCGCCAAAGCCATAGCACCACTATTCGTGAAGCAGAGCTTATACGCTATCCTTTTTCCGAAGGAGATGCTATGTATGCAAGCTCTCCAGGAATATCTCTTTTTATTAAACACTCTGATTGTCAGGCAACGGTATTTTACGACAGGAAAAAGCACGTTGTAGCCAATGTGCACTGCGGATGGAGAGGTCTTGTTGCCGGCATTTACGCCGTCACAGTAAATACCTTACGCAAGAGATTCCATTCTGACCCGATGGATTTAATCGTTTTTATAGGCCCTAGCCTAGGGCTTCAAGCTTCTGAGTTTCTTTCTTATAGACAGATTTTCCCTAAATACTTCCAAAATTTTATGGCTCCTGGGAATCTTTTTGATCTTAAAGCTATTGCCAAGTTTCAAATGAGAAAATTAGGAATCCCAGAATCCCAGATATACGTATCAGACGTTTGCACTTACTCCTCCAAAGAATTCTTTTCTTATCGCAGAGGATGCAAAGAAAACCCTTGCCCTTCAAAAAAAAGAGGCACACCCTACCCCTATAGGGGAAATTGGACGGTAGTTACACTGAGGTAGTATTAGTTCAACAACATTTCTGGCATCTCCAGAAGCTCTTTAACCTTTACAAGGAAAGTGACCGCTTCTTTACCATCAATAATGCGATGGTCGTAACTTAGAGCCAAATACATCATTTCTCTAATGACTATTTCATTATCTATAACAACAGGGCGTTTCTCTATCTTGTGCATACCCAGTATACCCACTTGGGGAGGATTGATGATAGGAGTGGATAAAAGAGAGCCATAAACACCACCATTAGTTATGGTAAAGCAGCCCCCTTTTAAATCATCCAGAGATAATCCACCCTCTCTGGCTTTGGTAGCAAGGTCTGCTAGAGTTTTCTCTATGCCAGCGCTAGAGAGTGTATCGCAATTTCTTATTACTGGGACAACGAGGCCTCTGTCAGTACCTACAGCGACAGAAATATCAAAATACTTGCGATATACTATGTAGTCCTCGTCAATATAAGCATTAAGTTGAGGAACTTCTTTTAAAGCAGCGACGACAGCTTTAATAAAGAAAGACATAAAACCTAGCTTAATGCCATGATTAGAAACAAACTCTTCTTGCTTGCTCTTACGAAGCAAAATGAGGTTCGTCATATCCACTTCGTTGAACGTTGTCAACATTGCTGCATCATGAAGAGCTTGTACAAGTCTTTTGGAAATGGTCTTCCGAATCCCACTCATGCGGGTTCGTTCTTCCAGAAGATTCTCTACCCCCTTATTAACGTTACTTAAAGGAACAAAACTTCCTCTCTGCGGAGGTAAATCTTCTATTTTCTGCACAGATTTGTATGTAGAAGATTCGCTGACGAAGGGAACAACCTTATCACTTCTTCTGTCGCTATCTCCTGATATACATGCAGAAGGCTTTTCCACAACTTTTTCTGAAGAGGAATCTTTATCTTGTCCATCAGGAATTTCTGAAATCTCTGTGTGCCGAAGAACGGGTCCACCAGCCTCCCCTTCGGCGTATATTTTACCAACAACAGCACCCACAGCTACAACATCGCCCTGAGATACTTCCCAAGCAATTTTTCCTGAAGCAGGAGCATAAATCTGCTGATTCAATTTATCACTTTCAATTTCTAGTATTCCTTGATTTTCTTGAACAAAGGAGCCCTCAGAAACAAGAAGAGAGGCTATCGTTACTTCACTAATGGATTCTGCTATGTCTGGAATTTTTATTTCTGTAACCATCTCTCCTCCTATCGCTCACTCGAAGAAAACAACCTTTCCATTAAACTCGCAAGCTCCTGTTTACTCAACCTCGCAGACCCCGTTGCTGTTGAAGAACTTCTTGGCCTACCAACAAAACAAAGTTCCTTTTTCAAAAGATTCTTTAGAGACATATACATGTAATCATATGCCCCCATATTTATAGGCTCTTCCTGGAGCCATACATACCTAGAAACATTGGAATATTTGGATAAAAGGGAAAAAAGTCCTGTCAAATCTAAAGGATAGAGGCTTTCCACGCGTATACAGGCAAAGTCTCCTTTCCTATTACTCTTTTCTAATGCTTCTAAATAATCGTAATAAATCTTTCCTGAGCATAGCACTAACTCTGTCGCTTCAATATTTGGATGCTCATCCTCAAGTAGTGATTGATACCCTGTAGGGTTAGAAAATTCTGTCAACGCACTCACACATAATGGATGCCTTAATAATCCTTTAGGAGTAAAAATTACCATAGGAGTAGGCAACTTGTTTTTCATATGCTGTCGAAGAGCTCGGAAATATTGCACTGGAGTAGAAGGGTATATCACTTTAAAATTCCATTCGGCAGCTAAAGACAAATACCTTTCTATGCGAGCAGAAGAGTGCTCAGGCCCCTGCCCTTCGTATCCGTGAGGAAGTAACAAAACTAAATTAGAGTGGAAATCCCACTTCTGAATTCCGGAAGAAATATACTGATCAAAGATAATCTGAGCACCGTTAGAAAAATCTCCAAACTGAGCCTCCCAAAGAACTAAGGTGGACTCGGCAGCTGCTGCGTATCCATATTCAAAACCTAGAACAGCATATTCAGAAAGAGGCGAATTATAAAGTTCTACCCTACCCTGATCAGAGCTCAAACACTCCAAAGAACAGAACCTATTTCCATTATTAATATCCGTCCAAATTAATTGACGTTGACTAAAAGTTCCTCTTGGTGAATCTTGACCAGACAATCTCAAAGAATATCCTTCGGAAAGTAAGGAAGCAAAAGCTAACGACTCTGCTACAGCCCAGTCTACCTCCCTTCTAGAGGTCAACATTTTTGATCTTTTATCCTGAAGGGCCAAGATCTTTTTATGAGGCGAAAACCCCTCAGGAATAGTTAACAGCTTACTACACAACTGATCTATAACTTCAGGAGCTAATGAAGTATCCACCTCGGCAAGGCTTTCTCCCTGCGATAGACGATCACAAAAGCTACACGAAGAAAGAGGGAATTGCTCAACCTCCTTATCTCGGGAAAAAATTTCATACTCTTTTTGTAAAACTGAACGCACAGATTCTTCAATAGAAGAAAGCTTACCCTCTATTTCATTTCCAAAGATAGTTGCTAACTGCTTACGGAAAAGCTCTCTAACCGTTGGTTGTTTTCCTATGCTCTGATACAAGCCTGGCGCAGTAACCGAGGGGTCATCGCTTTCATTGTGACCATGCTTCCTATAACAACAAAGGTCTATAATAACGTCACAACCAAAATTCTTTCGTACATCTAAAGCAAAAGTTACTGCTAACATAGCAGAAGGAATATCGTTCCCATTCACTCTAAACACTGGTATTCCCAGCATCTTGGCAATGTCTGTGCAGTAAGGCGTAGACCTAGACTCTTTGGGCATAGCAGTAAATCCTATGCCATTATTTACAACAATATGCAAACTTCCTGATGTAGAATAACCCGGAACAGCGCTTAACTGCAGGGTTTCATACACTACCCCCTGCCCAGAAAATGCTGCATCCCCATGTATGAGGACTGCCAGAGTTTGTTTTTCATCCAAAGCAGATTGCTTTTGTTTTGCTAAAACGACGCCTTCAACGACAGGATCTATAGACTCTAAATGACTCGGATTAGGAAGCAATGTTAATCGTACTTCTTTCCCTTCCGCCAATTTGTTGTGGACATATCCCTTATGGTATTTCACATCTCCTACATGATCGACACCCCGGTAACTGTAGTTGTCCTCAAATTCCATGAAGATATACCTACTAGGCTTAGACAGGACATTCGTTAAAACATTTAATCGCCCTCGATGACTCATGCCCAAAACATAGTCAGAAATAGGCGCATCGTTCTTCTGGCTACTTCCTATATCCACCATGTATTCAAGCATAGGAATCAGAGCTTCTCCTCCCTCCAAGGAAAACCTCTTTTGCCCGGTGAACTTTACATGTAGAAACTCCTCAAAAAAACTTGCTTTACATACGTTTTTGTAACTTTCTAAAAGATCTTCCGAAGAAAATGAACGAGGAGTCTTCTCCATCAAATTCCAAACATGCTCTTGAATTTCTGGGGAACATGTGATGGTCTCAACCGCCAACGGACCGCAATAAATTTCTTCCAATCGCTCCATTAACTGTTTGGCAGAAACTTTTTTCTCTGGAAGCAACCCGAACGAATACACCGCATCATTCATGTTTAAAGGCTTCAGCTTCTCAGAAAGAAAAGGTGAGAGCTTGTATGACTCCAAAGGAGATACGCGACTTTGTAAGTACCCGAAAGAGCGATAAACGCTAACCAGTAACTGACCTCTTTTTTCTGCCAGAAGTGCATCAACACTTTTATCTCCGGCATCAACATTTTCTTTCACTTTCGATAAAGGCTCTTCCACAGGAAGGTTATCATCCGATCTCGTGGCTATCCCCATTTGATAACCAGAAAAAAAATGTTTCCATGAAGAATGGATAGATCCACCCTGAAGAAATTGCCCATACATGGACTCTAGCCAGTCACTTTCTACGAAATTCCCTTGCTCCCAAAACTCATGATTCATATGATGCTTTCCAAAGACGCTACCTCGGTGTCTCGACTCATACCAAATTTTTCTTTATTCAAAAAAAACAAAGTTTGTGGTCGGTTATTTTTTTAGCCTGTTGAAAAAAATTGGCTAAGCGAGTACATCGTCTTAGTGACTAAACAAATGGAAAATATCCAAATGAAAAGCGAACGTTTGAAAAAACTAGAATCTGAACTCAACGACTTGACTCAGTGGATGCAGCTTGGCTTAGTCCCTAAAAAAGAAATCGATCGCCATAAAGAAGAGATTCGCTCCCTCGAGATGAAGATCCAAGAAGAGAAAGAGCGACTCCAGCTACTAAAAGAAAACGGTGAAATTGAAGAGTATGTCACACCAAGAAGGAGTGCTGCAAAAACTGTATACCCCGAAGGACCTAGTATCTCAGACATAGAATTTACAGACACTACTGATACGGAAATTGATCTAGAAGCAGGAGAAACTGTTGAACTAGACCTTTCCGAAGACGAGCGAGAAGATAATAATAGCGATCTCGATTTTGTCGATGATGAAGATCCCTTCAGCGATAGAAATCGTTGGAGACGGGGCGGTATTATAGATCCAGATGCCAACGAGTGGTAAACAAGAACTTTCTATATACGTTCATGTCCCTTTTTGTCTCAAAAAGTGCCATTACTGCAGCTTTTATACCATCCCCTACAAAGAGGCTCTGTTAGCCCCCTACACCGAAGCAATCCTTCTTGAAGGCAAACAAAAATTAGCTACTCTTTCAAACGAATACCACATAGTCTCTTTGTTCCTTGGCGGTGGGACTCCTTCTCTACTACAACCTGCACACATCGCCTCTATCATAGAAACTCTAGCTCCTCAGGCCAAAGAGATCACCCTAGAAGCAAATCCAGAAACTCTATCCGCTAGCTTTGTTAAAGAAGTGCAACTAGCAGGAGTGAATAGAATAAGTATTGGAGTACAAACTCTTAGCGATCCCCTCCTCCCTGTCCTCGGAAGAACCCATGATGCTTCGTCCGCTATTCGGGCTGTGGACGCCTGCATACAAGGAGGAATTACTAACATATCCTTGGATATGCTTTATGGATTACCAGATCAAGCGCTAGACACCTTTTGCCAGGACGTTACAACCATAGCCTCCCTGCCTATCACACATGCATCAATATACAATCTAACCGTAGATCCACACACCGTGTTCTACAAATATCGAAAGAATATTTATTCAAGAATAGCCGACGAAGAAACCCTTTCTGCCATGAGCTGCAAAGCAAAATCTATCCTAGAAGCTAAGGGGTTCATTCAGTATGAAATAGCTTCTTACGCTAAAGAAGGCTACTCCAGCATACATAACACAGGCTACTGGACAGACCGCCCTTTTCTCGGCCTCGGAGTCTCTGCCTCACAGTACATAAACCATGCTCGGTCTAAAAACCATTCGCGTTTGTCTCGCTATATGCGAGCAGTGTTTCAAAAAATGCCCACGGAAGAATTTTCAGAAGTATTGACGCCTGAAGAACGTATCAAAGAGGCTCTTTGCTTGCGCCTAAGAATGGTCTGCGGAGCACGTATTTCTGATTTCCCTTCTAAGCTTTTTTTCCTTCTTGAACAAGCCTTCCCTAACTCGTCTTTCTTCATCCGAGAAAAGGGATTTTTCAAACTTTCTCCCAGGGGTCTTTTATTTCATGATTCTATAGCCTCTGAAATTATGAGCCTCGACTTCTAAACCCAACCATATAAAAATTAATTTATTTTTGAATTTACTTTTAAGAGCTTTTGTTAAAAATAAAACTTATTTTAAAAAGTTTAAAAAATTCAAAAATGAAAAGAATAAAAAAAACAAAACTAATAGAAACACGAGTAAAAAAACCTCAAAACGACACTATCCAAATCAATGATCAAGGAGCTTCCTTTAATAAAACCCTAAGCATGAATGGGAAAAAAATAACAAATTTAGGAACCCCTGAAGCAGATGGCGATGCTGTTCCCTATAGCTACCTCAGAGAACATTTCACAATAATCGGAGAAAGCAACGATACCTACCTTCCTATTAAAGGAGGAACGATGACTGGCCCCATCGATATGAATCATCATAAAATATACCAGCTCAAAGCTCCTGATGTACCAAAGGAGGAAACTCCACAAAATCCTCCAGCAGCTCCAGAACAAAAAGAAGGAACAGATCCAGAAAATACCGAAACCTGGGCTGTAAACATCCGCTACCTACAAGAAAGCTGTGAGCCGTTAAGAAAGAATACTGAAATTAATGAGAATACAAAAAAAATCAACGACCTACTCAACAGAGTTAATAACATTAAACAAATAGTCGGGTTTATAAGCTCCGAAACCAACGAGTCTACGCCCTCCCCCCAAGCCATCCGCCCCGGAGGAAATTATGTTCCTGTAGAGGGAGGAGAAATGACTGGGAACTTAGATATGAACAGCCATACGGTGACTGAATTAACTACCACCCCATTGGAAAATGACGAAGCTGTTTGTAAACAATATCTGGAGCAAAACCTCCTAAAAAAAGCTGCAGATACAACAGCTCCTTCAACAAAAGCTGAAACAGAAACGACTCAAACAGTTAATACTCTTATTGGCGACCTGAATATGGGGGGATACTCAATAAAGGGATTAACGGATATAGAAAGTATTTGGACAAAAGAGAAAAGTAAACATGGAGCCAGTGTGAAAACACTAAAAAATGGCTTGTCCAAATATACCCATCCGTTTTTATCCGGGAATATAACTTCTGGCAGTTTGTCTGTTAAAAATAATTTTGTTTGGGATCCTTCCGGGGCAACTATTATTAAATCCAAATCTGCTAGCCATTTTTTTTCTATTTACTCCCCACCAGCAACAGTTAATCCAACAGCCAAATCTACAGAATCAACTTCTATAGCACTACTAAATAGAGGGTTATTTTTATTCACTTGGACCGGGTTTTATTCTTCTAAAGTAAACTCTACTGATAATCTCTTTTTCTCTGTTTTTCTTGTTTACCGCCCTCCAGCCCCAAAAACACCTTTAGAAGAACCTGCTCCTCCAACTGAACCACCAGAAGAAGTGCCAGACAACTCAGTAAAAACAAGAGTCTTCTCTTGTAGAGTTGCAGGTTCCAGCACATCGATCTTCTGCCAAATTCCACTAGATACGAGAACCATCTATTCATTAGCTTCAGAAAGCGAAGAAGAAACAATTACTCCAGAATACTTTTTAGAAATGCGTTTGGATGAAATTCCTCCGATCACAGAAGCCTCTACCCCTACCCCAGAAGAGCCTGGCGATGGATCCACACTTTCAGAAACCAAAGAAACGGATCCTCAAGAAAAATCCATCTCCTTAGGTCAAGTAAATTGGCAGTTATCCGTTCTAAATTTTTGAGGTGTTATGAAAAAAAATGAAAAAAAAACCCTAGATAAAACCATCGAACCTTACGCAACAGAAAATCCCGACCTAGTAGAAGCAAATTCTAGCAATATTTCCATTAATCAAGAGCTAGATATGAAAACTCACAAAATATCCAACCTAGGAGAACCTCTATACAATAAAGATCTCGTATCTTTAGGGTATCTAAAGTCTAAATTCTTAAAAAAAGATGATCCTGAGACCGGCTATCTAGCTACAAAAGGCGGAGAGATGTTTGGCGAAATTAATATGGGAAATAATTGCATAGAGAAGGTCAATTTTCCTATTACTGGAACGGAGGGAGATCTTGCTGACCCAAAAGAAATGTCAGATGAAGAAAAGGTTTCTGCGATCAACGCCAAAAGTGTACAAGACACTGTAAAAGCCATTAAAGACGATTCCTATCTTAAAGAAGTTGACGAAATCGTTAAAGAATTAGAAGAAAAAGTAAAAAAATTAGAAGATCTTCTCAATATAAAAGCTCCACCAGAGCCTGAGCCTGAGCCTGAGCCTGAGCCACCAGCTGCTGTTAGTTCAAAAATAAAATCTTTGTCAAGAAAAGCAAAAAAACTTCTATCAAAAACCTCTCTGAAAGTCTTTCCCATAAAACCTCAAAGCTTAAAAATGACTTTGGAAGAAACTTCCGGTACAGCCGTTCCCTATGTAGCCGTGACTGGAGATACAATGTCGGGCGATCTGGATATGAATGGTCAGTCCGTAAGGGGACTACCAGCTTCACCAAAACAAGAATCTGACGCTGCTTCTTTAGGATACATAAGAACAAAATTCGCCTGCGGTGGATGCAAAATGAAAGGAGACATCACTTTATCTAAAGATTCCGGACCTACAGGAACTTATTCTTCCACGGAAGCTGGAAATATTCTAAACTTGAAAACCCCTACAATCTCTGAATCTACTCACGCTTCTAACTTGGAATTCATCAAACAAAGACTTCCGGGACCAGTATTTTCGTATATGTCTGTGACTAATGAAGCAAAAACCTACATTCTTAAAGACGGAAGTTTTAGTTGGGGCGTGGGTGTCAATAATCAATCTTCAGAATCTTACAAATACGCTTCGGTATCTGGAACAGCCCTACAACTAAAGCCTGAAGCTTTGTACACCCTCTACTGGACTGCCATTATTTCTATTAATCTACCGAAGGAAGATACTGCTCCAGGAGGAGATGGAGCTGGAGACTCTGGGGACGCTGCCTTGTTAGAAGGAAGCCCTACTCCAACGCATGGAACCGTCACCTTAAAATTAATGGCTCCTGTAGTACCCGAAGAACCTCCCTCCCAGCTGTTTTCTGAACCAGATTCTGAAAATGGTGAAACAGCCCCGGAACCTGAACCCGAGCCAGAGGCCAAAATAATCATGGTTCATCCCGTAAATGATAGCGCCGTATCTATTTCTTGCCAGATTCCTATACCCCTCTCTATTGAAGAGACCGGAACAGCTGGAGCCACAAAAACTTCTGATCCCTATTCTTTATATCTCACCTTTGACTCTAGCGTAAAAGTGGAGTACAGCAGCTGGAACCTGTTAATCAGGCCTTTTCCAGAAAAAGATTCAAAGACTACTCCTTGATTTTAAATAAGGGATCTTAGGATCCCTTAATTTTTTCTATGCAGCAGCGAGATTCTGGTTAGCGCTGCTAGACTCTTCTTTATTCTCTGAAACATCCTCGATATAACTAATTTGCCAAGATGTACTTACGGATGTTGTAATACCTTCTACCTGAAGAGACAGGTTAGCTTCACCGGTATTTTTTGATACACTCTCCCCTAAATAACTAGGCTCAATGTATATAAGAGATGTCACCGAAGCTGATCCTTTTGAATCTAAGGAAAATTTAGCCAAAATCTCCTCTCCACTACCAGACGAACTGCCAGAACTGTTCTGAATACCCGACAACTTCAGTGTGCACGCAGAAGCAGAGTTTACGTAAGTTGAGATGGACTCAGAGGGCGAAGAAACATTCAGAGCGAATAAATAAACGCCACTTTTCTTAATCTTTAAAGTATCAGAAGAGACTTCCCAAAAATTTTCGCTATTCTGTGATTTAGCACTTTCGCTTCCTTCACTCCAATTAATATCTAAAGAATTAATAGAGGTTTTTGTATTCAGGCCGTAACACAAGTACTCCAACGTATATTTGTTCTCAAAAGACTTTTTAACATCAGAAACAGTTACTAACTCAGATTCATTTGGGGTTTCCGACGTCACTTTTGAAATATCCTCATCCGTCACCTCTTTTCCAAGATCAAGCTTCTCCACATAAACAGAAAAAGCATTGACCAGAGAAGCACTCGAGTCTGCAGTAATAACTGCTTCATGTTCCTTTAAGTTGGTAATACTATAGCCGTTAGCATCAATATCTCCCAAAACGTTACCGCCAGTTAACGGTAGCTTACCCATGGCTTCATCTACAGTTTTTCTGGTTACAATATCTTGCAATTCTTCAGGCTCTTTTAAATTTATTACAGTAGGATTTCTCTCTGGTTCTGTAGGGACTTCTTCTGTCCCTTCTCCTCCAGAATCGCTGCCATTGCCTGCATCTCCACCTCCCGTTCCGCCGGTTCCTCCACCATCTCCACCTCCTCCTTCGGATCCTCCATCGCCACCTTCTCCAGAATCTCCTTCTTCCGGACCCTCAATAACGCCTCCCACAAGATCTTGATCTACAAAAGTCAAATCTCCAGTCATCCCGTTTTTACCATCTTTTAAAAGAAGCTTACATTCTGTTGGGTTTGTTATACTTTCGTTTTCTCCAGGCGTTCCTAAATCTTTAATCAATTCATCCAATCCTCCATCTTCTAAAGCTTTCAGCTCTTCCTTAGCCGTTAACCAAGCTCCTACATAATCTTTAATTGCGCTAATAAGCGCTGCTCCAGAAGCTATCGCGGTTACATCTCCGGAGTAATAATAATCATCTATACCAGTAATTTCATGACTCCCCATATCTATAGAACCCTGCATGGTCCCTCCTTTCAGCATTAAACACTGAATGTTTGATGCATATTCAGGACGGAGAAGCAGGTCCTTCGTATCCTCCAACCTCACGGCGTCGTCAGAATATGTTTGAGCTCCATCTACACCGTTTTGAGCACTACTATCCGGGTCTCCAACTTCAGTTACACGAAGAGAATTCATATTGATATCCAAATGACACTCTATGCTATTTTCTTTTGCAAAAAACAGTTTTACTGGTTCCTCTTCTACGGGAGGTTCTCCGTTATCTGGAGGAGTTCCTCCATCCTCCAGGCTGGCAATCTCATCCTCCGCACCTGACTCCGATTGAAGATTTATTTTTGTGTTATTAAATTCGGGAAAAAAATCATTTTTATTGACCATAAATTAAAAACCTTAATTAATTTTATAAAACAAATACAAAAACTAATTAATTTTTAAAACAAAGATCAAACAAAACAAAAATTAAAAAACGTGAAATAAAAAGATTGTTGGAGTCTTAGAAATTCTTTCGCAGAAAGCCTCTAAACCCTCAAAGGTTCGCCAATATTCAATGGAGTGGGTTTGCACAAGCTCATCCTCCGTAGATAACTCCGAGGCTACGCAAAAAAGCGCTTGCTTGGGAAGAAACTCTAAAGCAGACTTAAAGACATGCACATTTCTATAAGGAGCTTCTATAAAGATCTTTGTCTCTCCTTTAGTTCTCACTGCTGAAGCAAAAAGCTTCTCTCGATCCTTGGGAGTTTTGGGAAGATACCCCAAGAAAGTAAACTTCTGTCCGGGAAGACCTGAAAGCATTAACGATAGCGTTATGGAACAAGGTCCGGAAAAACCTTTTACAACAAGCCCTTTTTCTCTTGCTCTTGCCACAAGAAGAGCCCCTGGATCCGCAACGCAAGGAAGACCAGCATCGGAGACTACCCCCCAGCTTTCACCACTTTTTACAAGGGGTTCTAAATAAAAATCGTAGTCCTTTTTACTAGCAGCTTTTTTAGGTAAAATAGCCAGAGGAAATTTATGCACCTCCGATACTTCCCACAGTTTTAGAAAAGACCGCCCACCCTTGTCGCTCTCCGCTATAAGACCATGGATCTTCTTAACAGCCTCTCCTACGGCAGGAGGCAAGTCCGATGCTTTACGACTACCTAAAGTATTTGGGAATAAATACAGCGTCACTTTGTCATCCTAGAAATTAACATAGTCATTGCTATAGAGGGCTCTATGCCGCTTTTTATTTGTCCCTCGGCATAAAAAAGATACGAGAGAGCTTGAACCAAAGCCTCTTTACCGTAGTCTATATAGATGGCAAATTTCTTATCATTACTGCTTGCTTTCTCATCAAAGCCTTTAAGTCCATACAAGCACTGACTACGTAAGAATGCGATAAGCCCTAGAGGTTCTTCTCCTTTATCGCAGAGCGCTTGATAAGCTTTAGCTGCTGTCACCCTAGATCCTTGAAATAAAGCGTTTCTAAACACCCATAACGATAATTTTTCTTGGTGATCCGTAAACGCACTGACATCTGTAGTTTCTAGACTCTCTTTATCCCCTATAGCACAAAGAAGCTTCTCGAACTCCCTCTTGACACCCTGAAACTCCATATCACCACATCGAGTCAAAAAGAACTGAAGAGTTGAAGGTGCGCAAGTAACGTTCCTCTCTTTTAGGAGCTCTTGCAAAACTTTAATAACTCGCTTTTCCTTTTCTGATGTCCACTCTCCAAAAAGGCTCAAAGAAGAAAAAAGTGAATGGGTACTGGTTTCTAATGACTCGTAAAATACCTTCTTGGATGTGAAAAGACAAAGAGACACAGATTTGTTAGGCGCTTTGGCATACTTCAAAATATAATTTACTGTAGCTTTAGGCAATCCTTCAGCCTTAAAAATTGCTACGGACCGCGGGGCGGAAAGAAAACCATAACTTTCGGTATAACTAGATACAGTCTCTGCCGCTAGTCCATCTCCAAATAAAACCTTACAGTCCTTAAGCCCCAAAGCGTCTAGAAGTATAGATTCTTCTCCTTCTATGTTGCCTCCAATCAATAGGACTGGAGGAACCTCTTTTATCTTTTCTAAACTCTCTCTGCCTTTCAACGCTGCCGACACGATAGCTACCATTCATTACGAACTAATAAAGAAAGCATTCTAGCTTTTTCTCGTAGAATAAACCAAGCAAACACCTACCAAAACTTTCCCAACACAGGGAAAATTGCTCCCCAAAACTCTGTTACTATAGATTTTCTTCTTTTATAGATCATACAAAGAACTACCAATAGAAAAAATCCTCATTATTTCTAAAAACTAAATAAGAGATGTCGCTTCAGGACGAAAGGGCGAGCTGCAACACATTAGAATCCAGCTTCTTAACAAAGGATAACCAAAGATAGTATAGCTCTAAAAATAAAAAAAACGGTAAGGAAGATTGTCCTTACCGTTAGAAAGCATAAGATCTATGTCCTAAACTACTTAGACATAAATTTTATTAATTGCTGACGCCAGCTATGAGCTGTTCGAACTCTTTTCCCCGAAGACTTTCTTGTCGATTTTGAGGAGCAGATTTTTTTCGTAGCAGCTTTAGCTACAGATTTTTTGCAAGCAGCTGTATGTTTGTGCTTTTTAGCGCAAGAAACTGCATGAGAAGCTTTTTTTACTGCTGGCTTCTTGGCAGCTACTTTTCTTACAGACTTACGAGCAGTCTTTTTAGTAGCAACTTTTTTTACTGTAGACTTACGAGTAGAAGCTTTTTTAGCAGCAGGCTTTTTAGCAGCTACTTTTCTTACAGACTTACGAACAGTCCTTTTAGTAGCAGCTTTTTTTACTGTAGATTTACGAGTAGAAGCTCTTTTAGCAGCAGGCTTCTTAGCAGCCACTTTTCTTGTAGATTTACGAACAGTTTTCTTTGTAGCAGCTTTTTTTGCTGTGGTTTTTTTAGAAGCAGGCTTCTTGGCAGCTACTTTTCTTACAGCAGCTTTCCTTGCTGTGCTTCTTTTCTTTTGCACTCCTAGCATTTTTCAATTCCCCTAATTAGAAAGGTATTTACTTACACAATCTATCGACAAGAAAAGAAAAAACTTTAAAAAAAAGGTGAAAAAAAATTAGAAAAAATAAAAAAACACAAACCCTCTGCAATTATAGAAACTACTTTTGCAAAGGGTTGCAAAATATTTTCTGACTAAGAAATTAAACTTTCTAGATACGATACCAACAAGCGAACGCCAAACCCAGAAGCGTATTTGGGAGTAAAATCCTCCTCTTTTTCTCTATAAGCCGTTCCCGCGATATCGAAATGGGCCCAATCAATTTTTTCATCAACGAACTTCTGCAAAAACAATGCAGCAGTGATCGCGCCTGCCCTATTGTTTCCAATATTTTTTACGTCTGCTACTTCGGAAGAGATTGCTTGGTTGTAACCGCTAACCAAGGGCATACGCCAGATACTTTCGGACGTTCTGTCCGAAGCTTCCGCCAATTTCTCTGCTAAAACATCATCATTACTGAAAAACCCAGCAACCTTTTCTCCCAAAGAGATCACCATAGCTCCTGTAAGAGTAGCAAAGTCTATAATCCTTGTGGGCTTTAACTTCTCTTGCGCATAAGTTATTGCATCCGCGAGAATTAATCGCCCTTCGGCATCAGTGCTTCCTATTTCTACAGAGAGTCCGGACATTCCAACATAAACATCTCCCATCTTGTAGGCTTTGCTTCCTATAGAGTTCTCCGTAGCAGGGATAACAGCTGTCACATTTAAAGGAAGAGAAAGAGAGGCTACAACAGATATTATTCCTAACACTGTTGCTGCTCCGGCCATATCTTCTTTCATCGTCAACATGGCTTTACCCGGCTTCAAATCCAGGCCTCCGGAATCAAATGTTACTCCCTTACCAACCAAGACGGTCTTATCTTTCGAATTGGGCTTCCCCTCATATTTAATCACTATCAACCTAGGATCCACAGCAGCGCCTCTGGAAACTGCTGCTAACAAGCCCATACCTTCTTTAAGAATAGCCGCCTTATCTAAAATAGAAACTTGCAGACCTGGAATAACTTTACTCAATCCTTTAGCTGTGTTGGCTAGATATTCCGGAGTAACATCATCAGCATTACCATTGACTAGGTCTCTGGTTAGATATACTCCTTCAAAAACAGCTTCAGCCCTTTCATATATAGGTTTAGCAATATTCGATACGACACCCACAAGACAAATTTTCTCTATGACAGGATCTGCCTTTTTAGAGATCTCTCCATACTGGGGGATTTGGTAATTTAGAGAAAGCATCCCCTCACAAACACTTTCTATAAAATCTTCGCAAGAAACGGCACGCAAAGAAGAAACTGTAGGTAGGATCACGTTGATGGAGGTACAAGAATTTTTCCTTAAAGCTCTTGTTAGGGAGGAGTAGGCCTCCAAAAGTTTTTCTTTGGTTACTTCTAGCTCCTCTCCTAGACCTAAGAAAAACACCTTAGCCTCTTTATTTTCCGAAGTATATACGAAATGAACTTCCCCCTTCTTTGCTGGGAATCCCGCTTTCAATGCTGGAGTTACTAATTCTTGCAGAGAATCATCAAGAGCTGCCGCACACTTTGTCTCTCCATTAGCAAAATAAAAAGGGATAACTAAAGCATCAGCTTTATTTCGTTTAGATAAAACTGGTTGAGCACAAAACAAACCTGCCACGACGATCTCCTAACATTTAGCTAACATACACAAAGACCTTATGAAGTCCCCTCAAAAAAGCAACGAGAAAAGTCTCCATAAGGCCTTAAGAAATTTCTAATCTTCAAGAAAAAGGACGAAGAGGGCCTAGAAAGGCACATCTTCACAAACGTAATCTTGCTCCTGACTACCGGCGTACATTTCCTTATCAGAGATGGCTTCATTATCCAAAGCTTCTCCTTCGAAACCGACAGACATACTACCTTCAGAAGCTGAAGGAGTGCTCTCTCCTTCTCTAGTTTCGGATCTCCCTCCGAAAGGACTGAACTTCAAAGAATCCACACTGATGACTAATGAAGACTGCGGATTACCATCTCGACCCATGTAGCTCTCTAAGGAAATATCTCCGGCAACAATAACTGCGGACCCTTTTTTAAGGTAGGGAAGCATTTTATCGTAACGGTCACTCCAGATATTGCATTTACACCAGACGGTCTCGTCTTTGGCGCCGTTTCTGCTTCTAACGGCCAACCTAAGGACTATTACTCGTTTACCTTTTGAGGTCATCCTTTCTTCAGGATCAGCACCCAAATATCCAGCAAAATACCCAAACATCATAGCGACGTTACTCCCCTGAAAACACTGTAGTTACGCACGAATTCCTGAAGGAGGAGGTTGTATTCCTCCACCGGCTTGAGGCATCTGTGGCATAGTATCAACAGAAGGTTCTCTCCCAGCAGCAATATCGCCACAAACTGTTCTCCACTTCACTACGGTTTCTATAAACAACTGAGCAAAAGCTTTCAACAAATTAGTCTCGGCATATTTCATATCCAAAACACAGTGCATAAGTATCAGCTGCTCTTTAACAGCGACTCCCACACCGCCTCCGGCCATCTGCCCTCCTAGCATGGATCCTTCTAATAGCTTTTCGTAGAGAGCCAGTTTCCTTTGAGGATTATCGGGCAATCCATCTAACAGTGGGGAATAGATATACAACCTATCAGAGTGCTCTTCGTAAGTAAGATGCAAAGAGAACTCCCCATCAACGAACAAAATGCATGTGTTATTCTGATCAAAAGCAACATCGGGAAGCTTTAATTCTTTAGCAAAATTCTTTAGATTTTCCTCTGCATTTTGCCTTGACATGCGGAATCTCCTTTTAACAATTTATTCGAGGCTAAAGTTAACACATTCTCTTATTTGTTAGGAAACGAATTCGCCCTAAAAAACCAAAAAACACCTTGTTTTTTCTTTGTTGTTTTGTTATTCGCATCCAAATGAATACTTTCTTTTACGACACACAAAACCCTCCTTTGGGCTGCAAAAAGATTCGTCATGGGTATTTCTCGTTCTGCATCCCTTCTGAAAAAGCTTCTGAAGCCTATCTAGTTTTGGCAGACCCTGAAGGAAGAGTTCTAAAAGAAGTTCCTTTAAAACTTTTAAAAGCTTCTGAAAAGCTATGGCATATAGATCTTGATGCGGTGCCGGAAGATTGTTTATATGGATTTCGGATAACAACAAATCAAAATCCTTCACAAGAGCGTCCATCTTATATCGCTGATCCGTTTTCAACTACTCTAGTTACTCCAACATCCTTCACAGAACCTCCCAAGAGTTTCCATTATATTTTTTCCCATCTACCTAAAGAAGAGTTGTTTAATTGGGATCAAGACTCTCCTCCCAAAATTCCTGGAAACAAAACTATCATCTATGAGGTTCACGTTCGATCCTTTACCAATGACCCCTCATCAAAAACTTCTTCTCTAGGAACATTTTCTGGGTTTGTAGATAAGCTTCCTTATTTGGTAGATCTAGGAGTCACAACGGTAGAGTTACTACCTATCTTTGAATTTAATGAACGAGAACATCCCCTATGCAATCCATCAACCAACAAACTCTGTAACTATTGGGGATACGCCCCCATTAACTTCTTCTGCCCTTCTAGACGATATTCAAAGAACTCTTTGTCTCCAGCTTTAGAATTTAAATCCTTTGTAAAAGAAGCACATAAGGTTGGAATAGAAGTTATCTTGGACGTTGTCTTTAATCACACTGGATCCGAATCTTTATCCCCCTTTTCTACTTTAGATAAAGACTCTTACTACATTATGGATTCTTCTGGGCAACACACCAACTATTCTGGATGTGGGAACACCTTTAATTCCAATTCAAATCAATCCATTAAGTTCATTTTAAAAAGTCTGAGATATTGGGTAGAGGAATTTCATGTTGATGGGTTTAGATTTGATCTAGCATCCTGTTTACTACGAGCAACCTCTGGAGAATTGTTAGAGTTTTCCCCTGTATTAGAAAAAATCTCCAACGACCCTGTTATATCTAAAGTCAAGCTTATAGCAGAACCTTGGGACGCTGCTGGAGGATATCACCTGGGCTTTTTCTCTTCCTTTTCCAAACAATGGAGTGAGTGGAACGGAGAGTATAGAGATTCCGTAAGAGCTTTTTTAAATGGAGACAAAAACTTTGCAGAAAAGTTTGCGCTTTCCTTCATGGGCTCTCCTCATATTTTTAAGAACTCCCCTTTTGACTCCATAAATTTTGTTACCTGCCATGATGGCTTTTCTTTGAGAGATCTTGTGACATACAAAAACAAACACAACACCGCCAATGGAGAAAACAATCAGGATGGCTCTCAAGTGAATTACAGCCAAAACTTTGGCGTAGAGGGACCCAGTATAGACCCCGAAATTCAACAAATAAGAAACCGACAAATAAAAAACTTCATTCTAACCCTTATGCTATCCCTGGGCACTCCTATGATATTATCTGGGGATGAATATGGGCACACTGGCGAGGGCAATAACAATCGCTGGTGCCACGATTCTTCCTTAAATTATTTCTTGTGGGACGAACAAGAAAAATCTTCGGAATTATTTTGCTTCACCAAAAAGAGCATTGCCCTAAGGAAAGAGCTGGAAGAAATTTTTTCCCTAGGAGTTTCCAGGGAATTTTTTTGGACAAATGAGCTAGGGATGGTAGAAGATTTTATCAAACCAAACCCCTTCCTAGCTGTCAAAATCTCGACTCCTAACCACCGAATATTTTTAGCGTTTAATACTAGCGAAGAAGAAATCTCATTCAAAATCCCGGAGACTTCCGCTGGTTTTTTAGAGTTTACTAAAATTGTAGATACGAAGGATGGATTCTTAGAAAATAGGGAGCTTTTAAAGTCAAAAGAACAAAACCTCCCCCCCCATACTGTAGCTTGCTATAAGAGCAGCAAAGAAAACTCTTAACGCATTAAAACGACGAAACAGCCGTCATAGCCAAGGATTCAAACTCCTCTCCATCTTTCCAAGAGTCTATGACAACGAAATCCGCCTGAGGATAAAACTTCTCTAGAATCTGCCTTGCATTAAGACCTTCAACAGCCAGATGCTCCACACCGTTTTTCAGCAAGGAGTCCGCATCTACACTTAAACCCTCTTCATTATCCAAGACCAGTCTGCAGGTCCAATCGACAGCTTCTTCTACTCCAAAGCTCCTTCGCGTTACGCCATACCCGCCGTATCCTTCTGTAGAAGCTACTAAATGCCAAAAACAATTTTCTCCGACACTCAGCAACTTCTCATATAAAGCTGTACGCTCTAAAATGACACATGCTGATAAAGCCTCTTTGTCTAAAGGCATAAGATATTTCACAGAGAGAACTGATTTTAGATAATCCTCTATTGTTAATTCATTTGTAACGATGACGCAACCCCTACCAGTTTTATGAATGTAAACAGCTCCTTTGTACTGTATACCGTTGACAAACAACGACGCTCCATCTTCTAAAGGCTCAACCTTCAGGCAAGCTACTCCAGGATACTCTTCGCCCCAACGAACTCCTTCATAGAGGGCATGGACAGCACTTCTCTTGCCTTGGAAACTTGTTTGTAGGACCTTCCCGTTACCGAAAACTCTATGGGCCCCCTTAGCTTCGACTAAAGCTGTTGTACTCTCCCCCACCACCAGCACGCGAACCTTAGGTTCTTGATCAACAGCTTGTTTAACGAACTGATCAGAAGCGGTAATTTCTGCCTGCAGCACCTGAGACGAAAATAACAACAGACCAATCACCAGGTGTTTCAAAGTTTTCACTATCCCTCTCCCAAAATTTTCTTTCTTCTCTTTTTTAGATGGCGGTAAGCAACATCGGTAACGCAGCGTCCCCTAGAAGTTTTCTTGATCAACCCTTTTAGAATCAAGAACGGCTCATGAACCTCTTCTACTGTACGGACATCTTCTCCGACAGCGATGGCCAAAGTTTTAATTCCCACAGGACCACCTTGATAAAAATCTATCATGGTAGTGAGGAGTTTAACATCTATCTCATTTAAACCCCAATCATCTATCAATAACATAGCTAATGCTTTTTCGGCTACGCTACGATTAATGACATTCCCATTACGCATCTGCGCATAATCACGCACCCACCGCAGTAGATTATTCGCCAATCTTGGCGTCCCTCTTGATCTAGAAGCGATTTCCAATAAAGCCTCTTCGTGAGCTTGGACATCAAGGAGCCCTGACGAACGGTTTAGTATCTGAAACAAATACTCTGTCGAGTAGTAGTCAAGTTTCCCCATGAAAGCAAAACGCGTACGCAGAGCCTCACTAATCATACCTAATTTCGTCGTTGCTCCCACGAGCGTAAACGGCGCTATATCGACTCTGACAGACCTTGCTCCTGGACCAGAATCGATGGTAACATCGATTTTAAAATCTTCCATAGCCGAGTACAAAAACTCCTCGGCCACAGAACTCATTCGATGAATTTCATCAATAAAAAAAACATCTCCGAGCTGAAGGTTTGTTAAAAATCCCAGGAGATCAGATGGTTTAGAGAGCTGAGGTCCTGAAGCGGTTATGAGGCCTCCATCGAGAGTCTCCGCGATGATATGAGCCAGAGAGGTCTTTCCTAACCCAGGAGGACCGAAGAATAGGCAATGACCTGGAGGCTCCTTTCTTTGAATGGCCGCATGAAGGAATACATCCAAGCGTTCTTTAAGCCTAGGCTGGCCATAAAATTCCTTCAACCCCTTAGGCCTTAAGGAAAACTCAAATTTTTTGTCCCCGCAAAAAACGGCTGTTCGCTCATCCATAAAAATCAACCACTAACAGGCTAATAAATCTCCTGATAAATACCTATTACTACCTTCTTAGCAACAAAAAAGTTTTTTACTTCATATTTTTACAGTTTTAACTTTTCTTGCAGAAAACAAAATCAAAAAAATCATCACATCAAAAATAAACTCCCAAGAAGTTTTACTCTAAATGATTTTCACAAGCAAGAGTATCCTAATATTCTTCCCCGAATAAAACGGAAAAAAACACTCTCGGTCTTTCATAATTTTTAGCTTTTCCTATGGAATTATGTAGAGAATATGTAAGATTGCTTGAAAGCGCTTGGGCAACCCCCGCTTGTCTTGTCTCAGTTGTCTAAGCTAAAACGAATGACAGAGGATTTATAACTATGAGTATTAAAGAGGATGAGTGGATCCGCCGAATGGCTCTCGAACATGGCATGATAGAGCCCTTTTCTGACGGCTTAGTAAATATAGATGCTCAGACCGGGGAAAAACTTATTAGTTATGGGCTCTCCAGCTATGGATACGACTTACGTATTTCGAGAGAGTTTAAAGTTTTCACGAATGTGTACAACTCTATTGTTGATCCTAAGGAGTTTTCTGAGAATACTTTTATCTCTATCGTGGACGACGTATGCATTATTCCGCCAAACTCTTTTGCCTTGGCTCGAAGCGTTGAATATTTTCGCATTCCCAGAAGCGTCCTAACGATGTGTATAGGAAAATCTACATATGCTCGCTGTGGATTGATCGTCAATGTTACACCCTTTGAACCTGAGTGGGAAGGCTACGTAACGATAGAAATTTCCAACACAACCCCCCTTCCAGCTAAAGTCTATGCAAATGAAGGCATTGCGCAAGTGCTTTTCTTTGAAGCAGAAAATGAGTGTTCTGTTTCCTATGCTGAAAGGAATGGAAAGTATCAAAAGCAACAAGGCATTACCATCCCTTTTGTTTAGTTAGATGAAGAAATCCTCTCTTACGAAAGTTCTCTTTGAAGAATGTATCATCAATTCCTGGTGGGTCATTCTTCTTTTCTTAGTGGGGACTTTTATTTATGACAGAGCCGTTAGGAAACTTTCTGACGAAGAGGCTAGGCTAAGAAGTCGCTTAGGCTCCCTAAAGAAAGAAATTTTTCTTGCTCAAGAGTTGCGAAAAGATCTCGTTTTGCGTATAGAGAATCGTTCTCGGCCAGAAGCTGTCGAAATGATGTTGATGGAAAGACTTGGATTAATCCCTAGAGGGTACATAAAAGTTTGTCCCCGACCTTCTGCTATGGGTCAAGGATAAAAGCATATGATGCATCTTCTCCTTGTTGGTTTGTTAATAGGGTTCACCCTGTGCTCTAGCTTCTTCTCTCTCTCCCAGATAGCTTTGTTTTCCTTGCCGTCATCATTAATATCTCATTACAAACGCTCCCCGAGCAAGCCGTTAAAAGCTATAGCCTCTCTATTGTCTCACCCTCATCACCTATTAATTACTCTGATCTTTTGCGATATTTTCGTAAATATCGCCATTCAGAACTGTACTGCCATCATTTTTAAAGACTACGAAAGTAGACTGATCAATGTTGGCGTTCCTCTGATGATCACTCTAATAATAGGCGAAATTCTTCCTAAGGCAATAGCTCTTCCATACAATGTCTCTATATCAAAGGCCATTACCCCTATCATTAATTTCATCCGCCTTCTTCTTCACCCCATCCTTGATTGGATGATAGTCGGCGTTAATCGGGTTGTTCAGATTTTGGTATCATCTAAACCATCGGATTCTGTGAATCCCAAGGAACTGAAAGAAGTGCTCCAAAGCTGTAAAGATTTTGGACTTGTGAGTCAAGAAGAAGGCCGTTTAATTCATGGCTACCTATCCCTTAATGATTGCAGCGTGAAGGAAAGGATGAAACCTCGCCATGAGATTTTGTTCTACGATGTAAACAAGCCCATATCAGAACTATACTCATTATTTGCTGATAAAAGATGCTCCCTAGTCCCTATCTGTAACGACAACATCCAAAATATTTTAGGCATTTGTAGCGCTAAGAGTTTAGTTCTTAAGGAAGAGCCTATTTCAACGACAACGGAAATTTTACAACTTATCAAAAAGCCCTACTATATCCCTGAAACAATTTCAGCAAAAACAGCTTTATTCCATCTAGTTTCTCATGATGAGACTATGGGCATAATTATTGACGAGTATGGGTCTATAGAAGGGCTTATTACTAGAGAAGACCTTTTTGAAATCGTCACAGGTGAAATTATAGATCAAAGAGACGAGAAAACTCTATACACTCAGTCAGGAAGAGATGTTCTCATAGCCGCAGGTAATTTGGAGCTTGTAGATTTCAATGAAATTTTCAATATCAATTTGCCCACAACAAACAATATCGCAACTATCGGCGGTTGGCTAACAGAACAAGCCGGCACTATTCCTCCTGCAGGGACAAAAATTATTTGGGAGAATCTCTCTTTCCAAATCCTTGATTCTGCCCCTAATCGTGTTAGAAGAGTCTACATAAGGAAATTACATGACTAATTCCCCATATTTTTGGCTGACTTTGAATATAGGGTGCATCCTTGTTCAGGGATTCTATTCCATGATGGAAATGGCTTGCGTATCTTTCAACAAAGTCCGTCTACACTACTACCTAACGAAAAATTACAAGAAGGCCAACTATATTAACTTCCTTATCCGCCGTCCTTACAGATTATTTGGCACAGTAATGCTTGGAGCTAATATAGCTTTGCAGCTGGGCTCTGAAGCTTCTAGGGAATGTTACGCTGGGTTCGGCATTTCCCCTGATTATGCACCTTTAACTCAAGTATGTATCGTCGTTATTTTTGCAGAGCTTCTTCCCCTTACTATTTCCAGAAAAATGCCAGAAAGATTAGCTTTATGGGGGGCTCCCATCCTGTACTACTCCCATTATTTATTCTATCCCTTTATCCGTTTCATAGGCGTACTAACAGAAATTATTTATTACTTTTTAGGAATAAAAAAAGACAAACTAAGCAGCACATTAAGTAGAGACGAATTGCAAAAGGTTTTAGAAACACATAACAAAGAACATGAATTCAATGTTATTGCCACCAATATTTTCTCTCTGAGCACAACAAATGCTGGCGAAGTTATGACTCCTCTTTCCCAACATCCGATGCTTCCCGCCACATCAAATGTAAGTGACCTCGTTCGTACATTGCGAAGCCATTCTATAGACTTCGTCCCTGTGTATCACAAAGAAAAGTCTAATATTATAGGCATCGCCTTTCCTAAAGACTTTATCAACAGTCCCACTTCAGAGCTTCTTAAAAATCACCTACATTCCCCGTGGTTTATCACAGAAAAGACAAAGCTCATCCGCATTCTAAAAGAATTTCGAGCTAATAAAAGAAACGTTGCGCTAGTTTTAGGCGCTTCCGGGGAAGCCCTTGGATTACTGAGCTTGAATTCTATCTTTCAAACTATTTTTAACACTTCAGATATTGCTAGAAGAAAACCTGAAGCATCCAGAGTTATAGAAAGAACGATACCGGGAAACACTAGGTTGGTAGACCTAAGGAAAGAACTAGGCCTTCCCTTAACACGTTATGGATGTGAAACTATTGCTCAACTGGTCATGCAATTACTTGACGCTCCAGCTGAAGAAGGGTCCTCTGTGATTATAGATAATCTTTTGTTAGAAGTTAAAGAAACGACTCTATCTGGAATCAAAAGTGTCGTCATAAAAAATTTATTTTCTTAGACCTGCTCTAGCACCTTTCTTAAAGAAAGTGCTCTTGCATCCTCCCAACTATGGAAACAATTATTCCTACAGCCCTTTCTACTTCTTCCATAGTGTTGAGCCTTCCGAATGAAAATCGAAGAGAGGAAGAAGCCACTTCTTGAGTTATTCCCATAGCCGTTAGAGATTTAAAAGCTGTCACAGCCCCCGAAGAGCATGCTGTACCATAACTTGATTCTACACCTTCTAGATCTAGGGCTGCTCTCAATATTTCCCCTTCTATGGAGGGAAACGCTACAGTAGCAATATTCGAAACTCTGGGCCCCCCTGCACAATGAATTGTTAGTTCCGGAATTTTTTCTAATAATCTATCTTCAAAAGCATCTCGCATTTCACGCAAAAATAAAGACACTTCATCAATATGATTGATAAGATATCTGACAACAAAATCTAAGGCTGCTATTCCCAAAACATTTTCTGTTCCTGATCGGATATTTCCTTGCTGTCCTCCCCCCAGTATTTGTGGGATCAATTTCATTTTGGGGCTAACAGCTAAAACTCCTGTTCCTGCTAACGCATGTATTTTGTGTCCGCTGAAGCACAGTGCCGACACTCCATTAGGAACCGATATTCTTTCTTTGCCTATGATTGCTGTAGCGTCGACAATAAAGATCAATCCTTTATCAAAAGCCAGTTTAGCTATAGAGGCTATATCTGTTTTGGCTCCAGTCTCAGCGTTTACCCATCCTAGAACAATGGCTATAGTATCGCTGCGTATAGCATCTTCTATCTTCGATAGCGAAAGAACACATTGACCCCCATCAGGGTCTAGATAGGAGACCTGCCTTGAAGGGAGTCTCTTTAGAGGTTCTATGACTGCTGGATGTTCTAGAGAAGAAGTAATGATGTGCCCTGGTGGCAATGAATTGATGATCAAATTCAGGGACTCCGTAGCGCCAGAAGTAAAGATTATTTTTGAAGAAAAACCTAGCAATTTCTGGATACTATCTTCTGCCTTACGAAGTAAAGAAGCCGCCTTTCTTCCCGAAGAATGCATAGCAGAAGGATTGGACAAAAAGTCCTTTTGAAAAAACAACTCTTCCAAATAAGGAAGAAGCCTCGGATCAGGAGGGGTTGTCGAGCTATTATCTAAATATATAACCAAGAGGCGTCCTTAAATAAAACTATCATCCCCTAGACGACTTGAACGAGAACTACAGTAACATTATCGACTCCGCCATAACTATTGGCCAAGGAAATCATCGTATTCCCTGTTTCCTCTAGTTCATCATTGGTGGACAAGACTTCACAAAGTTTTTCATCCGAAACCATATTAGTCAACCCGTCCGAACATAGAAAGAAAATGTCCTCGGACGCATACTCTATTTCCCGGATATCAGGCGTTACTTCAGGCTTTGTTCCCAATACATTCGTTAGGATATGCCTATAAGGATATACCTTTTTAGATTCTTTAGAAAGCCCATAACGAGAACATAGCCGGTTGGCTAGAGAATGATCTTCCGTAAGCTGAGACAAGCATCCCCCCCGAAACCTATATATTCTGCTATCCCCTACATGAAGAATATAGGCGCGGTCTCCTTCAAAAAACAAGGAGCTTAAGGTCGTTCCCATTCCTTTCAAGTTTCCATCCGAGCAAGCGCACTGATATACCCAATTGTTGACCTTGAAAAGAATTTCGAATAGATTCTCTTTGGTATATTTATTTTTCTCTACATCCGGTAGTTTATTTTGCTCTTCGAATAAACTCATCAACTGAGAGACAGCCTCCTTCGAGGCCACTTCTCCTCCAGAACTTCCTCCGATACCGTCTGCTACAGCAAACAGCCCCATTTCTGGATCTGCGTGCCAAAAGTCTTCGTTTCTTGCTCTAGATCTCCCTATATCGCTAGCACCGAAACATCTGAAAGCCATATCCCCCCTTATCCACTAAAGGTTCCTCTATTAAGAAAATAAAAACTCTAACGAAGATTTTCTCTTCAAAGCAAAAATGAGTTTTAAAGATATAATTTTAGGGCGCCTTTCATATAACAAAAAAATTCTATTAAAGAAAAGATTGTAATAAACCCTGCTAAACAAAAATATTTGAGAGTTAAAATCCTCCTCCATGTTATTAAGAGGGAATCGCCAAAAAGCCAAAAAGAGGACCAAAATGCACCTACGTTTATTCTTAGCTTTTCTGTCTCCCATGCTTCTAATGCCCGGATGCACACTTATTCCTAAAGAATACTGCAGCAGCAAAAATCTCAACTTCACAAAACATGTTGTAAACGTATTGCAAAAAAGCCCTTTAGAAAATTAAACTCGCGAATTATCTACAAATACCAGAAGGATTTTCGATTATGAAAAGAAGGTTTATCATAGGCATTCTTGTTTCTGCGCTCTCAATAGGTTTGGGGGGATGTATCTTTCCTTCTGGCAACGGCATCTACAATTCCAAGCTTTATACAAAAGGGAGTAAAGCCAAAGGTGTTGTGGCTATACTTCCCGTCGTTGTTAATCCAAGAAATCAAGGTGGAGACGTCCTTCCTTGGAGCCTTAGAGAAGAATTTACTGAAGAGCTGGTCAAAAAACTCAGCCTTTCTGATCGGGTGTTTCTAATCAAACACAACGTCTCTAATCGTACAGCATCAGACTTCTATTCTCCTATGCCCAAGACCATTCCAACAGAGGTCACCGCTCAATTCCTTCCTGCCGAATTTGTTATAGCGACAGAACTTATTGATCACTCAACAATTAGTGACGCCTTAAAGAACGAAACAGTATGCGCCTCCATGAGAGTACGCGTTTTTGATATCCGACATAACCGCTCCACACTTGTTTACCAAGAAATTATTGAAGCCAGACAGCCCATTCCTCAATCAACTTCTGACTATTCGCGCTATGGGTGGAAAACCTCTCACTTTGAATCTACTCCTATGGGGTTAATGCATGGACGCTTGGTCAGAGAAATCGTTGCGAGAGTAGAAGGTTATGTTTGTGCAAACTATTCGTAATTAAGTAGCGAGATAAAATGCCTGTTTGGCTATTTTTCCTTTGGGTGTCTGCGGCTTTTCTGGCTCTCCGGGGAAAATTTTTTTCTTTACCCCAAGGCCGCTTTCGCATTTCTATTACGGGCTTTCAGCTCTCCGGAGCTTTTTTGTTGTACCTGTTCTCTGGGATAACTATAGCTTTGCTGTCTTCTAACAATAACGGGAAAGAATCATCCCCTTTTATTCAAGGTTGTTTCATCACCACTGTTCTCGTTCTATATTTGTATTCTTTGCCTCAAAAAACCATTCATACAGTCCTTTGGGCTGGAGGTTCTTCTGGGAGATCGCTAAAAAAACTCTTTAACACTACGCTAAGAGCTTGGATTCTCGCTGTACCAATAACGCAACTATCTTCTCTAATCTTGTCTAAAATTCTTGCCTCTGTTTTTGATGAAAAATTTTTGACACCCCAAGCCATAGCCAAGGAAGTACAAGAAGGATTGTCTACACCACTAACATCTTCTTTGCTACTTATTGTTTCCGTTGCCATCCTGTTGCCGATCTCCGAAGAAATCGTTTTTAGAGGATTTTTACAAAATTTTTTAAAGAAAAGATTTTCTATAAGAAAAAGTTTAGTGCTATCGTCGGTCCTGTTTTCCCTAGCACATGTGGAAAATTCTCTGGGGAGCCTCGTCTTTGTTCCCGTTATTTTTATTCTGTCTTTAATGATAGGCTTCGTTTACGAAAAAGAACGTAGTCTTGTAGCTCCTATGCTGTTACACACTCTTTACAACGGCTCTCAGCTAGCTTTTTCTAGATGGCTTTAGGAAAAAAAGAAGCCAGAGAGGAGAATGTCCTTAGCACGACAACCCCCGCTTATGGCTGCTACCTTCCAGTCCTGACCAGGTTCACGGCATTGCCATCTAGGGATTCCCCTCTCCGACAGGAGGATTTTATTGCTTTTTAGAAATTTCTCACAACCCTTTAAGACAAATTTCCATCAAAAGAAGAGGGTTGACTGCACTCCTGCTGTTTGGCCTCTTGCCATATCCTTTCGGCTTCTTCATGAGAAATAGAAGAGAAAGAGCCGTCAAACAAAAAAGGAGCTCTTCGATGTAATTTTTTCATAGCCTCTTCCGCTGGCATATCTTTTGGAAAAAGCCCTTCTCTCTGAGCTAAAAAACAGAGGATCAAGGACAAGCTTAAAACATCTCCCATCTCAGAAGCTACTTCTGACGAAGACTTTGCTGCCAAGATGGCTTCGCGCAATTCTTTAACTTCTAACTCTAGATGATCCATAACAGAAAATAGAGTTTGCTTCTTAGACCAAATACAACGCCCCTCCAGAACCATTGATGAAATTATAGAGATTAGCTCTCCTATTGAACTTTTTGCTATTTCATCCACAACACAAACTCCAGCTAAAATAACCCCATTCCCTCTTGACAAGCCAACAAGACCCTATGTCTCAGAGACACCTGACTATATATTGTATACTCTCAAAGCTTTTCAAGGATTTCAAATAAAGAAAATCTTAAGGCTAAAAATCATCGAAACGACCAAGCCTAGAGGAGATTTTATTTAAAAAATATTTTTCCTGCAAAAATTAAAAATGAAACAACTATCCCACTTTACAATTGAATGAGCTGTTGAAAAATTTTCTTGTGACCAGAAGACAAGGGTAAACTAGAAATCTTCTCTAACTTGTAGTGAGAAAACACTGGCGAATGCGATTTCGAACGAAACAATATGGGCTGTAACCACGCCCTATAATTAGTAAATGATTGCCTTACGGAAGGTAACAATCTCACAAAAGTTACTTCTGTCTTCGATAATTCTTTACAAAGAGCGCTTACAGCGCCTTCGTCAACAAATGCTCCTTTACTAGAAATCTCTACATAAGGAAATTCAAAAAGGTCCCTCATAAGCTCTCCCTCTCCTCGTTTAACGAGACAATATTCCCCTTTGTAGCTGATAAGAAAAACATAACGAAAGACCGAAATACTTTTCTTCCGAATAGAGCGGATAGGCAAATCAAGCACCGCATTCATACGAAGCGCTCCACAATAGGAAGCTAACGGACAAAACTCACACTGAGGAACTTTCTTACAAATGCAAGCACCAAGTTCTATAAGAGCCTCGGATACCTCCTGAGGATCTTTCTCCGGTATAAACTTATTCGCTAGGCGCTGAATTTTGTCGTATGTCGACGGCTTGTCAATAGAATCTTTAACAAGGAACAATCTACTAAACACACGAAGAATATTACCATCTACAGCAGCACCCCTCTGTTTAAACGCAAAAGCCCGTATAGCATTTGCCGTATAAGGACCTATGCCGGGGATTTGAAGTAACTCTTCGTAATCAGATGGGATCGCTCCCCCAAAAGTTTTCATTACCACCTCTACCCCTCTCTTAAAGGCTCTGACGCGCGAGTAGTAACCTAGCCCCTCCCACATCTTGATAAGCTCCTCTTCGGAGGCTTTTGCAACAGCTTCTAAGTAGGGATATTTCTCCATCCATCGATTAAAATAATCAATAACCGTATCGACTCTTGTTTGTTGTAACATTACTTCGGAAATCCATACAGAATAAGGGGAAACGTCTCTTCTCCAAGGAAGGTCGCGCTTATTCTCTAAGAACCACCTTCGCAACTTTTCTGAAGCCTCTTCTCCATTTATCAAAGAGTTTGCTGTTTCCTCCATAACAAAAATCCTCTAAAATACCCGCTAAAGAGTAATTATGATTACAAAGATTGTCGCCAAAGTAGAACAACCCTCCAGACTGCTTTCTTTTGTGAAAAAGCAGCTATCGGCCTACCCTTTCGCTAACGCTGAGGACTGTCTGCGCTTTCAACATTGTCGGGTAAATGGACTTGTTGAGCGCTTCGGCTCCTATCGGCTATTTCCAGAAGATGTTGTTTCCATCTTTGTCGAAGATCTTTCTGAGCCAGCCTTTGCCTCTATTCCCATCTTATTTGAATCAGAAGGTTATGCAATCTATCACAAACCACCAAGGATTTCTACAGAACGTTTGGTCGAACTAGCGCAAGGATTCGTCGTACACCGATTAGACAGAGACACTTCCGGTTGTCTGATTATTGGGAAAGAGTTTACTACTACACAACTGCTACAAAAATTATTTAAGCAAAGAAAGGTTGAGAAGCAGTATATCGCCATTACTAAGGGGCGTCCTAATAAAAGTTCTGGAGTTTTACAAACGTTTACAAAAATCCTTCACAGGCGCCAAGGAGCCCTTATCATGGGCAATAGCCGTGAGGGGCAAGAGACAATTACTCGCTGGCGTGTAAAAAAATCTTCAGCAAACTATTCGCTGATATATTGTTTTCCTATTACAGGAAGGACACACCAAATACGCTTGCATATGAAAACGTTAGGCTGTCCCATCGTTGGAGATGTAGATTACGGATCAAAAACTCCTCCAGAAAATATTTTCCGCCCTCTTCTGCACTCCTTATCTCTCCAGTTTTTCTGCCCCGTAACTCAAAAAAAAATTTCCACCTCGTGTCCCCACAATTTTCCAAGTCTATCTTCATTAGAAGATAAGAAAAAAATTTTTTAATGACAGTTACAGATTTGCAGAAAAATAACTCCTAGCCCCTAATCCGAACTCTTTATCGAAAAAAAACTGTAAATCTGTTAGTTTTGGCCAATGAATCAACCGTAAGTGGCGTTTGTAGAGGCTTGTTTCGACTGTCTGAAGGTTTTTGTTTTGAATCCATAACAACCACACCTAAAACAGCCTTCCACGCAAAAAGGACTGCAGCCAAAAATAAGAAAAAAGATTCTATCTTTTATCTCTTGAACATGGTTCCAGAAACAAACCGTCCAAACCATATGCCATAAAAAGTCGTTAAATGGAGGATTTTTCGTGCTGAGTATAGATTTGAAAGGCAAAGTTGCCTTTGTTGCTGGTATCGGCGATGACCAAGGTTACGGATGGGGAATTGCCAAACTTCTATGTGAAGCTGGAGCTACCGTGCTCGTTGGCACATGGGTTCCTATATACAAAATTTTCCTACAATCTTGGGATATGGGGAAGTTCAATGAAAGCCGCAAACTATCCGATGGCTCTCTTATGGAGTTCGCTAAGGTTTACCCTCTAGATGCCGGCTTCGATTCTCCTGAAGACGTCCCTTCAGAAATTATGGAAAACAAACGCTATAAAGGAATGCTCAACTTTACCGTTAGTGAAGTAGCCGAACAGGTAGCTAAAGATTACGGGAAAATCGACATTCTCGTCCACTCCCTAGCAAACGGGCCTGAAGTAACCAAACCTCTCATTGACACGAGCAGGAAAGGATATCTGGCAGCCCTAAGCGCTTCATCGTACTCTTTCATTAGCCTACTTTCCCACTTCGGTCCCCATATGAACAAAGGAGGAAGCACTATATCTTTAACCTACCTAGCTTCTCAAAGAGCTATTCCCGGCTATGGAGGAGGAATGAACTCAGCCAAGGCAGCTTTAGAAAGTGATACCAAAATGTTAGCATGGGAAGCCGGGAAGCGGTGGGGTGTTCGGGTCAACACTATCTCCGCAGGGCCATTAAAAAGCCGAGCAGGTAAAGCTATCGGCTTCATAGAAAGAATGGTCGACTATTACCTAGAAATGGCTCCTATAGCAGAGCCTATGACCGCAGAACAGGTAGGAGCTGCAGCAGCCTTTCTAGCCTCTGACCTAGCGAGCGCCATTACTGGGGAAACACTCTATGTCGATCATGGCGCCAACGTCATGGGTATTGGACCAGAAATGCTACGCACTGACAGCTAGACCGTTTCCTTACACCTCTCTATATACCTAGCCTCTCCTTCCTCCCAGGCAGCTAATATGCCCAGAGAGGAGGCGGGAGGAGCTAGGAAGTCGGCTTGGCAGTGCATGTACTCTGGAGCCGATTGCATGACTATCTTGAAATCTCCCCTATCAATAAGGTCTATGTCGTTAGCATCATCTCCAGAAGACATGATAAAGGGGCGCTCTCCCAAGTAGAGATTGTCGATAACAACATCTAAAACCTTTCCTTTAGATGCTCTCCCGTGAGTGATATGTACAAGAGCATAACTGTGGTCAAAAGGCCAACGAATAAGTGTCACCATTAACTCTTTACCAATAACAGGGTGCTCAGAAAGCTCATTATACACTTTCTCCACATCCTCTTTTTTACCCATAACCTTGGCTGCAGCAAAATGGGAGAAAGGGTACTCCTCGCTCAAAGACTCTACTTCAAATAGATTCTTTCTAGCTTCTTCTTCGGAAAAATAGGTTCTCTCTACAATCTTGGCAAACTCTGATACAGAACCAACGGAGCGCTTGCGGTAGTATTTATCGTGCCTCTCAGCACCAGAACCTACAGTAAAAACCACGGGGTGAGAATCAATAATAGACTCTATTAAACTCAAATAGGAATTCTCTATCGTGTTAGACAAAATGATTCTACTTTCTTTCGACGACCACACGCTAGCACCGTTCTGGCAACCGAGCAAGTAAGGAACTTTAATATCAGACAAAATCTCTCTTGCATAAGCAAAAAACCTACCAGTGATAAAAAATAAGTCCCAATTGCTCTCATACAACCTATGGATAGCCGCACAAACTTCTGATTCCAAGCTTTTTGTTCTTGTTGTAATCGTTCCATCAATATCTGTAACCATTAGTTTCTTCATACCCTTCCCCTACGATTTCTATTTATAACCTCATTAACCGCTAAGCTACAAAACTAGCAACTAACAAACTCTACCCTTGTTCTTTTTTTTAAAGCTTGCTTATGATTCGATTATCTAGTTAATGCATCTTTAGAATCATTATGTCGAGAACTATACTTTCTTTCTTTATGAACAGCGTAATTGATATACCAGAAGCTGCTCAGGAGGCTCCTTTGAAAGAGTTTCTACCGCTGAATATGCGTTCAGAATTATTTAAGATGCTTTTCTCTTTAGTCATTCTCCTCGGCGCTTTCGGCGTCTGCATATGGGCTTTTAAAAAACTTTTACGTCATAAAACTTCTCGACTTGGGTCCTCTTCAGCTATAAAAGTCCTTGACAAACGAGCTCTGACCCCAAAATCATCCATATACCTGGTCGAAGTAGCGAACAAGGTTCTTGTTCTTTCAGAATCCAACGATACCGTAACCCTTCTCTCAGAATTTCCTCCCAACACTGATATCACTGAACTCATGAAGGTTCGAAAAGAACCCCAACCTGCACTATCACCTAAGGATTTTATATTAAAAGCAATCCAAACAAAAAAGCCTCCTCAAGAGTCGCAAAAAAATACTCCTATTCCCTAAACTTTTGTAGCATTAAAAACATGCGATAACAACCTAATCCTCTCCGCAAATAGAATTTTTTTGCACTAGACCTTTTCCTTGATGCTCCTTGAATAATTATACTCCATAAAGTTACACTGGGCCTTACGCTTACTGTGTAGACAGAGGGACAGCAAATAATGACAAAAACATGGACACTGAACCAAAATAATTTATTGAACTTTCTAAGAGAAAACAATTTTACTCCTTTTGAAGAAACAACAAGTAGACTCTCTTACATCAATTTAAACGCTGACGACCATGAAATCCCTCTGTTTTTCGTTATTCGTAATGAAGGAGAAATCCTGCAATTGATAGCCTATCTTCCTTTCCAACTTAAAGATCCCGAGACGCAAGCTACAGCAAGGTTGCTACACCTTCTAAACAGAGACTTGGATATCCCTGGATTCGGTATGGATGAGGAGCAAGGATTAATGTTCTATCGCCTCGTCATTCCTTGCTTAAACAAACAAATAGATGGTAAGCTCCTTCTGGTATACATCAATACTGTCCAACTTGCTTGTGACAGTTTCTCCCATGCCATTGGGTTAATTTCTTCAGGATCTATGAACCTCGATGAACTGCAGCGGGAAGTAAGAAAAGAAAATCGTTCCAAGTAAATTGATATGACGCCTCACTTCATCTTTTACGACACAGAAACTACAGGCACTAACATAGAAAAAGATCGTGTTATCGAAATAGCTGCTTACAACCCAGAAACGGATCAATCTTTCGTTTCCTATGTGAATCCTGGAGTCATTATTCCCGAGGAAGCCTCCACCATACACGGCATCACTAATGATATTGTGGCAGAAGCACCAGACTTTCCTGCAGTCATAGACTTGTTCATCAACTTTTGTGGAGAGAACACTATTTTAGTCGCTCATAACAATGATAATTTTGACTTTCCTCTCCTTGAAAATGAGTGTTTAAGGCATTCCATCTCTCTGCCCAAGTATTCTTCCATAGATTCCTTGAAATGGGCTAAGAAATACCGTCCAGACCTACCCAAGCATAATTTGCAATACTTGAGGCAAGTCTATGGATTTTCAGAAAATAGAGCTCACAGAGCTTTAGATGACGTTATTATTCTACACAAAGTGTTTTCCGCTATGATCGGAGACCTTGCTCCTTCCACGGTCTTAAACCTACTGTCAGGTACTTCCAGTCCCAAAACATTTAAAATGCCTTTTGGAAAATATAAAGGAAAAAAATTAACAGAAGTGCCTAACTCCTATATTCAATGGCTCCAAGAACAAGGAGTCTTTGACAAACCGGAAAATAAAGAAATCAAACAAGCTGTTGAGGCTCTGGGCTTATGACCTTCTCACAAAATACTTTGTCTGCAGCTTTTTCTCCATGCCCCAACGACATCTTTTTATTTCGTTCATTTATCAAAAAAGAGCAAGGATTTGAATTGCTCCCAAACGTAACACTATCCGATATAGACACCCTCAATGCCATGGCTTGTGAGCAAGCCTTTCCTTTGTTGAAAATTTCTGCTGCTCACTATCCTTCCGTCATGAAAAATTATCGAATGCTACCAGTAGGCGCTGCTATAGGTTTTTCTTGTGGCCCCTTGCTAGTAGCTAAGGCTAATTCCTCCCTATCCGCCATCAAATCTGTTGCCGTCCCTGGAATAGAGACTACAGCAGCAGCTTTAGTACGCATGTTTTTCCCTTCAATGGAACTTCTCACTATCCCTTATGATAAAATTCTAGACGCTATTGAAAATGATCTCGTTCATGCAGGAGTAATTATCCACGAAAGCAGATTTTCCTATGATCAAAATTCCTTAAAGGTTGTCGAAGACCTGGGATTAAAATGGGAAAAACAAACTTCTCTTCCTCTACCCCTAGGCTGTCTAGTGCTATCTAGAGAAGTCTCAGACTCAGAACAACTCTCTATTATTAAGCTCTTACAAAAATCTTTGTCTCGCTCTCTCTGTGAAGAAAATGAAGACGCTTTGTCTCTAGCTCTTACGTATGCTAAAGAAAAAGACCCTTCTGTTATTAAGAAGTTTTCTCAAACTTATATCTCACAAGACACCATGCTGCTCTCCCCTATTGGGGAAAAAGCCTTCACCAGACTGTGGGATTCTGTACATGCCGCATCCAAAAAAAACTAAGGTAAAATCATGCCTCATTATCTTGTTGTTGTCGCTGATGCCAAAGAAATTCAAGCTTTCCTAGATTCTACTCCGTTCACTCCAATACGAGACAACGTGTACAGAATAATATTCGACTCCTTCGCTGTCGATGTTCTCATTTCCGGGTGGGGATCTGAACTTGCTGTACACACCCTTAAACTATGGCTGCGACAATCAGATATTTTTTATGACTTCTGGATCAATATAGGCATAGCTGGAGCGTCTTCTTCTCAGATACCCCTTCATAAAACTTACTCCATAACGACAGTAGAGAAAATTATACACCGCCCTAAATCTCTTTCCAATTTTTCAGGCTTACAAGCGCGTGCACGCATGGAACAAGAGAAAGAAAGCTGCCCATGGATCGTTGACCCCTTATCTCCTTCAGTGTCGACCCGTCCTTTACCTATTTTCCCTTCTGCCCATCTATACACAGCTCCAAGCCCTGTAAATGAAGGTATTAATAGCTCTTTTGATTTAATTGATATGGAGGGCTATGGCATTGCCTCTATAGCCAGAGATATCGGAACCCCCATATCCCTAATTAAAACTACTTCAGACTACACAAACTCTGCCGCAGGGTTGTTTATTCACATACATCTGCCACAGCTCTCAGAACAAATTAAAGACAGTTTAAACCAAGCCCTACTCTTCCTAGAAGAACAGCCTAGTTTCTTCTCCTATGAAAATGTTTAGCTTTTATTAGAAAACGATTTATTGTTCTACTAAAGAGGAGCACATTTCCTCTTCAATAGCATTGCTGGATGCCGCGGCACTATTTATCGAGTTAGAAAGCATCCACATCTCTCTAAAGCCCGGGCAGCTTTGCAGCAGTTCTTCTTTAGTACCTTCAGCTATTTTACGCCCGTTTTCCACATAGATGATTCTGTCTACATGCTCCAGCGTCGACAACTTGTGGGCTATAATGATTTGCGTGCAGCTTCCCTTAAGGCTGCTAATTATCTCTTTTATATAATTCTCGCTAACAGCGTCTAACGAAGATGTAGCTTCATCCAGAAGCAATATAGAAGCTTTTTTAAGCAAAGCCCTGGCAATCGTTAAACGTTGTTGCTGCCCCCCGGACAAATTTTTCCCTGATTCTTCTAAAATAGAGTGGATCCCATCGGGCATCTTGTCTATAAATTCTGTAGCATGGGCATCTCTTAAAGCTGCTAAAACCTCTTCTTTGCTGAAGATTTTTCCTAACAATAAGTTATTCAATATTGAATCGTAAAACAAGAATGGTTTTTGTGGCACACACGCTATATGCTCTCTCAAAGACTGCACGTTATAACTAGAAATAGAGCAGCCATCAATTAAGATTTCTCCCGAGTCAATTTCATATAACCTAGGCAACAATTTCATAATGGTAGACTTACCGGACCCTGTAGGGCCCACGATACCCACAGACTCTCCTTTCTTTACAGAGAAAGAAATACCTCGCAGAACTGGTTCCCTGACGTTTATTTTTTCTCCATAGCCAAAAACTACATTACGAAATTCCAGCGTTGATAGCATCCCGGAAAAGCTTTTCTGTTTACTCTGTCCGTCCTGCTCCTTGCATAAATTTATTACTTCAAAGAATCTCTCTGCTGCTGCACACCCCTTCATAATCTGAGTATTTTCATCAGCAAATTTTTTTATAGGCTCGTAAACAAGATATAACAACCCACAAAAAACTAATAAGTCAGAAGGCGTTATAGAAAACACATACAATCCTATGAGCATAACTATAGCCAGAAACAGAGAGGCTGCAGCATGTAGTATAGGCCTAGGAGCAATCCCATAGCGAGCGCTCTTTTCTTCTAACTTGGCCACTCTTTCATTATAGGCACTATACTTCTGTAAAGAAAACTCCTCCGTACAAAACAACTTGATAGTCATTATTCCCGAAAGAAAATCAATAAGGATAGAAGAGAAACTCGACTTGTTAACCTGCACACTACGGGCAATAGATTTAATCTTTTTTGCTAAGAAGACCACAGGCAACACGAGGATAGGAAAACCAAGAAACACTGTAAGAGAGAATTGCCATGATATGGAATAACAAACAGCCAAAGTTAAAAGAAACATTGCTGGTGCATGGACATAGTTGACAAATAGTGAATTCACAGCCTCGGCTATCTGTTCAGAATCCATAGTAATTCGACTGCTGAGATTCCCTATGCCGTATGAATGAAAAAAAGACATTGGTAATTTTTGAAGAGAGGAGAAATACTCGTACCGCAAATCTTTACTTACTCTTATTGAGATAAGCATAGTTAGATAACGAACGAAGAACAACGTGATGGCTTTAAAAGCTGCTACTAAAGCGAGGACTCCAACTAAAAGGTAGAACTTTTTGTAAGAAGTAGAGGCGTTAGAAAGTTTTAACCAACTGTCTATTGATGAGGCAATTTTTTTTGTTATAGAAACCTTTTTGGGTCCTGAAGTATTTCGAGCTAAGTAGGCGTTGGCTTGACGTAGTGTTATAGAATCGCCT
This sequence comes from Chlamydiifrater phoenicopteri, assembly GCF_902807005.1. Classification (NCBI taxonomy): domain Bacteria; kingdom Pseudomonadati; phylum Chlamydiota; class Chlamydiia; order Chlamydiales; family Chlamydiaceae; genus Chlamydiifrater; species Chlamydiifrater phoenicopteri. The sequence goes on from NZ_LR777658.1 coordinate 503,540, forward strand.
CCACCAGAAATCTTATCAAAAGATTCTAACAAACTTTTTCTATCAATTTCTTTTGGTGTCGACGCTAGTTGAGAGCCATCGCAAACATCCTTTCTACCAAACAACTGAAAGGCGTCGGGACCTGTCTTAACAATAACCCCCAAAGAAAGGATCTCTGCTTGAGAAGCCAAGGAGTACCCTATTATTGATAACAGAGAAAAACCGAGTAAAAAGAGACGTTTCTTACGTCTGAGAACCGCCTTCAGCAGTAGCTTCATAGATGCCTATGTTACGGAATTTTCGATATCGCTTTTCTAACAGCTCTTCCAAAGGAAGATCTTTTATCTGATTCCATTGAGAGAGAATAAATTCTTTAACATTTCTGTAAGCTGTCTCTGGTTGATGATGTGCTCCGCCTATGGGCTCTTTTATCACCGCATCTATGATAGAAAACCCTAGAAGATCTTCTGCATGCATCTTTAACATCGCTGCGGCTTCACTATTTTTTTTAGGATCCTTCCAAAGAATAGAGGCGCATCCTTCGGGAGATATTACTGAGTAATAGGAGTGTTCTAGCATTCCTACGACATCTCCAACACCCATTCCTAAAGCACCTCCGGAACATCCTTCACCTATAACAAGAACTATTATGGGTGTAGCAAGACGTGATAATTTGAACAGGTTATAGGCTATAGCGCGCCCTTGGCCTCTTTCCTCTGCCGTAAGGCCTGGATAAGCGCCAGGGGTATCTAGAAGAAAGACCACGGGAAAGCCGAACTTTTCTGCCATTTCGGCCAATCGCAAGGCTTTACGAAAGCCTTCTGGATTTAGCATTCCAAAATTTCTATGAACCCGAGAAGCGGTGTCATGGCCTTTTTCCTGACCTATGACCATAAATTTCGTAGACCCTATTTTGGCTAACCCTCCGACAACGGCAGGGTCTTCTCTGAAAGTTCGATCTCCGCATAACTCAACAAAATTTTCGCAGATGGCTTCTATATAATTGACAGACCTGGGTCTCGCTGGATGGCGGCAAATCTGCACTCTTTCCCAGGGCGTCAAATCGGAGTAAATCTTTTCTTTCAACTTATCTAAACGTTTTTCTAATTTCTGAATCTCGGAAGAAGACAGAAGGGAGTTCTCCTTATTCTTCTTCTTAAACTGTGCTATGGTCTTTTCGTACTCAACTACCTGTTTTTCATGGGGCAGCAATTCCATAAAAGATTCCGACATTCTCTAGTTAAAAAAAACATAATTTTAATACAAATAATTCTTAAAAACAATTAAATAAAAAACTTCTATTTTGAGCCCTTCCTTCAAATTCTCTCTACTCTGCCTGCTATTTTAGATTCTTTATAAGAAACATTAACTAAAAAGTCGGCTCCCCAGAAATCGGCACCTCCATTTAAAGAAAATATTTTAATCTCGTCTCGCGCCGACGAAAATGTTAACCGCACCCCATCTCGCTCTCCACGAATAATTATAGACGACATCGGCCCCCTATAAGAATCCGGCGCCGTAGCCCTAAGCGCCGGCCCCCCAGAAACTGAACATGTCTTACCCTTGAAAAAAAGCGAAAAAGTATGCGAGGAATGCTCCATTTTAACTGACTCAAAAAGAAAAGAATTTTCAGCAATAACAACATGAGAACTAACATGAGGGCCTATGCCAGAGTTAGTGAAAACCCTATACCTAGACCGATCAGAAGATGTCTTAGAAGCTCGAGAAATAAAAGATGCTTCCACAGCATCTTTCCCCTCATTTATCACAAAACTTTTAACTAATGATGCCAGACCAAAACCCAAGCAATGATCTATCTCTCCCTCATGGGGGCCATACGAAATTACCCCACTATCACCAACAAGAAAGGCTCCCATCCCACTTTTACACCCCGAAGCAGAAATAAAAGCTGCCGAGGAGAGCGATCGTCTCATCCAAAACCCCAACTCATGATCCACAAAACTATATTCAGAAAAAGGTTTTTCTCCCATTTGATATAAAAACGACTTGGAGACTCGAGTAACCTCTTTTTCTTTGTAATTTCCTCCCTGAGTCCATAGCGAAGGTAAAACTTTTTCTTCATGAGTAAACAAAGCTTGCTGATAAGCAATCATAGCTTGAGCTCGGTCACGAGCTTCATCATAAAACTCTCCTATCTTTAGCAACATCAATCCCAATTCCGCATGTTCTCTAGGATAGGGAAGCCCTCCCCAAGGCAATCCGCCATAACGGAAAAGTTTTACTGCTCCTGAATTAGAAGACTCCAAATTGAGAAAAGAAAAGTCTAGGTCTATTCCTTCTTCCAAAGAAGACAGCATGTACGCTGCGGCAGCAATCTCGTGAGCTTTTAAAATAGGATGTTTTTTAAAGGCTTTTAAAATTGATCCCCTTTTACTTTCGTCATAGTATGCTTCAAGAAGAATTTTTATATTCTCCTCAAAACAACAGGAAACCAACTGATCTAAAGACAAATCGTATGAGGGACTCAGAGTCAATGACCCATGAGTCTCTGGCTGTTGAAACACTGACTCTCGAGTCCTTGGCTCCATCTCTCAAACAATTCACATGACGCTTAAAAAAAAGTGTAAGATAACCGACGAACTTCTTAAGGTCAAGCTTCTGAAAAAAAAACAGAAGCCTGACCGAAGCGTATACTAATTTTCAACTAGGAAGATTTTGCTGGGGTTTCGATGAGTTTTTTCATTTTTTTCCCTGGAGTAAACTTAACAGCTCTTCTAGCAGGAATGTGAATAGGAACAGCAGCATTTTTTGGATTTCTGCCAATTTTAGGCTTACGCTCTACAACCTGTAGAACTCCAAAATCTCTGAACTCTAAACGATCCCCTTTTGCTAGAGCATCAGTCATCTTATCCAAGAAGTTTTGTATCACCATTCTCACGTGGCTGGGGTGGATCTTCTGATCCTGAGAAATCGTTGATATCAGTTTCTTCTTAGTCATAGTAGCCATAAGCTCTGCCTCCTATTAAACGCTCCTGCGACAGCTATTGTAGATAGCGTGAATTGTCCATGTTTCGAATTATAAGCGTATAATAGCCATCCAACTATTGGATTCAAGTTATTTTTTTAAAATCTAAAATCTTTTCTCCAACCAAAGACTCCCTCCCCTCAATACCAAAAAAAAGAAATAAAACCTAACCAACACAAGGGAAAGGAGATACAAAGCAGCACAGAAAAAAATTATGCAAAAATAAGGGATCGAGAAAAATCAAAGATAAGCCCTATACGGACACAAATCTTGCAGCAAAAACAGGCCCCCAACAATTCAAAGTAGATGACGCCTTAATATTTTTTTGCTAGAGTAGCTGCCTCTTGAGTCCTCGTAGCTCAGTAGGATAGAGCGGTTGCCTCCTAAGCAGCAGGCCATGCGTTCGAATCGCATCGAGGACGATTCTTTGCCTACCGTTTGATAGGTTTAACAGCCTTCCCTCCTTGAACAGGAGTCGACGTCGCTTTGACGACAGACTTGACCGCAGAAGCCTTTTTGCTTCCTCTGGCACTTAAATAAGCATGTATACCTTCAGCAATGCCTTTGGCCAAACGCATCCTGTACCTTCCGTCCAACAAGCAACCCCTCTCCTTAGGATTAGATAAGAAACCCGTCTCAACCAGAACAGCCGGCATTGTCGTCTCTCTAATAACAGCAAAATTACCCACCTTCACTGCACGAGATTTCAAAGATCCACACCGCTCCATTGCATGCATAATTTGCTTCCCTAACTCTTCAGATTGTCTAACCCTTGCCACAGGCGCTCCCTTACCATTATAAAAATACACCTCTGTACCAAAAGCCGCTGCATTGGAGGAATGGTTGCAATGTATACTTACAAAAACATCCGCTCGCCCAGAATTAGCCAATGAAGCTCGACGATAGAGATCCACAAAAACATCCGACGTCCTCGTCATAACAGGACGGTATCCCATGCGACGTAAATAATTCTGGGTAGCTACAGCCAAAGACAACGTTAACTGCTTCTCTTCGTAAAAAGGATTCTTACCCGCAGTTCCTTGATCCTTACCACCATGACCAGCATCAATATAGATAATCTCTGGTCGCGTCCCTCTCTGAGAAACAGTAGCATTACCTAAGCAAACAAATGGAACCAATAAAAAAACTAAAGCATTAGCAACTAGAGGCAATCGCAGCAAGAACCTCCTCCTTATCATCAAAAACTATTGTACGATGCTTAAAAATTTGATACGTCTCGTGCCCCTTGCCTGCGACGAGAATGATATCTTTATCAGAAGCAACGGACAAAGCATATTTTATCGCTTGTTTCCTGTCGATTTCGACACAAAAATCTTCCTTAGAAAACCCTGAACAGATTTCTCGAATAATACTCTCTGGATCCTCCGCTCTAGGATTATCCGTTGTCACAACAGAAAAGCCATACTTTTCCGCCACCTGAGCCATCACAGCACGCTTACTTTTGTCTCTATCCCCTCCGCAACCAAAAACAGTAATAACTCGCCCTCCTTCAGGAAGGAAGCTTTTTAGCGCTAAAAGGACATTTTCTAAAGCGTCTGGAGTATGTGCATAGTCAATAAAAACAGGACATACTCCACCATCCACACGCTCAAGCCGCCCTCGAGGAGCTTCACTCCTTGCTAAAATATATGCGGCCTCTTCAAGAGAAAAACCAAAATCTTCTACAGCAACACATAAAGCTGCAAGAACATTGTACACATTGTGAACTCCTACTAAAGGCACCTTAACAGGAACAGACCTCCCCTTATAGGTAACGACGAAACTAGCTCCATTGCTATCTAAAACAATGTTGGAAGCCTTTAAATCACAAGAACTTTCTATTCCATAAGACACCACTCTAGCCTTAGTCAAAGAAGCGTACTCCTTCGAATAAGGGGAGTCGTTATTAAATATCGCCAAACTATGCGGAGCCAAAGAAGCAAACAACAATCCCTTGGCTTTCACATAGTTTTCCCATGTTTCATGAAAATCTAAATGATCTAAGGTCAAATTTGTAAAAATTGCCGTATGAAAAGGTACGTTCAACAATCTATCAAGCACCAATCCTATAGAAGAAACCTCCATGGCAACATTCTCTAAACCATTTTTCACCATCTCGCCTAGATATCTGTATATGGAGGAGGCATCAGGAGTAGTCAAATCTCCCACAACCTTTTGAGCACCCAAAACATACCCCAAAGTCCCTAAGGAACCACAGGGTTTTCCCATAGCATCAGACAAATGCTTGATTAAACTAACAACAGTAGTTTTACCATTGGTACCCGTGACCCCTATTATATGCATCTTTTCTTCTGGAAAGCCGTAACATCTGGCCGCTAACAACGCTTCAATGAGAACGACATCCTTAGAAATAATCTGCACAACTTTCAGAAACGGATTATAGACTTCAGAAACAACGACAACAGCGCCGTTTTCTACAGCTTGCCTAGAAAAATCATTCCCATCGAATTTAGCGCCTTTTTTTGCGATAAAAATGTCACCATAACCCACAACTCGAGAATCTACAACAATGTGCCGAACTTCAATTTTGGAACTATCCCCATAGATGGAGTATTCGACCTTTTCTAAACTCTTAAGCAATTCTGTTAATCTCACTACCGGTTCCACTCCTCGAACAATTGTTTTAAAGACCTCACAAACTCCCGACAAGCGCCTTCCTCATTCTCAGGGGAAACTCCCAAATAGGGAAGAGCCCTGGATGCTATCGCTGAAAAAACAGGAGCAGCACAACGACCGCCCATATAATTCTTAGTACCATCCTCCAGAATAATATGGGCTGGATCATCAATAGAAACAAGTAAAACAAATCTTGGTAAAATATTTTTACTAAAATTGGCAGGGCAAAAACCAATGAATGATGATATGTGACGGTTTTTACAGTATTTGCCTTCGAAAATTTTCTCCGAAGTCCCCGTCTTACCTCCCGAAGAAAACCCTTTCAGAGAAGCTCGGACGCCAGTACCTCCTGGCATCGTTGTCAACCTCATAGCTTTGACAAGCTCTAGAACTACGCTATCTGAAAATAATTTTTCAGTCCCCCGCTCCTTCCGAATCGCATAACATTGTCCATTCGATGTGCGTATTTCTTTTATCAAAGTAGGCCGCACTAAATACCCGCCATTTAAAAGAGTAGAGTATGCAGCAGCCATCTGCACTCCCGTCGCCATGATATTATAACCCATAGCTAAAGAATAGGGCGTTGATACACTCCACTCCGGACTGCCATTAGCATGAAAACGTTTTGGAGACGGAACCACACCAGAAGCTTCCGCAGGCAGTTCTATTCCAGAAGTATCTCCAAATCCCAGAAGTAATAATTGATCTCGATACCACTCTGCTCCCAGCCTATTCACTATTCTATCCGCCAGCTGAGCCATATAAACATTGGAAGACTTTTGAATGGCCATGTACATGTTCAACTTTTTTCTTGGAGTAATATCTCGCAACGGCTTGCTGGCTCTTCCAGGAAAAGTTGTCCTGGTAACATCCATAGGATCTTGAGGAGAAAATAAGGGCTGTTCTCCCCGACTCACTAACTCCTCATTTCCCTTCAATGCTATGGCTACAGTGATGGGCTTCATAATAGAGCCTGGCTCAAAAACATCACTAACCATAGACACTTTAGTGTATTCTATCCTCTCCTTATCATTAAAATACTCCTTGTAATCACTAGGATCAAAGAAAGGATATTGAGCCAAAGCCAAAATCTCGCCCGAAGAAGGGTCCATCATTATTACCCGCCCTCCCCTAGCTTTGGCTGCCAGAACCCCTTTTTCTAACTCTTCTTCCGCGATAGTTTGCAAATGATGGTTGATCGTGAGAAAAATATCTGCTCCATCCTTTGGCATCTTAATAACTTGGTCCAATTCTAACCTATTCAAAGGCGATCTTAACAACTTTCGCTCCCCAGACTCGCCCTCTAAAATATGGTTAAAATATGCTTCTAGCCCCCCCGTGGGAAATGCTCTTCCCGTTTTCTCATCCTTGACCTCCCTTATAGTATGCAAAACTTGTCCTAAAAGTTTGCCAGCGGGGTAAGATCTCCTGTAATCTGTTACAAAATAAATCGCATTCGAAGGTATCTTGTTCTTAAGAGCAAAGGGACGCCACCAACTTAATATTCTTTGCCTACACTCCTTGTCTTGCCATGTAAACACCTTGCGACTACGGGACTTTTTGTTCATCTCAGAACAAATGAAGTCCTTGCTTCCCTCCCCTACGAGAGACACGAGACGCTCTGCTATTTCTTCTTTATGAGAATCCGGTATAGAAGCTGGATCTAAAAAAATATGAAACTTTGTCAAATCAAAAACCAAGGGACGGAAATCTTCCTTCACACCCACCCCCGAAAGCGTAGAGGCAAAAAAAGTTCCACGACGAAAAGGTTCTTTAACACGGAATTCGTGCTGCATAGTGGCTTCTGCTGCCCACTTATCTCCACTAAGAATTTGGATCTCGTAGTAACGAGCTATCAATAAGGAATAAAATACAAAGAGCCCTATCACTACAAAAATCAATCGTTTTTTCTTCCTCATTCGACATCAAGAAAAACTAAAGATTCTACAGTTGGGTAGTGTAGCCCCTCACACTCTGGAAGAGAAGCTATTTCCATTAAATTTTCAGAACTTTCATACCTCTCTATAATAAATGACAAAGAAACATTTTCCTCTTTCAACTCCCTCAAATTTGCAGATGTTCGTGGAATAGCTAAACGGATCTTGGTAATTTCATTTTGTTTGTTAACATAACAATACATTAACACTCCCGAAAACAAACAACATGCCACTAAACGAAAAAATAATAATCTATTCATTCAAGAAGACTTTTTTCAAAACATCTTAACTTTGCTGATCGCGATCTAGGATTTCTTTGAACCTCTTCTTTAGAAGGCATGACAACTTTCTTTGTGACTATAGAACCTAGTTTTTGGGCTGCAGCCTCTCTAAAAAAATTCTTCACAGGGCGATCTTCTGAACTACAAAAAGAAATTATCACTATCCGCCCTCCAGGAGACAGAATATCTAATGCCAAAGAAAGCAATGAAGATAACTGCTCCCATTCATTATTTACGTAAACACGAAGCGCTTGAAAAATCAATGTCAAAGGGTGAATTTTTTTCCTTAGCCTATATGAAGGAAACACTTTCACTGTAGCATCTTTTAAGTCGTTGACCGTTAAAATCTTTTTCTTTCTCCGGTAAGCGACCACAGCCTTAGCCACACTCTTCCAAGAAGGCTCTTCTCCATAGATTCGAAAAATATCGCCAAGCTCCCTTTCTGTCCTACTGTTGAGAATATCTGAAGCCGTTTCTCCTTCAGACATATCCATACGCATATCCAAAGGAGCATCCCAACGAAAACTAAATCCTCGAGAAGGATCATCCAATTGCATAGAGGACATACCTAAGTCTGCCAGCAAACCATCAATGCTATTACTTTGCAAATGATCTTTCAGCTCACTAAAAGAGGCTTTATGCAAAGAAACTTTGCTAGAAAAACGCTCTAATCGACGGGAGGCTAATTCTAACGAAGAAATATCCCTATCAAATCCTCTATAGCTCTCAATACTAGGGAACCTCTCTAAAAAAGCCTCTGCATGCCCACCAGCCCCTACGGTAACGTCACAAAAAAACTTAGGAGTCATCGACGAAAAGCAACCCAAACACTCATTAACCATCACAGAAATATGAGGAAATTCCAACGTACCCACCCAGAACCTTTATTTGAAAGTTTGCAAAAACTAAGGAAATGATATCAACGACTTGGATAAAACAAACAGTAAAAACGAACTCTCTTATCGATCAAAATTTAAAAAGAAGAATACGCATTGATAAAATACAAACAAATAAAAACTTCTCTTAAAGTTATAAAAGGTAAAACAATAAGCCTAAAACATCAAAAACAATATGTTGACTTTTTCTATACTGAATATATCATCTAGTCTTATACTGACCGAAGGTTTAGAGACAAAAACTCCCCCAGAATTCTGAATAACAGGTGCGTCGTGGTCGAAATTTTTAATTACAACACCTCTGTATATGAAAGATATGCATCCGAAACAAAGGTTATCAATGATTTCCGAAAGGAATTGAATCTTGACTCCTCCTTTATTCGGGATGTTGCCGGCCACACTAGAATACTTGATTTCACGCCCAAACCTTCCGCTCTAACAACCCTTATGGGCCTAGATCAAAAAACTCAGTGGGCATTCTTCTCCCCACCCCCAGGATACTTTAAACAACGCTTCTCTACCCCCTACCTCGTTCCTTCTCTAGGCTCTTCGGATAACCAAGATGCTGATATAGAGAAACTCTCTTCATTCCTCAAAGTTTTGACAAACGGACGTTTCGATTACAAGAGTAAGGTCCATGGATCCTTCGATCAGCAAGACCCAGATCAAGACGACGATGATGATGATGAAACAGAAGACCCCAAAATCCAAGAAGGAAAAACTCTTTTGAAAGCGTTGGATCTCGGAATAAAATCCTCTAACGTCATGATCGACTACATAATCTCTCGTATTTTCCAATTTGTTCAAGGATAACACAATGATTGATAACGAATGGAAAGCCGTTTTAGGTTGGGAAGATGACCATTTAGAAGAGCTTCGTATAGCGGGATACTCATTCTTAAGGCAAGGACATTACAAAAAAGCTCTGCTGTTTTTTGAAGCTTTAGTTATCTTGGATCCCGTTAGCGCCTACGACCATCAAATTCTAGGAGCTCTTTACCTCCAATTAGGAAAAAACCAAAAAGCCCTAACAACCTTAGACAAAGCCTTAAGACTCAAAGGCGATCACCTCCCCACACTTATTAATAAAACGAAAGCACTCTTTTGTTTGAATAGGATAGCTGAAGCTGCAGCCATAGCCAACTATCTGAAAACATGCTCCGACCCTATTATAGCCAGTGATGCTGAAGCACTGTTAATGAGTTATGTCAAAAAAGACAGCACAACAAAAAAAGTTCCCGCTTTTTCTGCTTAACTCTTTTTCACAAAATTATTGATTGCTTATCAAGCCCAATGGTACATTGGCATTTCTGTTCGCATGAAAGCTTCGCTCCTCTGCGGACAAGCAAACCTTGTGTTTTTATCTGAAGAGAGTATCATGTTAACTTGCAACGAATGCAACACCTGGGAGCAATTTGTCAACTATGTAAAGACGCGCTGTTCAGATACAGCCTTCGAAAACTGGATAGCTCCTATTCGAGTGTTAGAGGAGACTTCAACCCTAATACGCCTTGAAGTGCCTAACATTTTTGTTCAAAACTATCTCTTTGATAATTACAAAAAAGATCTCTGCTCTTTTGTTCCTGTAAATGCTGATGGGGAGCCCTCTCTCGAATTCGTTGTTGTCGAAACTAAAAAAGCTTCCCTCTCAGCAGGAGAAACTCCATCTGTAGCCAAAAGCTTTTTCCAAGAAGAAATTTCTAAAGATTTTGAGCTAAAACTTAACGCTTCCTACAAATTTGACAACTTTATTGAGGGCCCCTCTAACCAATTTGTAAAATCCGCTGCCGTGGGTATAGCTAATAAACCAGGAAAATCTTACAACCCCCTGTTTATTCATGGAGGGGTGGGCTTAGGCAAAACTCACTTGTTGCATGCCATCGGGCATTATGTTCGCGAGCATCACAAGAAACTGCGCGCACATTGCATAACAACAGAGGCTTTCATTAATGATCTGGTACACCATTTAAAGGCTAAGTCCATAGATAAAATGAAAAGCTTTTATCGCTCGCTGGATTTACTACTCGTCGACGATATCCAGTTTCTCCAAAACAGGCAAAATTTTGAAGAGGAGTTCTGTAATACTTTCGAGTCTCTCATTAACATGAGCAAGCAAATTGTCATCACTAGCGACAAGCCACCTAGTCAACTGAAATTGTCTGAACGTATAATAGCTAGAATGGAGTGGGGGCTCGTAGCTCATGTAGGTACCCCAGATCTAGAAACTCGAGTAGCTATTCTACAACATAAGGCTGAACAAAAAGGGCTGTCCATACCCAGCGAGGTAGCCTTCTTCATAGCTGATCGTGTATACGGTAATGTCAGACAACTAGAAGGCGCTATTAATAAGTTAACTGCTTATTGTAGAGTTTTCGGAAAGCCGATAACAGAAGAAGTTGTCCAAGACACTCTGAAAGAACTTTTTAAAGTTCCTGCAAAACAAAAAGTATCCGTCGAAAGCATCCTAAAGAGTGTTTCAACAGTTTTTCAAGTAAAGACCCAAGATTTAAAAGGAAACTCTCGAACAAAAGAATGTTTGCTTGCTCGTCAAGTTGCTATGTACTTAGCGAAATCCTTGATATCGGATTCCCTTTCTGCTATAGGGGCAGCATTCGGAAAAACTCATTCTACAATTTTATATGCATGCAAAAACGTTGAACAACGTATTGCTGAAGATGACACTCTAAGGCGACAGATAAATATCTGCCGTAGTAATATAGAAACCTAATTCAGGAACGGAGAGACCCATGTTTCGAAGAACAACTAAAGGATCTTTTGAGAATGTGACTACCCTGTACGAAGAAGACCCTTCATTAAGAAAGAATTACTCTCCACATTACCAACAAGAAAGTCGTATAGATGCGGCAGGCTTATATGAAGCACCGAAGTCCGTAGAAACTCCTTCCCATCCATCAGTATCTCCTATGACGCAAGAAGAGAATCCCAAATGGTCTGATCAAGAGGAAAACTCTGTCTCCCTCTCTTTTGTAGAAGAACCAGAAACAACGTTAGGCGAAGGCGTGTCTTTTAAAGGAGAGTTAGTTTTTGAAAAGTTGTTGCGCATCGATGGAACATTCGAAGGGAAACTCGTCTCCTCAGGAAAAATTATCGTGGGCCCTACGGGACGAGTGAAAGCTGACATCAATCTTGGCGAAGCTATCATAGAAGGAGTCGTTGAAGGGAATGTCACGACAAAAGGAAAGGTAGAAGCCAGAGGTGAGGCCATCATTATAGGTGATATCTCTGCATCTTCTCTCTGCGTTGATGAGGGTGTATCCATCACCGGATATGTTTGCGTTTCCCGGCCAAATACATCGTGTACCGAAGAGTCTATTGACGAGCAGACCTACTAAATAGGATCTAGAACCGTAAGACAGAAAAGCTCTGCTCCTGTAAACGATTGAAGCTTTCTTTCTAGCTCTTTCTTATCATCCTCAAAGAATCTCTTTGAACAAATCAATAACAGAACATTCTTCCCACTAAGATCCCTTCTCCTGTTTGGCCTCTTTAAAAAGAAAAACCCTTTGCGTGCTTTGTAATACTTGGCTACTCTCCCTACAACTTGTTTCACAAGTCCCGTCACAAACCAACTATGTAATTCCACTCCTAAAACAATATCAGGACGAAACTCTTCCATACCTACCCTACGGGTAATAGCATCTATCAAAAAGTTCTGAGCAACAACTTTCCCTTGAGCTGCTTGAAAAAAAACTCGCCGCAATACAATAGAGGGAGAAAAAACAGATCTCCACAAGCACGCCCTCTGCACCCCTAAACAATACATACAAAAAGAACCAGAAAGAACTTCTGAAAAGCACCTAGAGCAACGTCCTTTAGACGGTACGAAGCGACAAAACGTAATGCACGAAGGACATACAATATTGCTACTGCTTTCCTGACAACCATAACAAGTAACAGGAAAAAATAAATGTTTGAAATATGATAAAAAAGACTTACTCACTACTTAATAGTCCTAACTACAACATCTTCAGAAAGCTTCTTTTCCAAAAAATCTTTAGAAATTTCTATTTCTAAAATCCGAATAATTTGTTACGTTGTTGTTGTTTCTTTAGATAAAAGATACCGCGTACTCGTTGCATGTTACGAAAATTTTTAGACCGATCCTTTCGTCTCGTTGAAAAAGACAAGTTTAAAAAGTTTTTCCCCGTAGTAGACGCTTTAGATACCTTTTGTTTCGAACCCACTCATCCATGTTCTTCTCCTCCTTTCATTAGGGATTCTGTAGACGTTAAACGATGGATGATTATAGTCGTTTTCTCTTTAATGCCAGCTATTTTCATGGCTATATGGAATTCCGGGTTACAACAGGTCGTCTACCTTTCGAAAAACGCCAACCTCATGCAAGATTTTGTTCTTTCATCGAAAACTTTTTGGGGCGCATTCTCCTTTGCTTTTCGCCAAGGTATTTTTTTTAAAATAGTCTTCAAGGGCTTGCAACTTTTTATTCCCCTTGTCACCATAACTTACATAGTTGGCGGAGCTTGCGAAGTTCTCTTTGCTATCACAAGAAAACATAAAATAGCTGAAGGATTGCTTGTTACTGGCATCCTTTATCCACTAACTCTACCCCCTACTATTCCGTATTGGGTCGCTGCCTTAGGAATAGCCTTCGGCGTTGTATTTGCTAAAGAGGTTTTCGGAGGTACAGGGATGAACGTCCTAAACCCTGCCCTATCAGCAAGAGCGTTCTTATTCTTCGCTTTTCCAAACTGTATGACCGGAGATGTCTGGGTGGGCGGCAATCCCATAGCTATCAAAGATAGCTTGCGTATCATAAATGCAGACGCCCATAAATCTCTCTTCGATGGCTTTTCTCAGGCAACCTGTTTGCAAACGCTCAATTCAACTTCCCCCCTAATCAAGCGAATCCATGTTGATGCTATTGCTACTAATATTATGGACGCATCTTCTGTTCCTACTCTGGATTTTATCAAAGAGAAGTTCACTCTGTGGAGCCAAAATAACCCTGGAGCTGTATTGGGTAAACTCTCTATACCCCAGCTACAAGAGTTCCTGTCAGCACCTCTTTCTGAAGGCGGCTTGGGACTGCTTTCCTCTCAATTTGATTCCGCTTATGCTGCTACAGACCTCATTTATGGAACCGGGAAATTCGCTTCTTCCAACCTCTTTTGGGGCAACATCTTAGGCGCCTTTGGAGAAACTTCTACTTTTGCTTGCCTACTGGGGGCTCTCCTCCTGATCATTACGGGCATTGCGTCATGGAGGACGATTCTAGCTTGTGGATTAGGCGCTTTCCTTACTGCCTGGCTTTTTAAATTGGGAAGCATCTTGTTCTTTGATGGTTACGGAGCTTGGGCTCCCGCAAAGTTTTTCATTCCCGCACACAGACACTTGTTTATGGGCGGCCTAGCTTTCGGTTTCATCTTTATGGCCACAGATCCAGTGTCCTCACCCTCTATGAAGTTAGGTAAATGGATATATGGAGCTTTTATAGGCTTTTTAACCGTGTTTATACGCTTAATCAACCCTGCATATCCTGAAGGGGTCATGCTGGCTATCTTGTTAGGAAATGTTTTTGCCCCCCTATTTGATCACTACGCCATAGGGAGATACCGGAAGAGAGCACAATGAGAAAAATTTCCGTTAATAGCACAAAATACACCGTCATCTTTATCCTCAGCGTAAGCTTGTTCAGTGGGATCCTTCTCTCTTTTTTAAATCTAGCTCTTACCCCTTATAAAGAACGAGCTATCCTCTTTGATAGAAATAAGCAAATGTTAATGTCTGTTAAAGTTCTGGATAGTAAAAGCAGATTCCAGATAGCAGAGAACAATGGGTCTTTTACTCCAGCTATCTATAACAAAAAATCTATGCTTCTCGAAAAAGTTAAGAATCACGCTTCCCCAGTGTCTCCTGTAACTTTAGAAGATTTTTCAACAAAATTTGTTCGCCCCTTCTTTGCTGATAGATCGGGAAAAATTTTCTCCCCCGAAGAGAAAGGAATTAATGTTACAAAATACGAAAGGGAATTTGCCGATTCTCACTTGTTCCTACAGCCCCTTCTTCTCTTCTATGCTGTCTTAAAAAACTCCCCCAAAATAGGCGTTATGAGCGATCAACAGATTGTAGAAGACCCTTCAGTTATAGCCTCATTGATCATTCCTGTTTCAGGCTTTGGTTTATGGGGGCCTATATACGGATTTCTAGGTGTCCTTAATGACGGAAACACTGTTTTAGGAACAACATGGTATAAGCATGGAGAAACTCCTGGACTTGGAGCTAACATAGCTAATCCTTCATGGCAAGAGCAGTTTTTTGGAAAAAAAATCTTTCAAACCATCTCGCCAGAAATTACAGATTTAGAAAAAGTTCCTATGGGTCTAGAAGTTGTTAAAGGAAGCGCGAAAGCTATTTATGGCACCTCGCCAAAATTTCTTTCTGCTGTAGACGGTATCTCTGGAGCTACCTTAACTTGTAACGGAGTAACAGAAGCTTTCGAGCGCTCATTACTCCCTTATCGAGGACTCTTACTATTCTTTAACCACCTAAATAATGCTAAAGGCACAACTAAAAATGGCAAGTCCTAGAAAATCCTATAAGAACTATTTCCTTGACCCATTATGGAATAACAACCAAATTTTGGTTTCTGTTCTAGGGATATGTTCTTCTTTAGCGGTGACAACAACCCTAAGCACAGCGATCACTATGGGAATAGCTGTCAGTTTCGTCTCAGCATGCTCTTCTTTCTTCGTGTCTTTGCTAAGAAATTATACACCTAACAGTGTACGAATGATTACCCAACTCATTATCATTTCCTTGTTCGTCATAGTTATAGATCAATTCCTACAAGCTTTTTTCTTCAATATTTCTAAAACTCTTTCTGTTTTCGTGGGTCTGATCATTACCAACTGCATTGTTATGGGTAGAACAGAAAGTATGGCTAAAAATGTTCCTCCTATTCCAGCCCTTTTAGACGGCCTTGGGTCGGGTCTTGGATACGGAGGCGTATTAGTCTTTGTTAGCATTATTCGCGAATTTTTTGGCTTTGGAACACTTATGGGGTTCCAAATTGTTCCCCTATCTTGGTACGCTTCTGATCTTCATCCCAGCGCATACCAAAATATGGGTATAATGGTTTTAGCTCCTTCAGCATTTTTCATCTTGGGAACAATGATTTGGTTAATGAACATTTACAGATCAACTAACACTAAAAGATAGGGATATTAACATGCTAATGGGAGATTATTCTTGGTTGGGCCTCTTTGGAATTCTTATCCAAGCAGTATTCATTCAAAACATCCTATTATCAAACTTTTTAGGCATGTGCAGCTACCTGGCGTGCTCTGCTAAAGTATCCACTGCTAACGGGCTTGGCATGTCCGTAACTTTAGTACTGACAGTAACAGGAACTATAAATTGGTTAATACATACTCTCATTACTGGCCCTAGTGCTTTTTCTCGTCTCTCTTTCCTACCATCCACCATAACTTCCATTAACCTATCTTATCTAGAACTTATCGTGTTTATTGCTGTCATAGCAGCTTTCACTCAACTTCTAGAAATTATCTTGGAAAAAATTTCTCATAGTCTCTACTTGTCCTTAGGAATTTTTCTGCCACTCATTGCAGTAAATTGTGCAATATTGGGGGGCGTTTTGTTTGGAATCACTAGAAACCTTCCTTTTATTCCCATGATTTTCTTCTGCTTTGGATCAGGGGCAGGCTGGTGGTTGGCCATCGTGTTGCTTGCAACAATTAATGAAAAGCTTACTTACTCCAACATACCGACAAATCTAAGAGGCATGGGGATAGCCTTCATTACCACAGGATTAATGGCCATGGCTTTTATGGGATTAACGGGTGTTGAGCTAACTAAACCGTCTATAGAACCAGAGAAACCTCAAGAAACAACTGTTTCCCTTTTCTACAAAAAGACCCTCTCCCCTAATGAACCCTCTAGATTATCTAAAATTCAAAAAATGCTTACGCAGGGCTCAAAAAGAAAACCAATGCAAAAATCTGTCAGCGAGAAATAGGTTTAGTCGATATACCTAGATATTACGCATTTGTTTAACAAAAGAGCTAGGGCAACTCCAGCGATGAAGAATGACACAACAATCATCGCTCTCAAACAAAAGTTCACTACCATTCCAAAAAGAAACATTACTAAAAAAAGATAGAATAGAGTAACAAGAAGAGCTATAGCAAAACTCCCTACACGAAAAACTACGCTCCAACACCTTTCAGAGGAGGAATTCCTCTGTCGATCTATTTCTTGCAGAAACGAGGGGCTTTCAGACGAAATTACTAAATTACTATTCTCTATAGTCATAAAACAGCTTTTCAAAGGGACCATCACCCGCTACTTCTAAGCCAAGAAATCCGCCCCTCCATAACCTGACATCAGTAGAGTTTTTATCCAGGCTTTAACTTTTATTCCTCTCTATTAACAAAGACCTAGCCTTTTGACTAGCTAACAGGGAAGCTATCGAAAGACCCAACAAAACTACTGAAAGCACCATAGCACAAATCAAAGCCATTGTTTGTGTCGCTACAGTAGCAGCCACAAACAACCCAAATGAGAGTAAAGCTATGGTCACAACACTCACCAAAGAAGCTAACAAAGACAAATTCCTTGCTTTACTCGAAAGAGTCTTAGGAGAAACAATTGTCGTAGTAATTGTCTCTGTGGTACCTGTTTTTGTCGAAATAGGAACAGAAGAAGCCATAATCCAACCCTAAAAAATTTGTAAGAGTGTACTAAAGATGGCATTTTTTTCTCAAAAACTCAATTATTAGAGGATTCATATTTTTCTCGAGAGAGAAAGTTCTCCGGACTAAAAGGTTGGGGCAGCTTCAAAATTACCAACCAGCCCTCTCCTTCAGGATAGAGGTTAATAAACTCTGAATCTTCTTTCAGAGCCTCATTGATTTTCAAAACAGAGCCTTCCAAAGGCGTTAACACTTCTATAGCAGCTTTCGAAGACTCTAAAAGAGCTAAGATGTCCCCGCTTTTCAATAGTTTCTCTACAGAGGGTAAATCAACGTGTATAATTTCTCCTAAATTTTCCCTCATGATAGCGCTTAAACCCATCTTTACAACATTCGAATGTATGGGTGACATCCAGACATGATTCTCCGAAAAGTACACTATTGCTCTCCTTGGTTGCCTATTATCTACACATTAGATTAATAAGGTACTCGCCTAAAACTTCATTCATAAGCTGCTTTTCTATCAATGCAACTTGATCCACCTCTTCGACAAAGGCTCCTGAAGACAGTTCGCGAACGATGTAATAGTAAGGCCCCTCCTTGTCCCTTACTTGGATCGGGGAAGGCTTCTCAACATACTGCTCCATCTCAGTAAAAGAATCGAAAAAAGCTGGATCAGTTCGATATACGGTCATGCACATTTTCTCTGGCTGCCAGTTAATTGTTCCAGAACGCAGAACTCCTGATCGATGTTCTTCTAGGAGGGGGGCAACCCTTTTCAAAATCCGAACGCTCTCCTCATCTGCTGGGTATCGCTGTGCTAAAGCTTCTAGAATTTCTTGCATAGGAGAGAGCCCTTTATGATCAGCTACTATCGTTTTCAAAATATCCTTACGAAAAGCTTCTTTAAAGGAAACTATCTCTTCCTGATCAAACCGTTCTTCCACATCAAAAGAATAATAAGTTTCGCCATCCTGACTGAAACAATCGACATTATCTGTTTCATTCAAAACTTCAGCAAGAGCCGCTCCATTAGAAATCCCGTCCAAAGAAAAGTCTTTGCCATAAGAAAGAAAAATCTCTTTGCGAACCTTCTCTTTCCCCGCTAACTCTCTTGCTATCTCTTGTCTCCTGGAACGAATCATTTCTTTTTTAGAAAAGTTGTCTATCTTACTTCGAGTTTCTGTATCCAAAGTTTTTAAATCTACTTTACAATCACTAACATCTTTGTCATCAGCGATGCTTGATAATTTTTTAAAAATCTTAGGAAATTCAGCAAATAATACAGCCCTATTTTGGGGGTCTTTTTGCCACTCTCTGATTTCCGATACTGATAACTTAGATTCTAGATCCTTGGCCCTAACAGAAGAGAACGCTATCACGAAACGCCTTCCTACCAATCTATTTTCTTTCGCTTTCACGCTTTTTACTGGCAGATAATAGGATGGAATATCCAGGACGTTCTTACCTGGAATCGCTGTTAATCTCAAATAAGTTTCGAATCCTTCCAAATCAGCTTTAGAATGAAAAATCAACTCCTTAGGAAATCGGAAACAATCTAAAACTGCCCGATCCTTTCCCATAGCAAAAAACTCTCTAAAGGGCTCATAATCAAAAGAAAAACCTCCCTTCACTAGGTCCAGCCCTCTTTGAAACATCACAATATGTTTATACGCAGAAAGGAACTCTTTTAATGAAACATTATAAGCCGACAGGTAACAAGAAATAAAATCTTCTAATGAAGAGCAATCTTTTTTCCCTACAAACGCATAAGCCTCTTTAGCTCGCGTTACAAACTCCCTTTTGACTTCTTTTTTCGATAGTGTCAATCCATGACTTTCACAGAACGAGGAAAATTTAACCACAACCTCGGCCAATGAGTTAATAAACGGAGCTCCAAACCATTCTGAAAGACTACTATAGCCGAATAATTTAAAAGTCTTATCTCTGGTCGCCACAGGGTCATAAGGAAGAGAGTATGTTCGTCGTCTATATTCTGCCATATCTTTGAGAATTGTGTATGGAAACTTTTTCTCTTCTGCAAACAGAGCCACTCGAGCTTCATACCCTTCTTTCGATGCAGGATTTTTTATACTTTTAAACCTATGAAAAGCTAGGGAAAGTGCCGGGGCCGAGGATTTCCAAATCTCCTCTGAAGAAATAAAGGGGGCATCAAATCGTCGGTAAGGCTTATAGCTCATCTCCCGAGCAAAAGCTGGAAAGCCTTCCTTGGAATAGGTTGAAATAAAAAGAATTTCTCCCAATCTTGATGTTAGGATCTCTCGAGTAACAAAATTATCATTAAGAAAATTCCACCCTAAAGATTTACCGGAGAAAGGAGTCGATTCTTTAGAAAGATAGTTAGCGATGACTTGCAATGTCCTATAAGAAATTTTTTGACCTTCTGCAGTGACAAAAGCTGTTCCTCGTCTAATATCAGCCGAGTTACCTTTAGAATTTTCTCTACCAAGATAGCTCAGAGAAACCCCGAAACCGGAAACAAGCATAGCAGTAACCATCAGTACCACAACAAATTTCCGATTTTTGTAGAAAAAAGATAACACTAGCTCCCTCCATGATAACACCCTTAGGAAAGTCGAGTGTAATCTATGAGCAATAATTAAGAAAAGTAATGCTGCTAAAAACAATGAAAAACATTCTATGCGGGCATGAAATTCACCTGCAAAGATCCCAAGATATAGTAAGTAGGATCAAAATACCACTCTACAGCTTGCTCACAGGATATCTTTCGACTTAAAGACTTATCTTTCTGAAAGATCTTATTAGCTTTTCTAGCAAATTCTTTAGAGCGAATAACTATGACGCTTTCATAGTCTATGTTATGGCTTTTCTTACAAAAGTTGTAGCTGCCTATAATAAAAATTTCATCGTCTACCAACATGCTCTTCTTATGCAATTGAGTTTGATACATATCAAACTCGTAAACAGATACAGGAAACGGCGTTGCCTGCATACACTGCTTTTTCCCCCACAAAGGAAAATCTCTTCCATACATTAGCGGAATATATCTTATACGGTTCCCCCACGCGTAATTTGATGTAAGCTGCGGACTATTCTCATGAGATCCGTTGGAAATAATTTCCAAATTAACTCCACGTAGCACAGCATCGATAACAGAGTTAAAAATGGTGGATACGGGAATGAAGTACATCTGACTAAATTTTATAGAAGTTTTAGCTTCATTAATTAAATTTTTATACTCCAAAGTTATCGGGTTGTTGTCGCCATCATGAGGCCCGCTAAAGATTACCTTAACATTCTCTACTTCTACTTCAACTAGGTCTGGAGAAAATTCAAATTCTTTGACAAATACTTCTTCCAAGAGCTCCTGAGGCGCTATACTGAGATTCTTTAAAACCTCTGGATCAGAAGAAAATTCTTCCGGATCAAAGAATTTTTGCATCAAATGATCCATATTCCTCTTCCACATAACGAAGGATTTATGAAACTCTTCTCGCAACTTACTTCCCAAGAGGGTACTGCGTCCCACGACATCTTGATCTCTAAAAGCTAAAGGTCTAGCCATACCCCCTATCTGTAGTCGAGGGGAATTTACTACTTCAGGAACTTTATCTCCTTCAGTACACATAAAGTCCTCAAAATTTGTCCCTCCGATAAAGAAGTACTTACTATCAATGATAGATAATTTGACATGCATTTCTATAACATTTGGATTCAGAATAGTTGGGGAAGGCATCCACCCGGTAAAAACATACTGAAAACGATCCCCAAACTTAACAGAAATAGCTTCTATGCGTTCCTTTTCCTCTTTGAAAAGAAAAATGGGCTGAAGTATTAAGAAAGCTTTGAAGGCTGGTTCTGCGATGAAGCGTTCCTCTAGAACTTGGAGAATTTTCAATAAAATCTCCCCTCCAGCTAAACAAAGCCCCAATTCTGCACTGTGTTTGGCTTCCTCTAGAGCTTTGAGAAGAATCTTAAACGTTTCCAGTCCATTATCACAGGGAAGAAACCCTACGGTATCAGCCTCACCCAATTCTTGGCTTTGCTCTCTATCTACAAACACTATCTGCCCAGAGGAAGAACTCTGAGGGAGAAGTAGAGAAAAAGTGAATATAAAGAAAAGAGCGCAGAAAAAAATTTTTTTCAAAGAAATATTCTGTGACCAACCCATACCCGTCTATCCCCAGCTAAAAGCTACTCCAATGGCAGTACTCATAAACGAAAGACTCCTGTAAAGTTCTCCGAGCATCTTCTAACAAAGAACTTTGCTCATTATTATCGCCCAGTAGATAAAAAGAATTTTTCTGCGTTTTATCCAAGATATTATCCAAGACCTCTTCCTTGAGAAAGGGTTGGTAAAAACTTTTGCCTCTACCAGACAAGAACACACTCCCTTGGTGCAAAAATCCCTTTGTAGTAGTCCTTTGGGCTGCCCCCCCAATCTTTCGACCTTGAAAAAGCACATCGTAACGAGAAATTTTTGCCATACAAAAATTAATATTGTTTTTTTCTTCCTCTTTATCTTCGACAAAAAGCTCTCCGGAGATACCAAAAGCTCTTTCGAGACTTCGAACAACTAATGTATTTACAGTTTGATAGTTATCTAAAACTCTTTGTGAAAAGAGCGGATGAGAGAACGATACCAACAAAGAAAAGGCAAAATCCCCGTTATGGAAAACCACTCCCCCTCCGGTAGGGCGTTTAGCGTGATCGAGGCAAGAAAGAGCTTCAGTAGTAAAAACATCTTGAGGATTAACGAAGTATCCATAGGTCACGGGACACTCATGCTTCCACTGATAAAAATGCAAGAGGGAACTCGAAGGCTCCAAACAGTGCAGTAAATGAGCATCTATAGCCATATTTTTCCTTGCAGAATTCATTCCAGAGTCAAAAATTTTTCTTTTCATGAAATATGCCGGCAGCCTTCATAAAGTTGACAAACAAAAAAAGTATAGCTTATGTAACCACATCTTCATCATTATGTAAAACATTGTTAAAAACATCCTTAGAAGACATTCTCACAGAAGATTTTAATAAGAACTTTTCAAAAGAATTATTTTTAAGACTAGACTTGCAATAAAAGACCAAAAACAACCAATCTTTAATAAAGATAAAAGAAAAACACATAAACAACAAACGAAACAAAAATAAAAAATAGAATTGTTTTATAGATTTTTTATTTTAAAAGTCTGGTTGCATCATTATGATGAATGTCGTATATGCTTGTTGAAATTGGATCCTAGGTTTAGGTTATTATGTTTGAAAAGTTCACGAATAGAGCAAAACAAGTTATCAAATTAGCAAAAAAAGAAGCGCAAAGGCTGAACCATAACTACCTTGGCACCGAACACATCCTTTTAGGCCTCTTAAAACTTGGACAGGGGGTTGCTGTAAACGTTTTACGTAATATGGGGCTAGATTTTGAATCTGCTCGTCAAGAAGTCGAGAAATTAATTGGTTATGGACCAGAAATACAGGTATATGGAGATCCAGCCCTTACTGGTAGAGTAAAAAAATCCTTCGAATCTGCTAATGAAGAAGCCGCTGTCCTAGAGCACAACTATGTAGGCACAGAGCACCTACTCTTAGGCATCCTAAATCAAACGGACGGTGTAGCCCTCCAGGTTCTAGAAAGCTTGCACATCGATCCTAGAGAAATTCGAAAAGAAATTTTGAAAGAGTTAGAGACTTTCAACCTACAACTCCCCCCCTCATCCTCTCATGGACGTAGCTCATCGCCAAAGTCCTCTATGGGGTCAACAATCAGTATGGAAAAAGCTGATAAATTGTCTGCTCTGAAAGCGTACGGTTATGACCTTACGGAGATGTACAAAGATGCTAAGCTAGACCCTGTTATAGGACGTTCTTCAGAGGTAGATCGTCTGATTCTCATTCTTTGTCGAAGACGCAAAAATAACCCAGTCCTTATCGGAGAAGCAGGAGTAGGGAAAACAGCCATAGTTGAAGGCTTGGCTCAAAAAATTGTACGTAACGAAGTTCCTGATACCATAAGAAAGAAACGCTTGATCACACTCGATCTCGCTCTCATGATTGCGGGGACAAAGTATCGGGGGCAGTTTGAAGAACGTATCAAAGCCGTCATGGATGAGGTAAAAAAACACGGAAACATCCTCCTATTTATAGACGAGTTACACACAATAGTGGGTGCTGGAGCCGCTGAAGGGGCTATCGACGCCTCCAATATTTTGAAACCCGCTCTTGCTCGAGGAGAAATTCAATGTATTGGAGCTACTACCATTGATGAGTATCGTAAACATATAGAGAAAGACGCTGCATTAGAACGTCGGTTCCAAAAAATCTTAGTGAGCCCTCCTAGTGTTTCAGAAACCGTAGATATTCTTCGCGGATTAAAGAAAAAGTATGAAGACCACCACAACGTCTTTATTACTGAAGAAGCGTTGAACGCCGCTGCAGCTCTTTCTGATCAGTACATTCACGGACGGTTTCTTCCAGACAAGGCTATAGATCTTCTTGATGAGGCAGGGGCTCGAGTCCGTATGGCTACTATGGACCAACCTACGGAGCTGATGAAAATAGAAGCTGAAATAGAAAAGACTAAACAAGCTAAAGAGCAAGCTATCAGCACCCAGGAATATGAAAAAGCTGCAGGACTCCGCGACGAGGAGAAGAAACTTCGTGAGAGACTGCAAAATATGAAGTCTGAATGGGAAAACCATAAAGAAGAACATCAGTTCCCTGTTGACGAGGAAGCCGTAGCTCAAGTGGTGGCTTTACAAACAGGCATTCCTGTCTCTCGTCTGACAGAAGCTGAAAGTGAAAAGCTTCTAAAAATGGAAGAAATTCTAAAAAGTAAGGTCATAGGCCAAGACCAGGCTGTAGAAAGCGTTTGCAGAGCTATTCGAAGAGGTCGCACAGGTATTAAAGATCCGGATAGACCTACAGGATCGTTCCTATTCTTAGGCCCCACAGGGGTTGGAAAAACCCTATTAGCAAAACAGATAGCAATGGAAATGTTTGGCGATGAGGAAGCTCTCATCCATGTTGACATGTCTGAATATATGGAGAAATTTGCTTCAACAAAAATGATGGGGTCGCCTCCAGGATATGTTGGTCATGAGGAAGGTGGCAATCTTACAGAAAAAGTTCGTCAAAGACCTTACTGTGTAGTACTTTTTGACGAAATAGAAAAAGCCCATCCAGACATTATGGATCTAATGCTCCAAATTTTGGAACATGGGCGATTAACAGATTCCTTCAGAGGCCAGGTAGACTTCCGCAATGCGATTATCATCATGACCTCTAACCTCGGAGCCGATTTGATCAAGAAAAATGGCGAAATTGGCTTTGGATTCAAGTCTCCTTTAGACTATAAGGTTATGCAAGAAAAAATTGAGAATGCAGTCAAAAAGCATCTAAAACCTGAATTTGTCAATAGATTGGACGCTAGCGTTATCTTTAAGCCTCTCGAGCACGAAGCGATCTCTAAAATTATTCACTTAGAAATCGACAAATTAGATTCCAGACTCAAAAAGTACCAGTTGGCTTTAAATATTCCTGAGGATGTGATTTCTTTTCTAGTGAACAAGGGTCATTGCCCGGAGATGGGAGCTCGACCGTTGCGCAGGGTTGTTGAACAATATCTTGGAGACCCTCTAGCGGACATTTTCATGAAAGAGCCCAATCGAAAAGAGTCTAGGACCTTGCAAGCAAAGCTTGCTGAGGACAAAGTTATTTTCGAAAAAGAACCTGAAGGATCTAGCCAGGTTACAGGAAGTTCAGAGTCTATAGAGTCTTCTGTGGGGTCATAGGGATATCTATAGTAGCTCCTCCTAGGCAAATATCGCCTTCATAGAAGGCGATAGTTTGTCCTGGTGTAACAGCCTTTACTGGAGCTTCAAAAACTATCCGCAAAGTGTTGTCTTCTTCTAAACATACGGAGCACCCTTCGTCTTCGCTACGGTAACGCACCTTGGCTGTGCAGGAAAAAAATTCTTTGTTGGGTTGGAGGATCCAGTTGGGATTTCTAGCGATGAGCTCCTTTCGATACAAAAAAGGGCTATTCTCACCCTCTGTTACATAAAGGATATTTCCTTCTACATCCTTACCTACAACGTACAGGGGGCTTTCTCTTCCTCCAATATCTAACCCTCTTCTCTGCCCAAAGGTATAGTAATGCAATCCCCTGTGTGTCCCGATAATTTTGCCGGAATCAACATCTACGACTTTACCTGGATTATCTTGAATATATCCCCCTAGGAAGGAGCGAAAATCTCTTTTGCCAATAAAACATATTCCCGTGCTGTCCTTTTTTGAGGCTGTAGACAATCCTGCGCGTTCTGCTATCGAGCGTACCTCTGATTTCTCTAACCCTCCCACAGGAAATAACACTTTCTGTAAAGCCTTTACCGGAGTGCCGGATAGAAAATAACTTTGATCTTTTTTTTTATCTTTTCCGCGAGCTAACAACATTTCCGAGCCCTTTTTCACTAACTGGCAATAGTGCCCTGTAGCTAAAAAATCTGCTGAAAGGTCTAAAGCTTTCTTTAATAGCAAGTCGAACTTAATCTCGCGATTACAAAGAACATCCGGATTTGGAGTAATACCTCGAGAATAACCTTCCAGAAATTGAGAAAAAACCCTATCCTTGTACTCCGTTGAAAAAGAAACTGTATAGTGAGGTATGTTTAAAGCGTCACACACATCTGCAACATCCCGATAGTCGCTAGCAGCATTGCAGCCTGCTTCAGAATCTTCTTCATCCCAATTTTTCATAAATAAGCCGACCACTCGGTATGAAGTACGGGTTTTAAGAAGGTAGGCAGCCACAGAAGAATCGACCCCTCCAGACATTGCAACAACAACAGTTTGTGGCATAGAGAAAGAAAAATGAATATTTTAAAATACGAAAAAAATAGAATCCTATAATATTTTTTTCGCTGATTAATTTGCAATTTAATAATTATGCCTATAATCCAGCACTGCAACACTGTCCCAGAAGACACCTACCTATGCAACGTTATTCAGCTAGAACCTTCGGAAGAAATTCATCAGTCCGTACTACAGATAAAAAATAAGGCTGAATTTTATGCCAGTAATCAGGAAATTTCTTGCAGAATAGCTTTAATAGCTCAGGTTGGTGTTACCGCTTTAGGTATTTGTAATACCATTATAGCCTTAACATTACCTTCTTTGCCCTTCATTATTTTAAGCATAAGCGTCGTAGCTCTATCTATAGCTTTAATAATTACTATAACTTCCATGTTAAAGAAAATATGGGAACTTCCTCAAAGTATGGACTTTACTTTGAGAACAATAACTAAAGAAACAAGTATTTCTCCGGGTCTACAAATTCTGTTAAATGCCGACAAACACTCCTTGAACAGCCTAAAACAAGTCAAAGAAGAATCCAATATCGTAAAACAGGATGTTAATAAGCACCGCAAGCTTTTTCATACTCTTCAAAGCATTTGTTTTATGGAAGAAAAGCAAGTATCTGACCATCTTAGCACACTTCATTTCCGAAAAAATAACCCGGTCCTTAACTCATCCCTGGTATCTTCTCCTCTCCTGAACAAAATTGTTAATAAAGTCCCTCAACTCTCTCTATCACCAGGAAAAGAAGATGACTCTCTCCTCAGAGCTCATAACGAAGACGCTTCCTCTGTAGCGTCTTTCAATACAACAAAAACAAACTTTTCAGCCTCCTTCTCTATACCATATAAAACTTCCAATACTCTAACGCAATGGAGCCTAGATCAAGAAGACCTGTCAAAAAAGATTACTCGTTCCTTCTTGCTTTCTTTATTAGTAGCCTGTCTATCTACAACTTCTTTAGTACTAGCTATTCTCCTCAACCAATGGTTCTTACTAACCTTCTCGGCAGCAACTATTCTGATTACATTTGGTGTCATGCTCTCTCTTGGCCTTCCTTTAAAAAACTTATCTTCAGGTGTTATCTTATCAAACGAAATCCAAGAAGACCTTATTCAATACACCAAACTTTGTGTTGACAACAGCAACGCAAACTTACAAGAACTAACAAATAAGCAAATAGAAATCTTGGAAAGAAGACGCGTTCAGATGAGCGTCATTCCTACAGAAACTCAACTATATCAGCAAGAAATAGAATTGCTAAAAAAACAAGTTTTGGAACTAGAAAAGATCCTAACCAATGACGAGAAAAAAGGGCTAGCTCAGAAAAAGCTCCTCCTTTGGCAAAAGATGAGAGATTTTATACTCGCCCAAGAACCTGAAGAGCTTCCCGACGAAGCTGCAGGAGCTTTCAATGCCACAGCCTTCCCTGTCGCTACTCCACTTAAACCTAACTTAAAAAGACGAAATTCTATAGGATAAGAGCAAGAAAAGTTCTTTTCAGAAAAGCTTGCATGAAAAGAAAACGGAAGCCACTCGCGTTTATACAGAACGCAAGCGACTATCTGTTCTCGTAACCTAGAAGTTGAGTGCGGGAATTGCCGCAGCTCCCATTCCACCGGCTCCGGTCGTTCCACCTGTTCCCGGATTATTAGCATCCGTAGAGTTGTTGTCTGAGGCATTAACAATAATTATTCCAGAGATAATCATGGCTAACACTGTCACAACCATCGTGCATACAGATATTCCCCTATGAGCTCTTCTCTTTGTAACACAAGAGGAGCAAGGCCAGTCTGTCTGATCACAGCGAAAATGCACTGGCTCGTAGAGATCCACATTACTTCTCACGCTGTTATCTTGATCCGAACTGCCAGATTTCCTATCTACAGGAATAGCAACTTCCTTACGAGAAACCTTTTTTGGAGCTTCCTTAAGTTTTGCTTGCTGAGACTTTCGTTTCTCATCCCTATTCTTTCTAATTGTAGCCGCCTTCTCTTTGTCAAAGCGAAGAGAAGAGGTAACAGAATGATCCCTAGGCTTCCTAGATTGCTCGGCTTTAGTCAAAGCTGCTTCTCGGGCAGACTTCCTCTTACTTACTCTCTTAGCTCTGGCTAAGGACTCTATCATGTCTTCTACTTCTTTCTTAGAGTATTCCTTGCCTTCTGAGCAAATGCAGGAGCGGCCAGAGTCCTTTGTCTTGTTTCCATTATTAAGCAGAGGTTTCCTTGGCTGAGCATTTAATTCTTTTTTACTTCGAGCCCTACGAGCCTGATCTTCATTCAAAGTTTTATTAACTACTTTGAAAGGATTAGTTAACTTTAAAGACTCCCCTCCTTCTTTTTTACTTCTTTTGCTCAACTCTTGAGCCTCCTTAAAGCAAGGAGTAGAGGAAGCACTCGAAGTCGATTGAGGAGACGAACATTTTGGTTCCGAAGATAACGTCTCTTTCCCAGGACAAACATCAGGCGATTTAGAAACATCTATTGTACTTGTCGCAGTACTTTCTACCCGCTTAACCGAATCCTTAGCGCTAGAAGTAGCATCCCTGCAACGCCCTTGCTTAGAACCCTCACTCGATTTAGCGTTTTTGGCTGTAACCTTTCTTCCCAAAACCCTCTGGCTTCTCCAAAAATCTTCTTTCTTTGAGGATGTCCTTTTACCTTTTTTCCCTACAGAACTTTCTGCTACTGAAGCTACACTATTCGACGAAACTGCGGCAGAACATATGTTGTGAGAGAAGGTTAGCAAAATGGACAAAACCGCGAAATGCGAAATACTTTTGGGACTCATGCTGCAAAATTCTCCTGGGTCAGCCTATGAAACCACCATAACAACAAAACCTTTTTTTAGACAACTTGGATTGATACTCTTTTCTTGAATTATGTAAGCTCTAGCGAGTTTGAGACTCCCAAGCTTTAACGAAAGAAAGCAACTGCTCCTTATCAGGGAATGACTTGAGAAACTTCCTAACATCCAAATCCATACCCAAGTGAACGATCTTATTAATAAGATTCAGATGTGTTTTGTCGCTTCCAGCAAATAAAAAGAACAGAGTGTCCACAGGACGATTATCCAAAGCTTTGTAATCGATAGGTTCTTTTAAGAAAACGGCAACAACAACATCATAATACGGATTCACCTGAAATTCTCTGGTATGTGGAATCGCAATACCCTGTCCTATCCCTGTAGACATGATACTCTCCCTTTGACAAAGAAGCTCGAATAGGACCTGACCGTCAAAAGAAAACCTTTGTGCCACTTGGTTGGATACTTGCTGGAGAACACTTTCTTTACTTTCGGCAGCAATATTGTTAAACACTCCACCCTTGTGAATAGCTTTGTATAAAGAGTATTTTAACGATAGATCTCTAACTATCCCTTCTTTTGGAGACTCCGCCCCCACAGCTTTTTCTACTATGTCACTGTTGTAGAGCAGCCAATTTTCCAGCTCCTCTCGCCCAAATCGGCATTCATCTTTAATACTGTAACCTGGAATTTTCCCCTCTTTGACCCAGTCTTGTACCGTTTGCTCCGAAACATCCAAAAGATCTGCTATCTCAGAAACACTTAAATCCATGTGCTACTCAAACCCCGCTAACCAGTTTAACAATTTCTTCCGCCGTTCTAACTTGCAACAGCTGCTGCCTTCTCCAGTCATCTTTAAGAGTAAGCGTAAGCCCGGAAAGAAGCCTAAGATATTGCTTCTGAGCATTATCCGGCCCTCCAACAAGGAAGATCAACCGCACTGGAGCCCCATCAATAGCATCCCAGAGAACGCCTTGAGAATGGACAGCTACAGCAACAAAAAAACCCGAGCAGTCTGCAGTTTTACCGTGAGGGATAGCAACGCCCATACCGATGCCTGTAGACATGATATTTTCTCTATCAATGATAGCTTGAAAAAAAGCGTCTTTATCCTTCAGAAGACCCGCGTCATCTACGAGTTGAGTAAGATCTCTCAAAACCTCATCTCTGGATAACTTATCTGAAAACATCACCAACTGAGGAGAGAACAGGGACTCAAGAGAAAAACCCACCTCCTCCACAACACATCCAGTCATACCGCTAATGAACTCCAGTATGTCCGAACCCCCCATCATTTCTTTCGGTAGCTTGCAAAGCACCCTCAGCTCTACAAAGCTCAGCTCGGCTAACGACAACAAACACTCCCTGAGCTATACGCATTTCAGGTTCTATGACGAATTTTTCTTCACCCAAATTGATGAGGAGAATTTGAACTTCCCCTCTATAATCCGAATCTACGGTCCCAGGAGAATTGAGAACTGTTATACCATGCTTCAAAGCCAGCCCGCTCCTAGGTCGAATTTGCAACTCAACCCCTGGAGGCAATTCAAAACGAAGCCCTGTGGGCACCAACACTCTCCTACCAGGCAAGAGTTCTATAGGACTAAAGATAGCTGCTCGAAAATCGACGCCGGAGGCGCCAGGAGAGGCATATTCTGGAAGCTCCACCTCTTTTTCACCGACATTCTCGCACAGAACTTTTATCATAAGACACTCCGTAAAAAGGCGACCATGATTGTTTATTCTTTCTCATCTGTCAATAAAAAAAACTCTTTAATTTTTTCCGAAAGATCGCTTTTCTTATTCGCTCTACCGCCAAGATACTCTGCGCTGGAAAAATAATCCAAAAGCCCCTGTAAACAGGCCTTCATCTCTCTTCTCTCAACTATTTTATCTATCATCCCATGTTCTAGTAAGAATTCTGATCTTTGAGCTCCCTCTGGTAAATCTTCTCCTATCACTTGCGATACAACCCTGGGGCCTGCGAAACAAATTAAAGCTTTGGGTTCGGCAATGATGATATCTCCAAGAGAAGCAAACGAAGCTGTAACCCCGCCAGAAGTAGGGTTTGTCAAAACAGAAATAAAGAGCAACCCAGCTTCATGAAGCTTTGCCAAAGCCGCCGAAGTTTTGGCCATTTGCATCAAAGAAAATACCGACTCCTGCATCCTAGCACCGCCTGAGGCGCTTACGATGATCACCGGCAAGTTTTCTTTTACAGCCTCCTCTATCAACCTGGTTAACTTTTCTCCGACTACAGCCCCCATGGAACCAGCCATAAAGTTAAAATCCATTACGCCTAAAGCTACAGGAAACCCGGCTATTTTACATATTCCTGTGAGGACTCCCTCGCTTTCTTCATTGTCTTTTCTAGCCTTGCCCAATCGATTCTGATAAGTTTCTGTATCAGAAAAGTTTAAGGGATCCAAAGATTTAAGATCTGAATACAGGGGGCGCCATGTCCCGCTATCAGCCAACAGATTTACTCTCTCTAAGGCAGAAACACGATAATGATATGAACACTTGGGACAGCAATTGTAATTCTGGCCAAGTTCGTTAGCATGAATCATTTCATGACAATGGGTGCATTTTAACCACCCGCTAAATCCGTCGGCTTTTGTTTTCTGCACCTTAATTTTTGGTTTATCAGAAGAAAATAAGCGCACAAGACACCCAAATAAAAAATAATTAAGACTCTTATTTTAAGTTATTTTTAACGCTTTATCAATCAAATTAATATTTCTTAATTTGATTGATCCAAAAAGTTTGTATACCTGGATTCCACATACTTCCAGTTAAACACCCTAGTTATGGCTTTCAGATAATCCATCCGTACATTTTTGTATTGCAAATAATAGGCGTGCTCCCAGACATCTACTCCTAAAAGAGGAATCAATCCCGTTGTCCCCTCTAGGGGGTCTTGGTTGACCGTCTGTTGTAAACTTAAATTTTTTGTTTTAGGGCAGAGCGCTAGCCACGCCCATCCAGACCCTTGGATAGGAGCCGCAAATTCAACAAAAGTTTTTAAAAAGTCATCAAAACTTCCCCAACGAGCCTCCACAGCCTTCAACAAAGCCTTTTGCGGCGCCTTCCCTCCATGAGCTTTTTCAGGAGAAAGCATTTCCCAGAAAAGAGAATGATTAATGTGTCCCCCTCCATTGAACCTCAAAGCCGGCGACAAAGAAATTAACGAAGTAACCTCTTGACTACCAAAAGCTACGTTCATTTTCTTCAAAGCTTCATTCAAGTTGTTAACATATCCCTGATGATGCTTAAGATGATGCAACTGCATGATTTCTGCGCTAATTACAGGCTCTAAATCCTCATATTCATAAGGCAACTCTGGCAACCGAAACTTCATTAAATCCATAATCCTTCCTAACGTTAACCGCTTTGAAAATAGCCGACAGGAATTCCTTTTCCCCAGAAGCTATTCAGAAGAGCTAATATACAACCACTACACATATCCGTCTAGAATCAAAACCAGAACGCTAGAAGGAAAACTCTTCGCTCTTTTCTAAGAAAATTAGAAGAGATTTAACTCCTCTTTAACTAAGTCGACAAAAGCTTCTAATTCCTTTTTTGCAGCTAATTTCCTGGATAACATCTCGTCTATACTCGAAGCTTTAGATGAGTACCGGACAATGATTTCGAAATAAACCTTCATTTTTGGCTCTGTTCCAGAAGGCCTAAACACCACCCAAGAGCCATCCAGAAGCTGATACCGAAGAATATCAGCCTTACCAATTTTGAGAGGGTATCTTTCACCTGATAGAACGTTCTTTCCTTCCTCCAGCAAGAAATCTTCAAAAGATCTCACTATTTTACCCCCTAGGGAGGTACGCGAAGCCCCTTGAGAACGGAGAGATTTTAATGTCTCCAACATTTTTTTCTGTCCTTGTTGACCAGAAAAATCTACGGACAGTGTCTTATTGATAAAGTACCCGTATCTTTCATAAAGAGAGAGCAGAAGGTCTACAGGAGTTCTATCTCGTAGCTTTTCTTGTAAGGTTAATTCAGAGAAAGTTGCTCCAGCGACAGGGGCATCCTTGTCTCGCACATGGCTCCCATAAAGGTACCCATAAGATTCTTCCGCGCCAAACAGGTAATGATTCTCCGTAGCAGACCATAGCTCTATCTTTTCTCCAATATACTTGAATCCTGTACGGACGTTGACAATGTCAACATTGTAATGTTTGGCTATTTCTGCAAGCATTTCTGTTGTCACCAAACTTTTAACAAGTTTATACGAAGAGTTTAAAGGTTGTGATTGCCCTCTCAAAATATGTTCTGCCAACAAGCATGCTATGGCGTTTCCGTTAAAAATAAAAGGTTCTCCCCGCCACATACAAGCCACTCCTAAGCGGTCTGCATCAGGATCTGTAGCAAAAAACAAGTCTGCAGAGTTAAGACGCATCTCCTCCAACCCCATAGACAAAGCAGAAGGTTCCTCAGGATTAGGAGTTTTCACCGTAGGAAAATTTCCATCCAGTACTTTTTGTTTTTCTACCAAGTGGCAAGAGAACCCCCAACTGTCGAGGATCTTAGGAACAATAGGAACTCCAGAACCGTGAAGATTAGAGTATATTATGCGCAACACATGCCCAGAAGAGCTGTTATCTTCAGGATGCAGCTGCAACGAACGTACAGTCTCTAAATAAGCATCATCTAATTCTGTATCGATAAGCTCTATACTTTCATAAAGTTCGTCACCAGTTAATGAAGAAACTATGATATCCCCTTTCCCCGTCAAACGATTGACTTCATCCATAATTTCTGTATCTACAGGGGCTACCACTTGCCCCCCTGTTTTCATGTAAACCTTATACCCGTTGTACTCTGGGGGATTATGGGAAGCCGTAATCATAACCCCAGCAGCACACCCCTTACTACGGACGCCAAAAGAAATTAAAGCCACAGGACGCGGATTACGAAAAAGCGCAACCTTAACTTCATTTGCTAACAAGACTCTGGCAACTTCTTCAGCAAACTCTTTTGAATTATTTCGAGAATCAAAACCTATTAGTACTAAAGGCGTGGAGGCATGAGGTTGCTTTTTTAAATAATTACATAACCCCTGCGTAGCTTTGCGAACATTGAAAAGATTCATCCTGTTAGAACCTATACCTACAATACTACGAAGACCTCCTGTACCAAAAACGAGCTGTTTTCCAAAGGAATCCTCCAGCAGCTTAGGATTAGTTTTCAACAGAGTTATTATCTGATCCTTAACCTCTTTAGGGAACTCTCCTTCCAGCCAATCAATAACATTCTTTTGCGTTGAAACACTAAGAGACCCTAAAACACTTGAAAGATCGTGGGGCAGCATAAAACATCCTTTCTTAAACGAGACGAAGCCACACAATAAATAGCGGCAACACCGACGTTAATCAAGGAAAATCTACCCCAGAAAGCTCTGCAGAAACTGTGAAATAAAGCTACTGATTTTTAAAGATAGGTTTTCTATTTAAGAATAATTGAAAGTTTACCTAAATAGTGGGTCCTTTGCGTTCCCCCCTCGATCAGAGAAAGACAAACAAAGAACTGCTTCACCGGGAAACAACCAAAGATGCTCTTCCGGCAAGGATTTACTGAAGTAGATTCCCCGACAACTATTTTTCTCAGAATTCAAGTAAATCACTAGGTAACAATCTACAGCATCGCTTCCTATATTCTTGCGTATTTTCTCTTCTAGGCCGAGAGGGGAAGAGTTATTCTTCGACTCCTCTTTTGAGGAAATCGGAGCGTCTTGTAAAAAGTTTTCTAGGAACAAGTCGCCTACAAGAGCCAACGCTGGTCTTCCCGACAACTCGACAGCGATCTGTCCCATCTTTCTCTTTTGGATTAATGATACGACCTCTGGCAGCAAGCGATAAATATCCCTAGAAAATCGGGAGTCATTATTCCTATCCCTTAAGTGTCTACGGATAGCTTTAAGCAGAGTCTGCCCCTCCTCGCTAGAAAATAGATCTTCAAACAATATGTAGCCAGACTGACGAAAAAACCTCTTTTGCTCGAGATGAACAGCAACCCGCATTAAGTTAGGACCAGAAAAGTGTTAAGAAATAGAAAATTTATAGACTTTATAAACTTTATTGACTATAAAAACTTTGGCTTCAGCAGCTTTCAAAATAGAGAGAAGCTTTTCCCGGGAAAGGTAGACGTAGTAACAATAAAATTTAAAACAGCTCTTCTAGACTGCGCCTGCTCTTTTGCTACGAGATTCCCCCACAAAAAAGCGACTTACACTCCTACACTACAAAACAGAAGGTTTTCTTATTGATCTATAGAAACATAAATTATACCTTATCCAAAAAACTATTGTGTACAAAACTTCTAATTCGTCGGAGACCCCACCTTCACAATCGAATACCATTACCCTTCCAAAAAGTTTTTAACTCTTAAGCAAAGGAAAAAGTTTTGGAGCAGCATGGTCTTCGTTTTAATCGAAAATAACGAAGAAAGAAGAGTTTATTATGACTTTCAATCTTGAAGAGATAGAAAAACGACTGGGTTTCTCTTTTACGAAACCAGATTTACTAAGAACAGCTTTCACTCACCCCTCATACAAAAATGAAACACGAGGAGAAATTTCTGATAACGAACGATTAGAATTCCTTGGCGACTCCATTTTGAATCTCATTGTCACAGAGCACCTTTTTCTGCTTCTTCCCAATATGAATGAGGGCTCCTTATCCACCATAAGATCCGAAATGGTCAACGCACAATCTTGCTATCGCTATACAGAAATGTTGGGCATAGGAGAATTCCTTCTTATAGGCAAAGGCGAAAAAAAGCATCCTGAACGAGGGAAGCCTTCAGCTTATGCCAATTTATTTGAAGCCACTCTAGGAGCCATATATCTAGATAGCGGTCTGTCTCCAGCGAGAAGAATTACCGTCCCCCTACTTCCCCCTCTGCAAGAAATCTTAACCTTAGCTAAAGGAAACCCCAAAAACTCCTTGCAGCAAATTGCGCAGAAAAATTTTTCCTCCCTACCTGTTTACCAAATTCAGCCCATAAATAAAAATGGGATTCCTAGCTATGAAGCCACAGTCTACATACAAGACTCTCTTATGGGAACAGGATACGGTAGCTCAAAAAAAGAAGCAGAAAAACAAGCGGCAAAAAATGCTTTGGAGCGTCTAGAAAATGAAAATTAAAACTCGGTGGCAATGCACAAACTGTGGAGAAGAAGAACTCAAGTGGAGTGGGCAATGCTCCCAGTGTCAGGAATGGAATACTCTTGTGGAAAAGACTATGACAGCCTCTCCAATAAACCCACTACCACCCTTTCAAACGCATGCCGCCCCGCCTATCGCTCTTGACTCCATCATCCACGATAACACAACTAGAATTCTGACCGACGTCAAAAGCTTTGACAGAATGATGGGACAAGGAGTCGTCAAAGGAAGTCTTACGCTCATAGGCGGAGATCCGGGAATAGGAAAATCTACCCTTCTGTTACAACTCTCTCACCAGATGGCAAAAAAATCTCTAAAAATCCTTTACGTTTGTGGAGAAGAATCCGTCCTTCAAACCTCATTGAGAGCAAAAAGATTAGGGGTAGCTTCTTCCAATATTTTCCTTCTATGCGAGACAAATCTGGAGGCTATCCAACAACGAGTCCAGGAGCTATCTCCTCATATCCTAGTCATAGACTCTATACAAATTCTATACTCCTCTGAAGTTACTTCCCCACCAGGATCCGTAGCTCAAGTAAGAGAAGTTTCTGCTAGGTTAATGTATTTCTCCAAACAAAAAGAGCTGACCACATTCATTATTGGCCACGTAACAAAATCAGGGGAAATAGCAGGTCCTAGAGTGCTCGAACATCTTATGGATACTGTATTATATTTTGAAGGCGATAGCGACCGCCAGTATCGAATGATACGTTCTGTAAAAAATCGATTTGGACCCTCCAATGAATTGAGCGTCTTTTCCATGACAGATCAAGGACTCAAGGAGATCGTCAACCCATCGGGAATGTTTTTAAAAGAAAGAGACAACTCTTGCTCTGGATCTTCTGTAGCACCTATAATAGAAGGCTCTAGAACCTTCTTAGTAGAAATCCAGGCGTTAGCAACAAAAAGCCCCTATCCTAACCCTATGAGAAAGACTACCGGATTTGATTCTAACAGATTTTCTCTACTTCTAGCTGTTCTTGAAAAACGAGCTAATATTCGTCTGTACAACACGGACATTTTTATCTCTGTAATAGGAGGTCTACGCCTCACAGAGCCTGCCGCAGACCTAGCTGCAGCCGTTGCCATCTTATCCTCTTTTTCAAGCAAAATTATCCCTTCCAACATGGCTTTTTTAGGAGAGTTAGGTCTTAACGGCGAAATTCGAAGCGTTGCTCATATTGAAAAACGCTTAAAAGAATGTCTTCTCATGGGATTCTCTCAAGTTGTTATCCCTCACAGACAACTTCATTCTCTACCAGAAAAAATTACAAAAGAACTACAAGTTATAGGAATAAAAACAATTCGTGACGCCATCAAACTCCTCGATTGAAGACCCTCTCCACACCTTTCGCTTAGGTAAAAAAGTTCTATCCGTCGCTGCTCGACAATCTTCACTATCTAAAGTGCAGGCCCTGGGATTTATTTCGAAACTAAAATCTTGGTACCCTAAGCTTTCTTATCGCCTAGTAACCACCTTGTCCTATGGAGATAAAAACAAACATATACCGTTAAGTTCCGTTACGGATGAAGATTTTTTTACAAGAGAAGTGGATCTTCTTCTATTGAATAACTCTTGCGATATAGCCATTCACTCAGCCAAAGACATGCCTCCCCGGCCCGCTAAGAATATCCACATCGTCGCGGTCACGGAAGGAGAAGATCCTCGAGACATCCTCGTATGTAAAAACAAAACCCTTTCCGCAAAATGTATTGTTGGCTGCTCCTCTGAAAGGCGCATACAAGCCGTTCAAACTCTCTACCCTCAAGCAATCTTCAAAGACATTCGAGGAAATATAGAAGAACGACTCTACCAGCTGAGGGTAGGGAGATTCGATGCTATAGTTATTGCACAAGCGGCTTTACAAAGATTAAATTTAACTCCCAACAATATCATTACTCTTCCTCCGCCTCATCATCCACTTCAAGGCAAGTTAGCTATTACAACAAGTAAATACCCACAGTTTTGGAGGAAAATGCTCAGACCTTTTCATGACAACTCTTTAGTCGTCTCTGAACATTTGCATATATTTGACGAGAAGCTATTAGAGGAAACAGACGAGCAAGAAAAACACCAACCCTTGTAAAGACAGGAAAAACTTTCTTACTTTTTTCTTTTTTTAATATTCCCCACAAAATTCTGGCAGCTTTCTCTGCCGAAATATGAGGCTCCTTCCAACTACTAAACTCTGAAGAACAAGCTTTCGAAACAAAGGGCGTTTTCACTAATCCCGGACATCCAACCAGAACTCTAATTCCTACTTTCTTAAATTCTGCATCCAAAGACCTTGCAAGAGCCGTTTGATACGCTTTAGAAGCCCCATAAACAGCCATCCCTGGGGCAATAATTTCTCCAGAAGAAGAACTAACTATTAAAAGCACCGCCTTGCGACGCTTGCCCCTCAAAACCCGCAAAACTTTGAGAATCAATCGAGTGGTAGCAAAAACATTGACTTCTAACATAGAAGAAACTTTTTCTTCTTCTATAACACAAGCATCACCATAAAACCCTTTGCCCGCACAAAAAATTATATAGTCAATATCTTTCTCAGAAACAATTTTTAAAAGCTCTTCTTGGACCTCCTCCTTGGATAAATCTCCGGTATGACTACAACAAGAGGTTTTCAAAGAAGAGTGCTGATCAAAAAAACGCTCCTTGGACGCCTCCGAAGCGAAAGAAAGCACCAAGGAGTGTCCCTTACTTGAAAGAAAAAGGGCCAACGCCTCCCCTATACCAGAACCAGCCCCAGTAATGCACGTTACCATAGTAAGAGCCTTGAAAAAACCGACCCAAGCACTCGCTAAGCTATAAGCCCTCTCCGACTCCTATCATCAGCAAGGATTGTCGCTTCGGGATACTTATTTCTAGAGTGCAATGCACTGCACAACATCTTCACTATGACAGAGTGAATTATCGCTAACTCTTCCAGATTAACAGGCGAACAAGAAAACTGCCCGTCAAATAATTTCTGAGCAATTATTTTCCCTGTCAATTCACTGACAGAGGACTCATTAATCTCATCAAGAGAACGCGAAGCGGCTTCAACAGAATCTACTATCATCAGAATGGTAGACTCTTTCGTTGAAGGCTTTTTCCCTTGGTATCTAAATAATTCTTCGTCGACCTTATCCACAAGAGAGCGACTTTGTACATACTCATAATACACGGAACGAAGAAGCGATGTTCCATGATGTTCCTCAATAATACGCACAAAAGATTCTGGAAGACCGGCCTTTTTAGCCAACTCTATACCTTCTGGGACGTGCGATATAATAAGCCTAGCAGTTTCCACAGGATCAACAGGAAACGCTGCACCAGTTTTTATCGTCGATCGGTTCTCTATAAAAAATTCTGGATACACCAACTTACCCACATCATGGTACTGCGCGGCAACGCGACAAAACAACCCATCAGCCCCTATAGCATTGGCTGCAGCTTCAGCCAAACTACCGACGAGCACAGAATGTTGATACGTACCCGGAGCTTCTTCGAACAGACGCTTTAACAAAGGACATTCAGAATCCAACAAGGCCAACAGGTAATCATTACTAGAAGCTCCAAAATAATTCTCTAAGATCGGGATAAGTCCCACAGCAGCTACAACTGTGACAAAGCAATAAACTAAGCTACTGAAACAATCCACATAAAAAGCCTCTACAGACCAGTTTCCCAAAAACAGTCGAACAGCAGACAAAACATTGATAGAAACTACCCATAACCGAATACCCACACCGAAAATAGCAGATAACCTTTGAGATTTCTCCATAATGACGGTAGCGTACAGAGTACACAACAGGTTTACTCCTAGAAACGTACTACTATTCCAAATATCAGACCCTAAAGTGTATATTATGGACAAGAGGACCCCCGTAATACCAGCAATGGGCACACCCACCAGACGAGCTATTAAAATACTCGTAAAGGGAACTAAAAGAGGATATGTAGCCCAATCATTGAGATGCAAGGCCCCTGAAGCAAAGAAAATCTCCACTAATTTGGTAACAAATAAAGAAAAACTGATAATCAGCGCATAAAGAATAAATTTATCTGTAGC
The DNA here is from genome assembly GCF_902807005.1 of Chlamydiifrater phoenicopteri. Lineage (NCBI taxonomy): Bacteria > Pseudomonadati > Chlamydiota > Chlamydiia > Chlamydiales > Chlamydiaceae > Chlamydiifrater > Chlamydiifrater phoenicopteri. The sequence continues at coordinate 543,828 of NZ_LR777658.1, forward strand.
AACAAATAATTCGGTCCTTAGAAAACGAAGAGCTAAGAAACCTATGAAAAGAACTATTAGACTGAAGAGAAAGCTTTCTACGATCCTCCTTTGCGTAAGGATCGTAGAAGTTCTATCTAGATTGCTTTTTAAAAAGCGTATTTTTTTTAACTCTTTAGGCCCTATCCTTTGATATTTAGCAACTAACACTGCTCCTTTAGGGACTTTTGCCACGCGCTTAGCTGTAGACAACTCGTTCTTAAAAAATGTAGAAGTCTCTTTATCTAGAACAATATCTAACTGTTTTTTTTCTAACCTGGACAGCGCTTCCTTGATAGCTAGTTCAGGAAAACCTTTTTCTTCTAAGTGATGACGAAGCTTCCCCAAACATTCTGAAACAAAAACTTCTGAGTCCACGGACATTTTCACTGGAAAAATCAGAGGAGAGGTGTTCTGGACAGAGGAAGGCTGCAACTCCTCCAGACACCAATGCGTTGACAAATCAACAAAATGAACCGCATTCAAAAATTCTCTAGCAGAGCGGAGAACAACCTCTACCTCATCTCTAGGCAAGGTAGATATAGATCCTATCTCGTCTCTCCCGCGCTCTTCCCAATCTCCCTTAACAGTAGAACTGTTCTCTGAAGAAGACCCCTCTCTGAATGCCAAGCTATAGGCCTTACCAAAAGATTCCGGCAGTTCATCGCCTAAAACAGTTCGAACATCTAAGGACATTTCCAAATCCACAGGAGAAACCACAGCCTCCTGTGCCACGTCCCCCAAGGAATAGGAAGGGAGGTAAAAAACTTTTAACCAAGAAAACAGGAAAAGAGAACTTCCTATCAATCCAATGGCTAGCCCCTTCATGCAAAGATAGGTTAGCCTCCTTTTGACCTCAGACAACTTACAACTCGAACAAGACTGCCGCCCTAGGTCTACATAATCGCCCATAACACTTTTCTAGTTGGCTAAAGATTGAGAGAGGATATGCTATTGCCTATTATTTTATCAATTTTTCCTAACTTCGAACAAATGAAGCAAAAAAACTACCCCTTTATACCCGATGCAAGGTATAAAGTCCTAAGAAGTTCTTGGCAGAATCTCTCTACAAGAACTTCAATCAACTAACATTGAGCGCTTTACACCCCAAGAAAAATACATCATGGCATCTTCTACCCCTTATATAGTTTCTTCGAGAAAATATCGCCCTAAAAAATTTTGCGATATTATTGGGCAAACAGCAGCTGTTACCGTCCTACAAAATGCTTTGCGCTTCAATAGGTCCGCTCATGCCTACGTCTTCTGCGGCACAAGAGGAACAGGGAAAACAACCTTAGCGCGACTTTTCGCTAAATCTTTAAACTGTGACAACTTGTCCGCAGACATAGAACCTTGTAACTCTTGTTCTTCATGTATAGAAATTTCTCAAGGCAATTCTTTAGATGTCCTAGAAATTGATGGAGCTTCTCACAGAGGGATAGAAGATATTCGACAAATCAACGAAACTGTTATCTTTGCTCCAGCAAAAGCCTCTTATAAAGTGTATATTATAGACGAAGTTCATATGCTGACCAAAGAAGCCTTCAACGCCCTACTGAAAACCCTTGAAGAGCCCCCTAGCCATGTAAAATTTTTCTTGGCAACTACGGAACCTCATAGAATCCCTACTACCGTGCTGAGTAGATGTCAGCGACTAACGCTCAAAAGGATCCCCGAAAGCTCTATTGTAGAAAAGTTACAGAAAATGGCTAAAGAGAGCTCTATAAAAACCTCCGAAGAAGCTCTTCTTCCTATAGCTAAAGCCGCTGAAGGGAGCCTAAGAGACGCCGAGTCCATGTATGACTTTGTCGTGTCTATGTACCCTGAAGAGTTATCTGTTAACAATGTTTGCGATGCTGTAGGCATCCCCTTGCCACATACTCTGTCCGATCTACATAAAGGCATTTTGGAAAAAAATTATGCAACTATTTTCTCTATTACCAATGAACTGTTTGAATCTGGAAGAAATATTGCTCATTTCTTAGATTGTCTAATAAATTTTTATTGCTCCGCTCTTTCAACACCAGACTCAAAAATAACTTTAGACATTTCTGAGGATAAGTTATTAGAGATAATCGACTTCCTCAGCAGATCATCTGCAAACCTTAGTAAAACAGTTTTTGAAAAAACTTTCTTAGAAGCAACTCTACTCCAACTAGTTTATTTAATAAACAGGCCCTCATCTAAAGAAATTTTAAAAGAAGTTCAATCTTTAAAAACATCTTTCCCTCTTGCTAACCATCCACAATCTTCACAAACAAAATCTGCAACACCAACTATTCTTCAAGAAAAAGAAAAAAAAGATTTATTCAATGAACTGCGGTCGCTACAACCCGAAAGTAACTCTCTAAAACAATTAAAACTAGAAACTAGCTCGAAGCACTCTTCCGACGAATTAAAAACTACACCCACTCAGTCACCCACCCACCCCCTTCCTTCTGCCCCTTCAGAAAAAAACCCTCCAAAATCTAAGAATTTTAAATCAATTTCTGTAGAAGAATCATCCCTTATTGATACTATACTTCAATTCGCCTCTGTTGAGTTTTCAGGAATACTTACAAAAGGAAAATAATTATGGGTAGCGGGTTTGCTAAGAAAAAAAAAGAAGCTAAATTAATGGAGCAACGTTTCCGAGAAATGGAAGCTTCTTTGAAGGAACAGCGTGTAGAGGGATCTGCTGGGAACGGTCTGGTCTCAATTACTCTTAACGGTAAAGGAGACCTTATAGATATATCTATTAAGCCCGACTGTATGGATCCAGAAGACCCAGAATGCTTGGAAGATCTAATTAAGGCCGCTTACAAAAACGCTCGAGAATCTCTAGAAACAAACAATGAAATCTTAAATCCGACAGCTTTCCCTTTCTAGAAACCAGCCGAAGCACTAGCTTTGGAGCTAATAATCCCTTCAAAACAACGTCTTTGGTTGTCTTTATGCTCTAATCTTCTTTTGAAAAAGCTCTGGAAGATCTTCCACACAGACAGCTTCCAAAGCTTTTTCTGCTAGCCTTTGACATTCAACCAAATCTATTTTTGACACTACCGATCTTATTTCATCGATAGCGGATAAAGAAACAGAAACCTCTTGAACACCTAGCCCTACAAGAAGAGGAATAAACACAGGATCACTAGCTACCTCTCCACAAACACATACTGCCTTATTGGCACTTTTTGCTAACTTGACGACACGAGAAATCATACGAATCACAGCAGGATGTAAGGGAGCTTCTAAATGAGGATAATTCATGCACTCTCTATCAATAATCAATGCATTTCTGGATAAATCATTGGTTCCAATAGCAAAAAAATCACTTTCTTGAACGAACTCTTCCATCAAAAAAATCATAGAAGGGACTTCCACCATGCATCCCAAAGAAATCTTTTGCAAAGAACACTCAGGCTCTTCTTGCTGACAATCTTCTATAAGTTCTAACATACGATCTTTAATGAACCTAAACTCGCTTATATCCGAAACCCATGGTATTAATATCCTAAGAGGCCCTGAAGCTGTTGCTAACAAAGCAGCCTTCAACTGCACATTTAAAACTTCTGGGTGACGCATCAACCAACGCAATGATCGCTCCGTCTCTGACCCCAAGAACCCCTCATACACCTTATCCCCACCAAAATCAAATAAGCGCAAAACTGAAGGTGTAGAAGCTTTGTGCGACGCCAACAATTTATAAAGTTGCAACTGCTTATAAAAACTAAAGTTATTGATATTTTCAAGAACAGGGAACTCTGAACGAAACAGCCCTACAGCAACTTGAGGAAAGCTTTTTTGCAGCAAACGCAATGTTTGCATACACTCTATATTTGCAGAAATTTTTAAATGCGTATGCGTCACATCTGCCGAGCAACGGTCTACACCCCTAGCTTCTTCCCACAGGCGTTTTTTTTCATAGTAAGACTCTAAAGTTGCTGGCCTTGGATCAAAAATCACCTCACCATCCACAGCATCAACGATAACCATCGAACCATGATATCTCTCCATAGCTTCCCAAGAAACTAAAGGAATGCCTGCAACATAAGGTATCCCCTTAGCTCTTGCTACTATAGCAGCATGCGAGGTTGCAGACCCCCTCGATGAAACAAAAGCCCTAATGTAGGATGAATTTGCCCCTGCAATATCCGAGGGAATCAACTCTCTAGAAAAAATAATATAGTTCTGCCCTACCTCACCTATATCATCCTTGCGATTACTACATAAATGCCCAATAATGCGATTAGAAACATCCTGAATGTCTTGCAGCCTCTCCACAATAACACTGCCCTTGTGAGAACTAACCATCTTCTCCTCTATACGATCTATAACCGAGGAAAGGACGTACTCTGCATTTTTTCTATCCTTACGAATCGTATCTACAACTTCTTCTGTTATCAGGGGGTCTTTAATAATCTCCAAATGAGCTTGGAGAATAGCAGAAACTTCCGCATACCCTTGCTCCCCTTTATTTTGTTCCTTAAGAGCCGCGATATCTGAACCAGAATTTTTTAATGCTCTGTAATACCTATTAATTTCGTGTTCAACTTCCTCCTGAGGCAAAGTAAGCTCACTAATACAAGCTTCTGTTTTGGATAAAAAATTTGCTTTGCCAATAGAAATTCCAGAAACTATAGAGGTTCCTTGAAAGCGCTTCTCTTCAAAAAGACTATTATCACCCATACACCTCAACTCATTCTTCATCAAACTTCCTAGCAAACACATCTTGTAACTTAGCTGCTAGCTCTTCAGCTCCTTTCCCTCGAAAATGCACTTCAACTTCTCCTCCGCAAGGAATCCCCAACATAAGAATACTCATAACGCTTCTAGCATTAACAGTTTCTCCTCCGTAAGTGAATGTTACCTCACAATCACTTCCTTCAAACAGACGTACTATTGTCCCTGCAGGACGCACATGCATTCCACTTTTATTCAATACCTTCAACACTACGGTCTTACACTCATTGCAAATATCTTCAGCACCCATCTATCCCTTAACAATCACTATAAAAGATTTCTCCTAGTAAATACTTCTTGAACCAATCTAAAAACGAAGAGTAATGATAGTTTTCCGAAAAAAAAGGTTTTATGCCAAGCAAGACATCTCCTGCTCCATGTAAATTATCTTTCGAAAAAAACATATTAGGAGAAGGAAGACTCTTACAAACCTCAGGGTTGACCAAAAAGCATTGATAATTATCTGGCGAAGCTCCCTCATAAAAAGGAAACACTCCCAAAGAATAGCAGTCTTCAGTTTCATCAAACTTTCCTTCTTCTATGAGGAGCTTGCGCAGCTTTTGACTAGCTTTAGCCAAGTCTTTTGTAGACAAAATTCCTTTATCTTCGAAATTTCCAAACCCATCATGAATATAGAAAAAATTTGCATACACTCTGTCCCCACAAAAAGAAGGGACACAACCCGAAGGTTGCACAGGCGGATATCCCACAAAACTATTTTTACCCTCCTTTCCAAGATATAATAGACAGGGCTGGAAAGGACTCAACGAAGAGATTCTATAAGCAAACACCTCCAAAGCATCGAGGGTCGAAAAAAACTCCATAATAAAAGACAGCGCTTCTGTCGAAAGATCCAATCGAGAAAGCCAAAACTGGCAACATAACTCTAACCGCTCCTTATGACTAAGACCCGCTAACTCGAACCATCCTCTAGGCAATAATGGCACCTTAGACAATATTGCTTCCCAAGACTCTTGCTTCTTTAAGTCTGAGATAGATAATGTATCGAAAAAAAATGAGTCTTCCAATCCAACAATCCTCGTTTCGAAGCTTACTTTACCATGCCCTTGCTATCTCTAGCACACCAAGAAGTCCTCCATTTTAGTAGAACTTTTAAGTGGTCCTTAGAAACTTTTTATAACTCGAATTTTCTTTTCATTATTGCGCTACACTGGCTGTCGGGAACTATTTCCAGCACACTTCCTGATATTGCAACACTACTACTACTGGCAATGACACCATTCACTCTACAATTACGCTCAAAAACTTTTAAAAGCTGCCTAATCGTTTCTTTCTTTATTCCTTTAAGCCTTAACGTTGCTTGCCCAAGCAACAATCCTTTCCTTCAGCATAACAAGAAAACTTCCTATAAGGAAAAATCTCTGAAAGTAAAAACAAAACTCGCAAAAGGCTTTATCTTTGCTACTCCTGAACTCTTTCATCAAAAAGTATCGAAAAAGCCGGTGGATGATATACCCAGATTAAAATTTAAATCTAATAAAAGCTTTATTCACAAAATATTACTAACTAGGAGTCGCCTCAGAACCTTTCTAATCAAAAAAATCCTACCAAGGGAAGAAGAAAATTTGGCGTCTCAGTTTTTACAAACTCTTCTCTTTGGAAAACCTCCAAACAAATTATTACAAACAAGATTCTGTCTCCTAGGCATCTCTCATATATTAGTGGTTTCAGGATTCCATTTCTTCATCTTTAAAGAAATCCTTTCTCTTATAACATTTTTTCTTCCCACAAAAATACGTCAAATGACCATCCTGCTGGGTTTGACGCTGTTTTTCGGAATACTCCCTTTTTCTCCATCTACCGTCAGAGCTTGGATGAGCGCATCCCTGTCTACTTTATCTTTGTTCACCAAAGGACACTGCTCTTCTTTCAATCGATTGGGGCTCAGTATTATTGTCTGCTCTTGCTTGTTTCCCACAAACTCTGCCAGCTTTATCTTAACCTTTCTTTCCACCGGCGGCATCCTGCTGTTCTCTCCAACGATTTCTTACTTCTTAAAACGATGGGCTTACAAAACGACAAGGATCTCCCCAACCAAAATCAAGGGGGCATCGTTATTAAAGCTTATCTATGATTACTGTTTGTCTTCTTTCTCTTTGACAGTCTCATCCCAGATACTTCTTTTCCCCGTTATAATCTCTTATTTCGGGAAAATAACTCTCAGCGGCATATTCTACAGCATCATCGTCTCCCCACTCATTTATCCGCTATTTTTTTCATCTTTTTTCGCCATATTTACCGGTCTACCCCTGGCTTACAACTTCTCTAACAACCTGTCGGCTAAAATATTGGATTATTTATTTCTAAAAACGCTTCCTCTTTTTAAAGAAATCGCTCTTCCAGATTTATCCACTCTTGTAATAGGCTGTTACACTCTGTCCATGTCTATGCTGGGCATTGTCTGGAAAACCTATATCAAAAATGTAACCAACGGTTGTTCTCATGATCCCATGCACCCCACACCTTCCACACACCTCTCAGACACCTTGTAAAAGCTCTACAAAGGAAAACACTTACACCGTTCTTCACATTGTATTGCTCATACTAGCTGCATCTCTTCCTCTAGCATCAATATTCCTAAATATACCCTTGCCATTGGCGTCTGCTCTCACAATCTCTTTAATACTAATTGTTGTAATCGCTGCTCTATCTCTTCTCAGCTGCGGGAAGATACGCCTGGAAAAAAAACAACCTTATTCAATAGAAAGTACTATCACTTTGCTACGAGAATATAATATCGATTCCTGGGAACCAGGTCATGGTTCGCTCAGATTTGCAAATCAAATTACCCTCACGCATAATAAAAGTAACACTCGCCTATGCTTGCATAAAGGTCATCCTTTTGATTGCAAACAAACCCATCCCCGAGCAGCATTCCTTTTTTCCATAATTCCCTCCATTGAAAAAGAGGGAAACTGCGCCAGAACCCACTCATGCATAGCCGCTATTTCTAGCTTCATTTGGAATCAAATAAAAAAATCTCCAATAGATAAAATGACTCCCAGTGAATACAGAATCTTATCATGGGAACCTGCAAAAGGTCTTCCTCCTAGAGCTAGCCATCTCATCTTTACAGTAGAAACTACACTAGAAGATCTAGAAAAGCCCTCCGGAGAAAATGCAGAGTTAAGTGAGTTGATGATGTTTTCTAAACTTTTTGCTTCTTTCGAAAAAAATTACCTAGAACTATTCGTGTTATGTTTTGAATACAAAATTAACGAACTCCACATACAACTGTTAGGGGATAACATCCCTAAACCAGTGAATATAGGCGAGAAAAGTTGGGAACTTATGAAAGTTTTCCCCTTGCTTAAAGCTATTTCTCAACTCTCTGACAGTCAAAAAGAAACGCTCAAAGAAATTCACATTGACAACCCCAAAGAAACACCTTTAAAAGGTTTATTATTAACTCTTTAATTTCATCATAACTAGCTTTATGCTATCCTGCTCACAGTTTTTGGTGAAAATTAAACAATAGAGCGTCACAATGACTTCTGCCGTAACATCTGGTTCATCTGCGAATCCAACAACAAGTTTATCTAAAAAGCCATCTTTAGCAGAACATTTAGCAAAAAAAAATCTCCCTCTTACTAACCGAGATATAACGAAAATAGCGCTAATAGTTGTTGGTCTTGTTTCGGCTACAAAATTATTTGTGATGGCCGCCTGTTACTTTGCTTTCGGTTCTGCTATTATAGGGTCTGTCGTTTTTAGCGTCGGAGCTGTTCTACTGTTACTCTACCTGCTCGCTATTGACGCCAGACCCAAAATCTTCCCTCCAGGAGTATTGCCCAAAGAGCTGCATCCAGCACATACCAGAGATCTTCCACTTTACTTCGCTCCTCAGCTATGGCAACTGCCAGAACTTGAAGATTTCTCTTCAGAATACACAAGTCAAGTTCTACAACCTTATACTGTCTCCGCTCCAGGAATTTCAGGAGACCCAGACTATGACGCTTGCGCACTCTTAGCCAGACTTTTTGAAGTACCCCGAGACGACTGGAAATATCACACCATCTTCTTCCGTGATTGTCGTCTAACCAAAAGAGAAATACCAAATCTAGCTAGAGAAGTTGACGGATTAATTTTAACAAAGAAAAAAGACATTATCTCCCTAGATGAACAACCCGTATTTATTACAGAAAATCTTACAGAAGAACTGCTAACTCAAGCTCTCTCTTCTACAGCCCAACTATCCCAAGAAGAAGTTGCTACAGTTGCTATTCCAAAGGAACTGCGCAATCACTTAGGTAAGCTCATCCTCGTCATAAACGATGATTTTGAGGAAAAGACTAGCTCTTCTTTATTCAAAAAGCTTGTTCAAACCTATACAGCCATATTCTCTGTTGCTATCCAGAATAAGATTAGAACTCTGCAATTGCCTTTATTAGGGATGCACGAATCCATAAAAAATCAGGTTCAACGAGAAAACCTTTGCTTACTGGCTCTACTACACGCTATACAACTAAACCTCTATGCTCAGCCAGAAGTCGCACACTTTAGAGTCAATCATTTGCCCAGAAGGATCTTAGAAAGAGATCCTAAACTTTATGCAAAAGTTAAGGAATACCTCAGAGATCCTCAAAAACCTATTCCACAAAAAAGTTTCTTTGAAGAGCTCCCTCTCTTAGAACATATTCCCGCAGATAGAACTGTCCAGTTTTACTCCAGCAAGTCAGAAGTAAGCAAATTAATAGAACAAGCGAAAGAGAAACTTCAGGAAAGATTAAAAGCTAAACAAAAGAAAAAGCCGGCAGAAACTAAAGCCAAAGAAGAAGATAAGCCTGAGGCACCTAAAGTATCTCCGACAGAAGCTTCTGCTATTTCAGCTTTGCTAGCTTCAGCACCTGGACGATCCCCAAGAAAAATGCAGCAAGCTCCAGTTGAAGAAGTTTCTACTACCCCGGAAGAAGAAGAAACTTCTCTCCCCGAGAAGAAAGCTCCTGAAACACCTAAGCCAGCTCGACCCTCCTTGGTTCCTACGGAGCCCTCAGCTCCAACACTTAAACCTACTCCTGTCGTAACCGCTCCTGTCGTTACGGAAGCTCCTACACTCATTCGCACACCAGTAGTTACAACGCCTACGCCACCAACAGCTCCTCTACCTGCGCCCGTTGTAACAGCCCCTGTCGTTACGGAAGCTCCTACACTCATTCGCACACCAGTAGTTACAACGCCTACGCCACCAACAGCTCCTCTACCTGCGCCCGTTGTAACAGCCCCTGTCGTTACGGAAGCTCCTACACTCATTCGCACACCAGTAGTTACAACGCCTACGCCACCAACAGCTCCTCTACCTGCGCCCGTTGTAACAGCCCCTGTCGTTACGGAAGCTCCTACACTCATTCACACACCAGTAGTTACAACGCCTACGCCACCAACAGCTCCTCTACCTGCGCCCGTTGTAACAGCCCCTGTCGTTACGGAAGCTCCTACACTCATTCGCACACCAGTAGTTACAACGCCTACGCCACCAACAGCTCCTCTACCTGCGCCCGTTGTAACAGCCCCCGTCGTTACGGAAGCTCCTACACTCATTCGCACACCAGTAGTTACAACGCCTACGCCACCAACAGCTCCTCTACCTGCGCCCGTTGTAACAGCCCCTGTCGTTACGGAAGCTCCTACACTCATTCACACACCAGTAGTTACAACGCCTACGCCACCAACAGCTCCTCTACCTGCGCCCGTTGTAACAGCCCCTGTCGTTACGGAAGCTCCTACACTCATTCGCACACCAGTAGTTACAACGCCTACGCCACCAACAGCTCCTCTACCTGCGCCCGTTGTAACAGCCCCCGTCGTTACGGAAGCTCCTACACTCATTCGCACACCAGTAGTTACAACGCCTACGCCACCAACAGCTCCTCTACCTGCGCCCGTTGTAACAGCCCCTGTCGTTACGGAAGCTCCACTAACAACCACATTAACTGGAACTCCTGAGTCAACTGAAGAAATGACTCTCTACGATTTGAATGAACAAGTATCTACCTTGCTTTCATTCTCGGGGAAAGCTTTATGTGGACAAATAATATTTTCAAAATCGAAACAAGAAGTCTTGGCTTTAATAAGTAAGTGTTCCCAACAAACTCAAAACATATTCGCTTCTTTATCCCCAAAAGATTTATCATCGGATCTTTTCATTAGAACATCTCCAGAAAAGATGTCCTTGGATCAAAGAAACAAAATTGTGGATGAGCTTATTTCCAAAGCCTTTGACATCCTCTTATCTAGAGAAGATGTGCTTAAAATTTTAAACACAATCTTGGAAAGGAAACTTGTTTATCTTTCTGAAACAGGAGTTGATTCTGCCGCATCATTGGAAAAATTAGCAGATAAACTTTCACGAATTTTGCAATTACAAGCAGGATCTTCTGTCGTTATCTCCGCATCAACATTCTCTTTAGATGAAAAGGGAGGAGGAGATGGCAAGAAGAAAAAGGGTATGGTAGCAAAGCTTGGAAGAGCTACCAGCAAAGTTCTAGTGAAAGCTGGACAAAAACTTTCAGAGAAAATCGATAAAGAAGGAGAACCTTCTACCTCATCTCCCAAAGAGCCTTCCAAAGAAGAACCTAAATCAGATTCAGATTGGTAATGAGATAGAAAAAATTGAAAATTCGTATAAACAAAGATATATTTTCGGTATCGCTATGACAACACAAATACCCCCAGTCTTTTCTCAACCTCTAGAAAGTGCGAGCGTAAGGCCCTCAAACTTTCTAGATAATAATAAACGCGTTGCCACGAGCGTGTTTGATATTTCGAAAATCGTCCTAATAACCATTGGGTTACTTTCCTCCTTAGAACTTATTTCTGCTGCAATTTACTTGATTTCAGCATCTATATCTGTACCTGTGGGACTTATAGTTCTAGGTGTTGGGCTTGTTGTACTTTTAATCTCTTTGGCTGGAATAGATGCTTATAAAAAAGAGTTCCCTTCTACGTTAAAGGATTTAACATCTATTCCTTTAACTTCCTCCTGGCTTCCAGCTCGATACACGCCGTCTTCCTGGCAAGTCCCTCTTTTAGAAACTGAGCCAGAGGGAGAATTAAACAAGCTTCTAGCAGAGAAATATGCTATTTTTAGTTTCTGCGATACTGAAGGAGGAATTGAAGCTGATAAATATTCTGAGATAGCCCATAAAACTCGCCCCTTTACTATCTTTTTACGAGAAACGCCTAGATCCATAAGAAATAGGCCTATAGAGGAGTCTTCTGCTACTGTGCTAGTTTCTAATAGTGGTGCTCCTGATAGCGTTCATAGCAAACAAAATCAATACCTATCTCTTTTACCTACGGGCTTTAAGGACAAAATTTTGCGAGAAATGCAAAATCGACCGGGCCTTTCAGACGACGTTTGTGCCTGGGAAACCCCTAAAGGAACAAAAAGTTCGGGTAAGTATATCTTCTTCTTGGATTTATCTCAAAAATTAGATCCCAAAACCACCCAAGGAGACTTAGTATCTTCTCCAGAAGCAGAACGAATATTCACAGACTTGGTTCAGTCGAACTCAAAACTGATAGCCTTTGCTCATATGCGAGGGGTTTCGGATCTACACTTACAAGAACTGTTAGGTATTAACTTATGCCCTAGAACCCATCCAGAGAGAGCTGATTGGAGAAACTTATGTTTCTTAGCATTATTATACGCAGTGGAGCTAGAACAACTTAGAAACCACCACGTGAAGTCTATCAGTATAGATGCCGTATACGACTGGAGATAAAAGCTCCAGTTTTTAAAATATTCCGCTCTAAAGTGAGGGGATGTCTCATTATTTAGAACTCTGCTAAATCTTTAATTCCTGAGAGTATCCTGTCTTTTTGAGGGAGCACTTCGTTTTCTAATGTCTTGCAGTAAGGAACAGGAGTATTAAGGCCACATAGTCGACGTATAGGAGCGTCAAGATACATTCCTGCTTCTTCGGCGACAACAGCAACTATTTCGCTTCCAAAACCACACACTTCTGGCGCCTCATGAACCACTAGAAGTTTTCCTGTTTTCTTTACAGACTCTATAACCGTTGCCGAATCCCAGGGTACCAAGGTTCTCAAATCTATGAGGGTTACTGATATTCCTAGAGACTGTAACTCTGATAACAAATCAGCACACAGCACTAGCGGCATTCCCCAAGAAACTACTGTAAGGTCCTCTCCCTCTTGAATTGTAGCAGCTTTGCCGAAAGGAAGAACATAATTGCTGGAATATACCGCTCTCGAGCTAAAGATTCTACGCTGATATAAAGCCTTGTGCTCCATAAAAACTACAGGGTTTCTGTCTCTGATAGCGGCTTTCATTAATGCTTTTGCATCAGCAGCATTGCTAGGATACGCAACCTTTATTCCTGGACAATGAGCTAAAAACCCTTCGATACTTTGAGAATGGTAGGGGCCTCCCTGTATATATCCTCCACAAGGCGTTCTGATGACAATAGGGCACTCCCATTCACCTGCGGAGCGATAATGTATGCTAGAGGCTTCTCCAAACAACTGATTAATCCCCGGCCAAATATAATCAGCAAACTGAATTTCAGCTATAGGCTTATGAATTTCATCAAAGGCCATACCTATAGCAGTACCTATGATAGTTGCTTCTGCTAATGGAGTATTGAAGCAACGATTTTCACCGAAAGCATCTGTTAGCCCTCTAGTAACGCCAAAAACTCCACCCTTATCGCCTGCGACGTCCTCACCAAAAACAATAACTCCAGCGTCCCTTTGCATTTCCTCCACAATAGCTTCCCTTATAGCGTCCCGCATAGTTTTAGGCTCACTCTCTGGGAAATCTACTTCGTAATCGATAAGGGCATCCACAGGTGGGGCATAAACATGAAGAGCCGCGGTCCCTCTACCGGGGAAGGGCATCAACAAGGCTTCCGACGCAGCTTCTTCTACTTCTTGTTTCACGCTACTCTGTATTTTTAGAAGATCTTCTCTAGAGGCCTCTCCTTTTAAAAGCACTTCATCTTCTAAAATAGAAAGAGGATCTCTAGATTCTTGAAGTATAGAGAGTTCCTGAGCTGTACGGTATTTTTCGTGATTGTCCGAGTTGCTATGAGCCTGCAAACGAGCTACTTCTGCAATAATAAGCGCAGGCCTACTATGCAACCTAGCATCCCTTACTGCTTGGGAAAAAACTATATCCAAGTCACGGTAGGAAGTACCCGAAACTTCATAAACCGACAAATCATTATAACAACGCCCTAGGGAAGCCAGATTAGCTCCACACTGTTTTTCAAAAGGAACAGATATCGCCCATTGATTATTTTGAATCACTGTAACAACTGGAAGATGGTGCAAAGAAACAAAATTCAACATCTCATGGAACTCCCCTTGAGACGTAGCTCCTTCTCCTCCAGACACGTAAACAACTTCACTTGTATTAGAATTTTTTACAGCCCAGCCCCTTCCTGCAGCATGTAAGAATTGAGAGCCTACTATACTGGACTGACAACAGATACGAAACTTTTTATGAGAATAATGATAGGGCATCATACGCCCAGAGGAGTGGTTAGGTATATCCCTGGCTAAGAAGGAACCGAATATTTCTTTCAAGGAGCACCCTAACGCTAAAGGAAGGGCTTGATCTCTATAGTAAGGGAAAAACCAGTCTTTTCCAGCTCTTAGATGTTTAGCAGCTAAAATTCCAACTAGTTCATGTCCAGCGCAGGACAATTGGAAGGTTCCTCCTGAATCACTTTGCCGCGAAAGTTTGAACATTTTCTCTTCGGCCAAGCGCACACGATATAGGATCTCGATGGCTTCGATTAAGGAAGATCGAATCCCCTCTTTTATCAGCATTCTACCCCCTCAGAAATCTACTTTATGTTGTTACACAGCAAAATCAGAGAAAAAGCTCTTAATTTTGTCCAAGAAGCCCCGCTTCTTAGGGAAATTTTCAGCCTTCTCTGTAGAAGCAAATTTTCTCAATAAATCTTTCTGTTCATCTGAAAGTCTTTGAGGCGTCTCTACCCATACTCGAACGAGTAAATCCCCTTTGCCCCTTCCATGAACATTGGGAAAGCCATGCCCACGAACTTTTAGTACTGTACCGCTTTGAATACCCTCGGGTATAGTTAATAGGCAGGTTCCTTCTTTTAGCAAGGTAGGGATTTCTTTCTTCATTCCCAAAGCTGCGTCAACAAAACCTATGGGGAGATCTAGTATCAAATTATCCCCTTGTCTTTCAAAGACTGGGTGTGAAGCTACGTCAATACAAACATAAAGATCTCCTGAAGGCCCTTTATTTTTTCCTGCATCACCATAGCCATCCATCTTTAGCCGCATACCGGAGTCTACCCCAGCAGGGATATGAACGGAGATCTGACGTTTATCTTTGATGCGCCCTTGTCCTTTGCAATTTTTACAAGGATCTATGATTACTTTCCCTTCTCCTCCGCATTCTGGGCATGTAGAAGCCATTGAGAAGAACCCTCTGGTCTGCACAACCTGCCCAGAGCCCCTACACTTTCCGCAGGTCTTGACACCATCTTTAGTAGATGCTCCCGACCCATCACAGGAGTTACAAGCCTGGTATCCTGATATGACCAGTTCTTTATCTACTCCTCGCGCGGCTTCTTCGAAACTTAGTTTGATATGAACTTTTTTGCTAGCACCTCTGGAGGCGTTAGAGACATCTCCTCCAAAAGCATCGCCGCCTAGGCCACCGAAAAGATTATCGAAGATAGAGCCTCCACCGCCACCTAAATCACCGAAGGCTCCCATGAAGGTTCTGAGGGCGTCTTCCATATTACTGAAGCCCCCACCAGAGAACCCTCCAGCGCCAGCGAAAGGACCATCTTTCCCATAGCGGTCATAAGACTCCCTTTTCTTAGGATCACTCAAAATTTCGTATGCCTCAGAAACTTCCTTGAAGCGCTTTTCCGCCTCTGCGTCCCCAGGATTTTTATCCGGATGATATTTGACCGCTAGTTTCCTGTACGCCTTTTTTATTTCTTCCGCAGAAGCGCTCTTCTCTACACCCAATACAGAGTAATAGTCCATAAACTCCCAAACCAAGCTTTATGTCAAAACTAACGGCTACGATACTTTGCTGCAGCCTTAGACTTCGCTCTCTTCTTCACGGATGGCTTATCATAAAAACGGTGTCCTTTGGACGCTTTCATGATCCCTTCTTTATCAACTTTCTTTTTCAAAACTCGAAGAGCCTTATCTATTGGCTCACCAATTCTCACTTTAACACTTGGCATCGATAACCTTACAATAGATTCAAAAACAACTATCGCCCCAATCTCCTCACAAAAAACAACTTTTGTCAAGAGCGGTTCGCGGCAAATTGTATCATCAATATCATTACCCTTCAAGAGTTAGTTCACCCCAAAACCCCCTTAAAAAGGCGATGATCCGGAATAATCTAGCTCAAGGGAGTCCTCTACTTCTCCTCTTTCCCATCTGGATCTCAAAAGAAAGAGCACTCTAGAAAAATCTGGTTTTTCTATGCTTACCGTTACTCCACGCGGCACTTCTTCAAAAAAACTTTTGTTAGAACAGAAGATGCGAGTTGAACCATTTTTTCTACAAAAATCAAAAATATCCCTTGAGGGGACTACCTTTGGATCAACCAAACTTTCTACAACCTCTCCCCGAAGCTCTCGCACACAGAGGTAAGCCTCTCTTTTACTTACAGGAATACAGACAGAAAAGACTCCGTCCTCTGAAGGGACAAAAGATTCTACGGCAGACCACCCCAAAATAGGAATCCCTAGTCCAAGAGATAATCCTAGCCCGTAAGCAACGCCTTGACGAAGAGCAGAAAATCTACCAGGCCCCTTACAAACACCGATCAAAGAAGGCTGTTTACCCAAAGATCGGACAAAGCCACTCATAAAGTGGGATCCATCCTTCTCTTGCGACATTGAAGAGACGGTTACTTCGTAAAAATCTTCTGAATAAGCAACAAACTGCTTCTCTCCCGAAGAGTCTAATAGTAAAACTTGCATACCTTCATAGTAAGAAAATTAGAGACTTGCAGGAAAGAATCATAATGAAAGTTTCGTTTAAGAACAACACGACAGAATCATAAAAATAAAACTAAAAAAACTCGTTTTCCAAGCCACTAAAATATTAATTACTACTTCCTCCATAAAAATCGAGACCCACACTAAGACTCTCAGAATCAACCCTAATCAAAATCAAAATTTTACTCTTAAAAGGCACTCCCAAGACTTTTTTCCATTCTTCCTTTCTTTCATAAAAAAAATCCGGATATGCTAACCTCTGTACTTTAGAGGCAATTAATTCGTGTAGGTAACAGTGAATTCTGACGATTCAAAAGACACCCAAGAATTTCAAGATACTAGTTCATCTGAGATCGAGAAAATTTTAGATGAAAGCGAAAACGAAGATGTAGAAGAGAAAGCAGCTAAAAAACACCTCCCTTCGGAGCTTTTTATACTCCCGCTTAACAAGCGTCCTTTTTTCCCTGGCATGGCAGCTCCGGTCCTAATTGAATCTGGCCCTTATTACGAAGTGCTACAGATGTTGGCGAAATCTTCTCAAAAATACATCGGATTAGCCCTCACAAAAAAAGAAAACGCAGACATCTTAAAAGTAAATTTCAACAAGCTATATCGAGTTGGAGTATTGGCAAGAATTTTGCGAATTATGCCAATAGAAAGTGGTAGCGCTCAAGTTCTTCTGAGCATTGAAGAACGCATACGCATCGAAGAGCCTGTAAAAGACAAACACCTTAAAGCACGGGTCTCCTACCATCCAGACAACAAAGAACTAACGGAAGAACTTAAAGCTTACTCAGTCAACATAGTTTCCGTCATCAAAGAGCTCCTTAAACTTAATCCGCTCTTCAAAGAAGAATTGCAGATTTTTTTGGGTCACTCAGATTTTACAGAGCCCAGCAAACTAGCTGATTTTTCTGTCGCCTTAACAACAGCTACTAGGGAGGAACTCCAAGAGATTCTAGAGACTGTTGATATGCATGACAGAATAGATAAAGCTCTTGTCCTTCTAAAAAAGGAGTTAGATCTCAGTAGACTACAAAGAAGCATTAACCAAAAAATTGAAGCAACTATCACAAAAACTCAAAAAGAGTTTTTCTTAAAAGAGCAATTAAAAACGATAAA
Source organism: Chlamydiifrater phoenicopteri (assembly GCF_902807005.1). Taxonomy (NCBI): domain Bacteria; kingdom Pseudomonadati; phylum Chlamydiota; class Chlamydiia; order Chlamydiales; family Chlamydiaceae; genus Chlamydiifrater; species Chlamydiifrater phoenicopteri. Next base: position 561,683 of record NZ_LR777658.1, read on the forward strand.
GAAAGAACTGGGTCTCGAAAAGGAAGATAAAGCTGTTGACATTGATCGATTCATGGCAAGATTAAAAAAGCGCACTGTTCCTGACTATGCTATGGACGTCATCCACGAAGAAATAGAGAAATTGCAAACTTTGGACACTTCTTCGGCCGAGTATGCTGTATGCCGCAACTACCTAGATTGGCTCACCATTATCCCTTGGGGAGTTCAGAGCAAGGATTACCACGACCTAAAGAAGGCCGAAAAAATCTTAGATAAAGATCATTATGGCCTAGAGGATATCAAACAACGCATCCTGGAGCTTATTAGCGTGGGCAAACTTTCTGATGGATTAAAAGGCAGCATTATTTGCCTTGTAGGGCCTCCCGGGGTAGGAAAAACCAGCATAGGCAAGAGCATTGCTAAAGTTTTGCACCGAAAATTCTTCCGTTTCTCTGTAGGGGGCATGCGGGATGAAGCGGAGATTAAAGGGCATCGCAGAACATACATTGGGTCTATGCCAGGCAAAATGGTTCAAGCGCTAAAACAGAGCCAAACCATGAATCCTGTGATCATGATTGACGAAGTAGACAAAATTGGGTCCAGTTATCACGGGGACCCCGCCTCTGCCCTTCTAGAAGTTTTAGATCCTGAGCAAAACAAGGATTTCCTAGATCATTACTTGGATGTTCGAGTAGATTTATCTAACGTTCTGTTCATCCTCACAGCGAATGTCCTAGACTCCATTCCTGAGCCTCTTTTAGATCGAATGGAGATCTTACGATTGTCTGGCTACATTTTGGAAGAGAAGCAACAGATTGCAACTAAATATCTGATTCCAAAAGCTCGAAAAGAAATGGGGTTAAAAGCTGATGATGTAGTCTTTCAACCTGAGGCTATAAAGATGATGATCAATAATTATGCTAGGGAATCTGGAGTACGAACTTTGGACGGCAATATTAAAAAGATCCTCAGGAAAGTAGCTTTTAAAATCGTTCAGGAAGAGGAAAAGCCTAAACCAAAAAGAAAACAACATCGCATCACCTCCCAAGGCCTATCCGATTACTTAGGGAAACCTCTGTTTTCCAGTGATAGGTTTTATGAACACCCACCTATAGGGGTTGCTACAGGACTAGCATGGACTTCTATGGGTGGGGCTACCCTGTATATTGAAAGTGTTCATGTACCTTCTGATAAGACAGAAATGCAATTGACCGGTCAAGCTGGAGATGTAATGAAGGAATCTTCTCGCATAGCATGGACCTATCTCAATAGCGCCCTAGACAAGTACGCTCCAGGATTTACCTTCTTTAACAAATCACAAGTGCATATTCACATTCCTGAGGGAGCTACTCCCAAAGATGGGCCTTCGGCAGGAGTGACTATGGTCACCTCCTTACTTTCTCTTCTTTTAGGGATTCCTGTACTGAAAAACTTAGGAATGACGGGAGAGCTTACTTTAACTGGTAGAGTGTTGGGCGTCGGTGGCATAAGAGAAAAGTTAATAGCAGCAAGAAGATCTCAGCTGACGACGTTAATTTTCCCTGAGGACAATCAGAGAGATTATGACGAGTTACCTGGATATCTTAAAAAGGGACTAAAAATACATTTCGTTTCCCATTACGATGACGTATTCAAAATAGCTTTCCCTAAAAAGAAAAAGTAAATCTGTTCTTGGGGCATAGCGTATCTCTTTTATGAGAAAAGTTATGCCACTTCTCTTTTAGCTTTACAAGATAGCATCCCTTGGCATTTAATCTATCCAGATTGCGAAAGTTAGCACATGAGTCCTTTGCCACCACATTTCAACAGCTCCTACCGACAAACAACAAGCGGTGGCGAATTTCCTTCCTCCTCTACCACACAAAAGACTAATCGGACTTTTTTAGCGATCCTTGTAGTCCTTTCTTTAATGGTGTTGGCTTCTGTAATTTGCCTGTTGTTTACGCCAGAAAGATGGGAGATTGGTTTAGTAGGATTTCTCGGTCTCACTCTTGCCACAATTTCTTCATGTTTGTTTTCTTTCTTTGCTCAACACTCTCCTACCTTTGAACACCCAAAACCTTCCCACTCAAAGCAGAAGATAGAAGAAGGTTCTAAAGAGACTGCAATAGAAAATACTTTCGATGAGGAGCTTTCTCTTCGATCTCGATCTAGTTCCTTAACTTCCTTAAGCACTCTCTAGTAGCTATGAAGGGAAAAATCCTAAGGATTGGATGAAAAATTTCTGTTAGTCTCATCGCACTAAAACATCCTTCAACACGCATACATGAAGAACAAAAAATGCCCCTAGAATCACTTCTCAAAGAAAAAAAAAGAAGACAAACAAAAAAAAACAAAAATTTTTATAAAAAATTAAAAAATTAAATTAAATTGAAACAAAAGACATCTATCCCAGATAACGTTTCCTTGTTTATTAAAGAAACGTTAAAGAAAAGACCTAATGTCCTCACCCATAGGAAGTCCCGATCCTTTTAGCAATCCCACTCCCTCAACATCTTACTCAGATCCAACAACCTCGACATCTTCTCAAGCAACCAGAGAAGCATCAACAGAAGAAAAAGTTCTAAAAACATTCGAATTATTAAAACAAATCCTAGACTTATCTATAGCAGCAGAATCTGAATCCTCGTCTCGATCGGGATTAATTGCTTCTTTGGAAAGTAAATTTGATATTGTCGTTTTGGATGCTACAGCAAAACATCTAGCTCTAATCATCCAAAAAACCGCACAAAACTGTTTCCAAATTGCTCGATCTATAGTAACTCAGGGCATTAACTTAGAAAATCGACTACAACAAAGTCACCTTTTAACTAGACAAGAAATTTCTTTGATTGTGGAGGAACTAAACGAAGCTAGAGCAACAATGTTTTCTAAAAAACGGAAAGCAGAATTTGAGGCCTCCAAACTGCCCGTGAAAAAACGCTTTTATGCACACATAACCTTCGAAGAAACATTAGAAAGCTCCTTCCTAGCTAAAATAAAACCCTCCACGTTGAATTGCTCTGAAGAAACTATCCAGATACTACTAGGTATTATTGAAAGGAATGAAGGATGGGGAGGTTTTGTTTGTCCTAAACATTCTCCCGATTCTTGTGCTCATTGCGAACATCTCTCCTGTCTGACAAAAGCTGTGAAATCTGCAGAAGAACTACAACTAAGAGGGCAACTTTGTGAACTTTTAAAATACACATCAAAAGATCTTGTTGCGAAATGTTTTTATAAGCACAAGATGCTTTTACAAGGGGTACTGGAAGCAAAGCCCCTCTCCAATCATCATCTAGCATTAATTCTAAAGGAATGTGACATAGGCGATGATATCTGTTCTCCGAATCTGCCTAATCCTAAAACTCAAGCAGAAATATATGAGGACATGGAAAAAATAATCATCGCTGGGCCCGAAGCTCCCTTTACCCAAGCAATTCGAGCTATTTGGAGAACAGAAATACTTTTAAATCAAGAAGAGAGCTTATCGATAGCTTCCGATGAAACAGGCTCTTCTTTAGAAGAATTATCCAGGAAACAATTTATGGACAGCCTACCTAGGCTAACTCGATCTTATTTCTTTGTCTCCAAAGGAAGAAAGTCTAAAAACTACTCCGATAATATTTATTCTGAATCTTTTGGGAGATTTTTAGCCAAAGCTACCTTTCTTACAGTGCAGGGTATTATACAAAACAGACGCTTTCACTATTTATTGACGGAGACACCTTCAAAAGAGCTTGTACCCTCTAAGAACCTACTACAACACATTTGCTGCCTCATCCTCAGCTCTAACTTAAAATGGAAAATTAAAACTCTACCCTGCAAAGCCAGTATAAAAAGTAGAGATTATCTTCACTTCTTAGACATGGAAGCTGAAATGATAGACGAAGATTTTTCAATATTTGCTTCTAGAAATGAAATTACAATGAGTGGAAGCAGCTCTTTGGCTAAACGGTTCAACTAACTCTCTAACAATACAAACAGGAAGCACAACAAAAAACATGACAAGTCCACTAAGAAGAAGTCAAGCCCCTCAACCTTCCTCCCCTCTCTCTCCTTCTAAAGCAACAACAGAAGAGGCTTCTAGCTCTCTTTCAATCGAAGATCGGATATCCAAAACCTTCTTACTATTAAAAGAATTAATAGACTGCTCAGCGGAAATAAGTCGAGTAGGAAAAGTTGAGCTACCCTCACTACAATCTCATTTAATAGAGCAGCATGATCCTATAGTTATCGAAGCTCTTGGCAAACAAATCTCTCGCCTTGTAACTGAGACAGCCGAGAGTTGTTCTCTTGTAGCTAAAGCCATCATATTGAACAATATTTCCTTAGAAAACCGCCTGGAATCTTGCCAACTTTTAACTACTACGGAATTAAGTTCATTAAAATCTACGTTATTAGACTTACAAGAAAGTGGAGGATCCTCTTCAAAACGAAAGGATAGGGAAGAACAAACTAGTAGTTCTCTTCCGTTAAAAAAACGAAAATATGACCCCGCATTATTTTATTCTGTCCAACCTTTACCAGCATTAACTCCTCAAGCAGCACCTACTATCGTGTCAGCGCTCCAAGCAACCTCTCCACAATGTCCCATCGAAAGCATCAAAGCCCTATTAACGCTGGTACAACAGAATAAACCCCTTAATTTTCAGCACTTTGAATGCCCGAATCATTCTTCACCACATTGCCCCTTCTGCACCCCCTTTCACTTTATGCTAAGCCCGCTAAAAACAGAGCTACCTCAACTGAAAAGTCAACTCCAAACTTTACTGGAACACACCTCTTTAGACAGATTAGCTTCTTGTTTAGCCTCCAATCAAAGTCTGCAACAAATACTCTTGAATGGAGAGTACTTCCGCAATCATAAACTAGCTCTAATTCTTGAAGAATGTGATATTGGAGATAGTATTTGCTCCCCTAACCAACCAAATCCAAGGACACAGGCCCAAATATACTCCTTGATGGAAGAACTTATCTCCGCAGGCCCCGAGGCTCCATTCACCCAATCGATAAGAGCTTTATGGCGAACAACTAAGCTATCGAAGCCCCTGGACAACCTCACAGTCGCTCTTAATGCAGAAGGAACTCTAAAACAAGCTTTAACGAAAAATCTTTTTATCGCACTTCTTCCCAGACTGCAACGTATATATTCCTCCACAGAGGGAGAGGTCAAATCCAGTAACGTTTCCAAGAAAGCTTTCTCCACATCTTTTGCATGCTTTTTGGCCAACGCAAGCTTTGCTACAGTTCAAGCCATAATGGAATCGAAAGATCATGCGCACTTATTGATAAAGACTCCTTCAGGAAAACTTGTTCCTTCTAAGGATCTCTTAATGCGCGTTTGCAGCCTTATTCTGTGCTCCAATACTAAATGGGAAATTCGACTTATCCCTTGCAAAGCTAGTGTAAGAGCTCGACATCAACTATGTTTTAAAAAAGAAATCACCAAACTTCTTCACGAAGAGTTTCTAGAGTTTGCTCAAAAAAACAGTATTTCTATGTCCGGAAGCTCCGCCTTTCAAAAAAAAGATTGATTTTACAAACAAAACAATAAAAATTAATTAATATTGAAAACTAAATAACACAAAACAGATTATTGTTGTTTTAAAATTCAAAATAATAGTTATATGCCCTCACCTTTAAGCAGCAGAAGCCCCTCTCCCTTATCACCTACACAGCCAGCGCCAACAAATCCTCCTTCAGACTCTCTAAGGCAACAAACTATAGAAACATTCAACCTTCTACAAGACTTGTACCTTTTTTCTTTAGAAAGATCTTCTTCTGCCTTACTAGAAAAATATGATCTGGTTGTTTTAAACGCCGTCTCTTCCCAATTAAGCGCTGTCATGGCAGAGACTACGCGAAACTGTCTTCAAATAGCTCAGGCTATGATAAGCCTTAATATCCAGCTGGAGTCTCGCCTACAGCGCTGCCAGCTATTGTCAACTCAAGAGCTTCTATCTATAAAATCTACTCTGAGAGATTTCTCTGAAAGTGGATCCTCCCAAGCAGCTTCTTCTTCCGAGGAACTGAGAAGCTTACTGCAGAAAAAAACACCTCTCACCTTCTCCCATGAGACAGGAAAAGAGGCTCCACAAACTTTTTCTCCAGAAAAACGCAAAGCTCCCGAATCGACTCCTCAAAGCTCCTTACCTCTGAAAAAACGAAAATATTTTGAAGAAGAATCCTCCCATCCCTCACCTATTGAAGAGCTTTCTGCTCCAGAGCTATCTTCAAAAGAGACCTCTTCTGCACAAAAAACCGAGGACGCTCCTTCCTCTTCTCGAACATGCTCAGTAATAGTTCACACAAGTTCTCTAGTAAAAGAGCAGCCTTCTCTTCAAGAAGAGATCCCCTTAGATTCTATGCTTGCTTTTGTAGATATGATTGCTGCCCATAAGGGATGGGGGCTCTCAGATTTTTCTTGCCATCGACACGAAGGTGCCTCATGTCCTACTTGTCGACCTATACGACACTTGATGACCCCACTAAAAAGTGAAAAGGAACTCTTCCTGAGAAGACAAATCTTTTCCTTACTAAAATACACGGATAGAGTTTCTTTAGCCTCTTGTCTCTATTCAAACCCCATGCTTTCTGAAGCAATTAAACAAGCTCATTACCTGCGTAACTACCAACTTGCGCTGATCATTAAAGCATGTAATATCGGGGCTGAGATTAATTCACCTAGACTACCAAGCCCAGCAACACAAGCTTCCATCTATCTTTCGATACATTCAGTAATTAACGGGGGAGCCGATTCTACTTTCGTCCAAAATATTAAAGAAATCTGGCTACAAACTAGACACTCTGGATATCCGGAATCTCTTCAGGTGATGGAAAACAGTATTCGTTATTCTGTTACTCTTGAAAACTTTGCCAAATCAATTCCTGATGTACAAAGATCCTACCCTTCTATAGACAAAAGACGCGGTACACCTATATTTGCTGACAAGCCCATGACTCATTCTTTTGCTAAATTTTTAGCCCGCGTCACTTTTGGAACAATAGATGTTATCTTAAAGAACTCAAAATACCACCACTTATTGACATCTTCGCCTTCCGGAGAAAAGGTTGTTTCTATGAACTTAGTTATGCGTATATGTGCTTTAATACTGTGTTCCAGTCCCAAATATAAAGTGCGAATTCTCCCTTGCAAAGTTAGTGTCAAAACAAGAGATTACCTACATTTTGATGAAGAAAACACTAAAGAACTTTTCCAAGCACTACTGCAGTTTGCGATGACCAACAATATTAATTTAAACGGCAGCGAGCTTCCCTCGTAAACCCTGGTTAAGACAAAAACTTAACCATAGAAAGTAGGTTACACTGAAATAAAAAATTCCAAAACCTGTTCTATTTATTAACCAGAATAAAATTTATGACTTCACCTATAGGATCTCCTCATCTTTCCCCAAGCCTTTCTTCAGAACCCTTAACAAGCTCTGAAGAAGAGCAAAAATCGAAGCTCCAGAAAATATCTTCACTACTCCACGATCTCCTTCGTTTTTCCGCTGGAGGGACAAGCTCTTCTGCAACACAATCTGGTGAAGAGCAGTTACTAAGCTTATACAGCTTAAGATCTATAGAAACACTTTCTGAACAACTACTCTCCCTAATACAGGAAACTAGCTCCTCGCAAAGCAGGGTGGCTGAAGCGCTTCTTGCCTGTGAAATTTCCTTAGAAGAAATTCTGCAAGGTAATAAATCCTTATCTCAAGAAGAGCTATCCTTGATTAAGACAGCCATCAAAACTGCTCAACTCCCCACGAAAAGACAGAGGCCTGATGAAAGAAGCGAATCTGAAGAACAAAAAAGGCTCCCGCTAAAGAAAAGGAAAATTCTATGGCCCCTATCATCTCCTCAAACGCCAGAAATAGCCGAAGCTTCTCCAAAAGCTCCAGAGGAAGCTCTGTGTTCTTTAGAAGCTGTTCGACTATTTGTGACCGGCGCTCATGAGCAATGTTCAAAAGTATTTTGCTACCAAGTCTGTCGAAAGCACAAAGTTGACGAATGTGTGATTTGCCAGCCCCCTCTAGTTTCTTCTCCAGAGGAAACTGAAACAGAGTTAATGCTAAAAAGACAACTGGCCGTCCTAGTAGAGCACTCCAGCATAGAGAGGGTGTCTCAAGCTATTTTCTCTAGTAAAGAGCTCTTGAACTCCATGCTAGAGAAAAGATATTTTCGAAACCATCAACTAGCTCTTCTTCTTGAAAAAAGTGACATGAGCGATTCTATTTGTATTCCGGGAATACCCAACCCTAAACAACATTTGATTCTTTACACTCATATGGCTTCGCTTATACAATCGGGGCTAAACAGTACCTTCATTCAATCGACGTTAGAATTATGGAGCGCCTCTACAAAGTCGTTGGATCGTTTAGAAACTCTAGACATCATTTCAGAAGATAGCAAGAGACAGACTCTAGATTTGCATTCTTTTGCAGATAGGATACCTAAGATAGTCAGAACCTATATAAGCATAAATAAAACAGGAGAATCCAGCCTTTCAAAAAGAGAGATGTCCGCAACCTTTTCTCTCTTTTTAGCATCTGTAGCGTTTAAAACCGTACAAATTATTAAGGAAAGCTCTAACTATAAACATTTGCTCCAGAAAACAGCCCATGGAGATGCGCTACCTTCGTTTGACTTACTGATAAAAATTTGTGCCCTTATTTTAGGGTCTAGCCTCAAATGGAAAGCTCGACCTCTCCCATGCAAAGCAAGCGTAAGATTGTTGGATCATCTAGAGTTTGATGAAGAAACTACAAAAAAAATCAACGAAGCTTTAATGCTATTCATTAAGAATCAGAAAATTAAGCTGAAAGGAAGCAACGAGTTTTGATATTCAAACACTTGTAGTCCCATACAGACAGAAAATTCCTTTTTATTAAAACCCCTAGCCCTTTAGAGACTATGTCTTCTCCTGTAGGTTCTCATTCTCCCAGCTCATCGCCTCAACCATCTACTTCCGAAGAAGCACAAAAGGAAGAAAAACAAACTCCAGCGGCCTCCATAGAGAAAAGGGTCGTGGAAACCTTTTCTCTGTTGCAAAGCTTGCTTATTTTTCACATAGAATTGAAAAACTCTTCCGAACCTTCAACAGTAGTCCCCCTTGCTCCGTTGGATAAGTATAATATTCAAACAGTGAAAATTGCCTCTCAACAGATACAGGGAGTTATGCAAAACACCACAAAAAATTGCATGGACGTAGCCAAGGCTCTAATAGCACTCAATGTTTCCTTACAAGATAAACTTTCCTGCGAACTGGCATTCACAAGTACGGAATTATCTCTGCTAAAATCGACCTTATTAGACCTTAGAGAAGCTGGCAGCAGTTCCTCTGCAGTCAGAAGAGACTCATCTGAAGAAGCTCCTCAAACACGTCTGCCATTGAAAAAACGAAAACACAGCACAGAATCAACGCTAACCCCCTATCAAAAAAATCATCCAGAAGAATGCCCACTAGAATCTATAAAAATGTTCTTAAAACTTATCAGACTCGGAAAAACACATTACGGTAATTTTTCATGCGGGGAACATTCCTCTGCTTCCATCTGCGAATTATGTTTGCCTATACGCCACTTCTTTTCCGTCATACGCTCGGACAGCTCTCAGCTTGCGCTCCTAGAGAGACAACTTGGAGTGTTACTATCCTGTACTTCGATAGAAAAACTAGCCAGCGCCCTGTTTAAACGCAAGGAGCTACTAAAAATCATGCTAAACGCCCGTTACCTTCCCAACCATGCTTTGGCTTTAGTACTTCTAGAATGCGACATAGGCGAAGAAATTTGTCTGGAAAACACAGACAATCCCAAAACGCAAGCAATCTTATATTTCTACATGAACCAATTCACCTCTGAGGGATTATCTAACCCCTTCGTATCATCAATGCTACAACTATGGGAGAAGGGCTCTACTTCTCACGAAAGGGTCGAAACCATAAAAATCTTCAACACAAACACGGGAACAACCGAGGAACTTTCATTGCAGGATTTTGCCAACTTAATCCCGAACATTCAACGAGCGGTCCGATCTATAGATCCAAGAACAGGGAAACTCATGGATCTTTATAAAAGTATGGTTCCAACACTTGCTTTATTTTTATCCTCATTCATATTCAAAACAACTCAATCCATTATGGCTTCTGCTGAACATCACCACTTACTGACAACAACTCCTGAAGGTGAACTTCTTCCCTCCCTTAATTTGTTGACGCAAATACTTTCTCTTATTCTTTGCTCTAACAAATCCTGGTCTCTTCGCATACTTCTATGCAAAGCTAGTATTGATCAAAAAGAAAAGCTGGAATTCGATCAAGAGACGAGAAATTTATTACATAATGCTATATCCAGCTTCTCTTCGAGAAGCAGTATGCGTGCGGTCAGTAGGTATTATTTTTAAATGATTTTAGTTTTTAAACTAGAGTTATAGACCTTTTCCCCAAAAAATGGTTCGATACAGAACTTACTCTACACACGAGACTCTTTTTGGATTTTTGTGTTTAGAAAATCTCACTCAATCTAGAATACCGGAGTCTTGTTGATCAACTTAGGAGGGAGCCATGTCCTCTCCTATCGGTGGAGGATCTCCCTCCTCTCCAAGCGAAGAGGGTGTTTCTCCAGAAAAAATTAGCAAGCAATCAGAGCAGCCATCCTCCATAACAGAAATGGTCTCTAGGACGCTTCTTTTGCTACAAGATCTTCAAACTTTTCTTTCAGACCCCCAAAAAACCTCTTCACCAGTGATTACGGAGAAGCTTCGTCACTTAGAGATCCTCAAGTTCAACGCGGAACTTGTGCAAAGAATTGCTCGAGAAACCTCTTCCAGCCTTACGGGAGTTGCAACAGCCATGGTTGCATGCAACCTACATCTGGAACAGAAAATAAAAGACAACCAAGAGCTAACTCAACAAGAAATCTCTGCTATCACATCAACCTTGAGAGATATTTCAGAATCCGGAGGAAGCGGCTCTTCTACGACTTACGTAGAATCAGAACGAATCGAACCTCCCGCTCCAATTCCTAAAGAACCCAAAAAAACAACCCCAGGAACTGTTTTCCCAATAAAAAAACGAACTTACACTCAAGCTTTTTCAGAAGAATCCCTACCAACAATAAAAACTAGCAAAATTTTGGAAGAAATTTTTGCGGCGACTGAGTCTCTTCAACCTAAACCCAATTATTCTTTACAAGCCTTCATAGACATCCTAGATATGACGGAGAAGAAAAAGCCCTGGCTTTCTTCAAGCTTTCCAGAACATAACCACTCCTCTCCAGACTGCATACGATGCTACCCGTTCCAAAAATTACTTGGAGATATTGTTCCCTCAGAAAGCGCAGAGACATTAAAATGGCAACTACAAACTCTAATGAATCACGTGGACAAAGAGATCTTGGCTTCTGCTATTTTGAGTACACCAGAAGCAACTGCTGCTATTCTCAACACTCAATATTTATCAGACTCTTTACTTGCTCTTCTTCTCTACAAATGCAACGCTCCAGAATCAATATGCCTTCCAAAAACAGAAAATCCTAAAACTCAGGGAATCATATATTTTTTCTTACAAAAAGTTATTCATCTAGGAATTAACCATCACACTATTTCGCTAATTAGAAAAGTTTGGAAAACAGCCCCAAATGCGGAGGGAGCTCTTAAAAACTTATCAATCCGCCTAACTTTTGATGCTTATTGCCAAAATACTAAACTTCTTCTTCAAGAAGAATTTGTCGTTAGTTTTCCGCGGCTATTTCGAGCCTATCCATTCATTGCAAAAGGCAATACTTACTACACGTATAGACCCCTTTCTGTTCCTTTCATTGACTCTTTATTCTGTGCAACGATCAAAACGTTAGACCTTCTTCGCTATCTGCCAGAATCTTGCCAACTATTTCTGCAAGATAAAGATAAAAATCTTGTCCCTCATACAGAAATGTTCATGCTAGTGTGTTGCCTCATTCTTCTTTCTTCAAGCTCAAAATGTAAATTTCAAATACTTGCTAGTAAAGCTAATGTTACTTTAAAAGAACTAATAGGCTTCAAAGACGAAGAAACACAAATTTTAAGCAGGGAACTTTATACCTTCACGAAAAAGAACAATATTAAAAGTTTATTATTGTCTACTGCGAAATAGTTTCGCGATTTACGAACACGACACTCTCCTGGCAAACTGGAAAGGGGTGACTTTTATAAAATTTTAAGGCCCTAAAAATGAAACCTCGTGAAGGGCTCTCAAAAAATAAAACTCAAAACCATAAAAAAAATAATTAACAACAAAATTTTATAAAAAAGTAAAAAAATCAATTAAATTGAAACAAAATCAAACACAACAATAAATTATGCGCAAATTATACAAATAGAGCGCAAAAAATATGTCTTCTCCAGTAGGGAGTCGGTCTCCATCCCCTCTGCCTCACTCATCTTCTCAGGAACCTTACCAACGAGAGCCCCTAACAGGATCTACTAGCAACTACCTCCTGCAAACTATATTGCTATTAGAAGACTTAATGGCATTTTCACTAAAAAGAAAAGAATCCACCATTCTGACACAATCTCCGATACTAAGGAGTTTCAATGTTTTGACTGTAAAAGCTGCATCAGAACAAATAAAATCTCTCGCAATAGGATTATCAAAAACTTGTGCCGAAATTGCTCAAGCCCTGCTCGCATGCAATATCTCCTTAGAAGATTCTCTTCTAGCAAACAGAGCTCTGAACGATCAAGAACTTGCATTAATAAAAACATCTCTGACCTCTCTAGAGGAGAGATCTTCTCAAGAAAAAGAACTAGCTGCATCATCGCGCAAAGATACGGAAGGGAAAGGTCAACCCAGTTCAGAAGATACTACTTTACTTCAACAGCAAAGACACCTTCCTTTGAAAAAACAAAAACTTAGATGGGGAGCTTTAGCTGCTCCAGAAACGCCGCCTCTTCCAGAGACAACGCCTAAAGTTACGTGTTCTTTGGAAGCTCTAGAGGCCCTTCTTACGACAATTCAAATGAACTCCATGACAAACATCCCCGTTATGCAATTCTCTTGCCCTGGAGGACACTCTGAAGAGTCTTGCGCCATGTGCTTACCGCTGCAAACCCTTCTAGAAAATCTTAAGGCCCCCTTTATGGAGGCTTCCATCTGGCAGCTAGCTATTTTACTTCAACACACAACTGCGAGAAAATTAGCAGAAAGCCTCTGTGGATCCGAATCTATTCTCCAGAAAGTTTTAGAAGGCTCCGTATTATTGAATCATCAGTTAGCCATACTCATAGATTCCTGCGACATCTCCGATGCAATTTGTTTACCAAAGCAGGAAAACCCCAGACTCTTAGCAAAATTCTATAGAACATTGGAAAGCGTGCTTTCTTCTGGGATGCCGTCTCCTTTTGTACAAGCAGTCTTGAACGTATGGAAAAAAGAATCCCAGACTCTGGACCCTACAGCTTCTATAACTGTTGTCACAAACGATAAGTCTTTGACCTTACAAAAACATGACTTTCGCTCTTTAGCGAAAGAAGTCCCTGCAGTCACTCGCTCTTACTTCTACACAACAAGAGACCAAAACTTTACCTCCTATAGAAAATTAAAAATGACACGAACTTTCTCTGAGTTCGTTGCTAAAATTGCTATAAGAACTGTTCAAGCTCTCCAAAGCTCGCAGGCATACTCATTCCTGTTTAAAAATACTCCTGAAGGACCTCTACCCGACAATGCACTGATAGAGAGGATCTTTGTTCTAATACTCCTTTCTAGCTCCAAATGGCAAATTTTCGTCAGTCCCTGCAGAGCAAGCTCTGGTCACCATCCTCATCGATCTGCGCTAAGTGAAGCTGAAACCGAACTTTTATACGCAGCTCTGAAAAACTTCGCAAAAAAGAATAGCATCTCTCTCCAAGGGAGCTCCAATTTTTAAAATTAAAAATACAGGAAAAAACTGATAAACTTAATTACTGTTAAATAAATGTCTTCTCCTATAGGTAGTTCTAACTCCCCAACACAAACTCCACCGCTATCCCCACAATCGTCCGATTCTAAAGAGGATCCCATTATCATCTCCTCATCATCCGAAGAGTCTGATAGTGACGAAGAAACTTCTAGCCTACGCACTTCTACCTTGTCTCATTCAGCCAGAGCTATGCTCGCTCTAGAATCTTTGCGCGCATCCTTAACTAAAGGTCCTGAGAGAAGCTCGCAAGAAGTCCCTTCCACCTCAAAAGAGGTTGTAACAGAATCTTCCGCTTCAATGTTGCCATCTATTTCTCTTTCCTCTCGAAGAACACAACTTACATTCCAAGTAATGCAGCTACATAGGGAAGGATTTAGCCAGGCAGTGCTCTTCCAAGCATGTGAAAAACTTCAAATTTCTTTGAACCAACAACTCAAGGAAGGCGCACCATTTTCTGATGAGCAATTAAAATATCTCCGCCAAATATGCCAAAGTGTCGTACGAGAAGCTGCGGAGAAAATAAAACGACGTCGCGAAGAGCTCGGATCCCAAGAAAAACATCTCCCTTTGAAAAAAAGGAAAATTTATCAATTAACCTCGCAAACACCTCTACAGCTACAAGCTACGGCTTCTCAAAGACGTATAGAGAGTTCTTCTTTGCAACCTCAACTGATGTCAGAGGAGTTGTTTTTCTCCTTAGAGCAACTTGTTTCTCTAGCAACACCACCTCAATCCGTATCAGCTGTTTGTTCTCATAAGGTTGCTGGGACTCAGCACAACGAAAACTCCTGTCCTAATTGCCCTTTACTAAAGAGTTTCATTGAAAGACAAAAATCAAATTTTGAGCTTCTTTTTCAGCTTAGAATGCTTTTTCAAGCAATAGCTAAAGAAGAACTTTTAAACGCCTTTCTCTTACTCCCCTTCATTTCTGACGCTTTGTTTAAAAGGGAAGAGGCTATTTTATCCAACTATGAGCTTGCGTGCATTCTGGAGCTATGCCCGTCAGGGGAAACTCTCCTTTTACAAGACAAAGTATCCCCACTTTCTCAACTAAAAATATACAAGGCGCTAGCAAGCCTCTTAGCAACCCAAGGTACAGACTCTCTATCTTTAAAGATTCGTTCCCTATGGAGAAAAGCCTCAGGCCCTGTACCAAATCCAGAAAATATATCCTCTCTACAGATTATTAACAAAAAAGGCTCTATTGAAGCCTTTAATAAAGAACTTCTTTCTCCCTTACTGTCGTCACTACACAGAGTATACTATCAAAAAAAGGCGGGAGTAAAAGGGGAAATCACCCTCAGAAAGACTGTTCCTGCCTCCATATCCTTTAGCAACTTTGTCATCATGGCCCTTACCTACACGTTGTCTCTTATGATGGACGATCCTTCCTGTAAAGAGTATTTCTTTATTTCTACTAAAGGCCTTACTTGTTCCTCTAAAATTGTTGCTCGCATTCTTGCTTTAATTCTAAACGCTACGACTGCTCACACAATAAAAATTTTCCCCTGTAAAGCCAGTCTACCGTCAAGAGAAGGCCTAGATCTTCCAGAAGAACTACGGGAAGAACTATTTAGAGAACTACGCAATCTAATCCTTAAAAACAATCCCAAGGGAGTTCCTGGGGGATGGGCCCACTGTTCCTCAAAAAAATAAATAACCCCAAAAGATAGAAATATGAGCCTACCCCTAGATTCTACATTAACGCATCTTACCCACTCTTTTCCTCAAGAAGTGTCCTTAGAAGAAAGAATAACTTCGAACTTTAAAGCTATTAGAGATGTGATTTTACAGCGAACTCCGCAAACAATTAGCGCGCAATATCTCTATAACCAATTGTTCGCCATTAGAAGACAGGGCTTTGGTCTTAGAACAATTTCAGAAGCCCTGTCCATTTCTAATATTTCTTTGAGAATTTTAGTACAAACCGACCAAACATTATCAGCTCCTCAATACACTGAAATTCTCAGTAGCTGTAGAGACCTATTAGAGTCTTCAGGAAGCTGTAGCTCCTTCCAAACGCTAACCCCCAGCCTCTCTGCTCAGGAGCCTGATGAAAGTCACTTACCTTTGAAAAAAAGAAAGCATATCTTACAAGAATTTATTAAGCCCCATACGGAAGAAATACAGACTCCGGAACTATCAGAAGTAGCTCTTGTAGAACCCCTTTCTCCTTTAGTTATTGATATAAAAGAAACGGATCTTTTAGAGGAACAAACCAAAACTTATGAACAAAGCCTCTCCCCTCTAACTTTCCTTTTAGAAACTATAGCAAGGGAGCATCCCATAAGCAGCAAGCCTCCTTCTCGCTCTCTCATACAGTGCCCTGAAATGGATCCTTCTGAAGACAAACACGAGTGCGCTACATGTTCTTTAACAAGAAAAATTTTCCCTGCACTCTCTTACCTTGTCAGAAAGCAGCTGTCCATACTTTTAGACTCAACAACCAGGGAGTCCTTGGCCGAAGCTCTTCTTAACCTACCCTTCATAGGCGAAATAGAAAAACTTCCCTTTAGGCACCACTTCTCTCACTTAGAAATAGCTCATATCATAGCCAAATGTAATATTGGCAATGAGATTTGTCTACCAGGAAGAAAAAATCCAGCAGGTCAAATCCCCTTTTATAACTCATTAATAAAAGTTATCTCTTCTGGATTATCCCACCCACTGACACAAACTATTCTAGAAACCTGGCGAACAGCTCCTTCGATAGCACATGCTTTCTATGAAGAGGAATCTTCAGGCATATTAATTTTGAAAGATAATGAACCTCAGCTAGTATATACAGGCACCCTGGAGCCTATGTTTTCTAATGTGGAGCAACGCTACTTTCATCAAGGAAGAAGCAAACGCTACCAACTATCTATGTCTCAAGGATACAGAACATTTCTATCTAGTGTAATACTCTTTACTCTGTATGCCCTCAAGCACTCCCCTCAGGGAGCTCCTCATCTCTTACCTACAGATAAAGGCCCAGCCTTTTCCTGGGCTATTGTTGAGCATTTATTTAATCTGGTCCTCTGCGCCAACCCATCATGGAAGGTAGCTGTCGTAGCGACGCGAGCTTCCATAGGCCCTGCAGAAGAATTAAGTTTTTCAGATGACGAAACAGCAATATTATCTCAGGCTTTATTGCGGTTCACAAACTTGAACAACCTCTTTTTAAGGGGACAAAGTATGTACAACGCTTCTTCATAATAACTCCATCCCTGGTAAAGAATGGGGACTGAGCTTAGCGTACATCTCATCGTATCTTTTTCAGGGGAGCAGAAAATTATCAGTAAGTTTTTTTGAAAAACAAAACTTTGTCTCAATGTTTATTGCTTCCCTATTTTTAGGTATTAATGTAAATTTCCTGCAGAAATTCATCCGGGAGATCCTCTGCACCGTTTGACACCATTACACCAATGAACGACTGCTTCTCTGTAAAGGGATCTACTGACTCATAGTTGCCTTTGGCAACGTCTGTTTCCTGCCCTTAGAATTTGGAAGAATTCCATGAGCATCTCGCGATCTACCGAGGCCTCTTCTCCTGGCTCAGAGTCCCCGTATGTTTCTCTGGAAGAACGCGCCGCAGTCAATTTAAGCCTTATCCAACAGCTTATTCTACAGCAGCCTCCCCAGCAAGTGGGTCAAGCAGATTCCTTACAGCGTCAAATTATGCGGCTAGCTAATTCAGGCTTTAGCTTGCAAACAATTGCGACAGCCCTAGTAGTATCCAATATAGCCATGAAAACCCTACTTATAGAAAACCGAATATTTTCCGAGGAGGAGCTCAACAAAATCTTGACTTGCTGTCAAGACCTTAGCGAAGCTTCGGGAAGCAGCTCCGGGACTCAGCCGCCCATGCCAATACCAACAGCTCCTCCAATATTAGAGGAGACACCAACACTTTCAGAACCTACTACATCTAAACCCTTAGAATTACACCTCCCTCTGAAAAAAAGAAAGAAAACTCAAGAATCTCTTCTTGAACAACAACCAGGACGACCAACCCAATCTCCAGATCCCCAAGCCATAAGCTTCCTTTTGGACACAGCTCTCCTAATTCGAGAAAGTCCTCTTTCTGCTACCATAAGATGTCCTGAGGGGAGCGGCAAGGATCACCAATGCCTTCTTTGCTTTCTGACGCAACAGATCGTCAAGGAAAAAAAATACATTCTATTATCGCAACTCAGCGAACTCCTTAATTTTATAGATAAGACCGCTCTAATACAAACGCTGTGCGTGCTCGTGGAAAATAATTCTCTTACACCCCTTAAGAATTTAAAGTCTTTTACCCGGCTGGATTTTGCTCTTATTATTGCTCATAATAAATTAGGCAATGAAGTTTGTCTGCCAAAGAAAGCTCATCCCTCAACAAGCCTTAATATATTCTTGGGAGTAAAGAGAGTCGTTTCTAAGGGTTTGATTTTTCCTCTAACGCAACAGATACAGCATCTTTGGGACAGCTCTCCGAAAGTGAAAGCTATCGCACTTTCAACTTTAATTTTAAATGAGGACGGAAGTCTTAATATTTTCTCCGTAGAAAACTTTTCTAGAGCAATCTCCGTTCTCGAAAGACGATACTATCATGAAGGCCGACCATCTGTAATTCACAGAATGTCTGCCACACATACGAGCTTTTTAGCTCAGGTGCTTTTTGCTACCCTAGAAGCCTTAAAAGCTTCTGAAGAAGGGTTGTCTCTCTTTTCTAAAACTAAATTCGGGTGGCCCGCTATACGATTTCATATCGTAGAGCACATCTATAGTCTTTTGCTCGCTACTAATCCTTTTTGGAGATTAGAAATCACTCCCAACAAAATTTGGGACGCACCTTCAGAAGATCTAAGATTTCCCGCAGAAGAGCGTTCCCTTCTATTTTCTAGCCTGCAAAACTTTATTAGCCGAAACGGAATTATTCAAGCAGGATGCGGCTACATAATGCATCGAAAACAAAGTTCTATAAGCTTAGAACCTCGAGAACCAATAGCTCCTACGGAAGAGCCTCCTAGAAAAAAATCTAGGGTTAAGCTTATTTCTGAACAAACTGAGGAGCAAAAGCCTCCCAAGCTTGTTGAAATGGAAACTCCTACGCTCCTATCCTCTTCTAATCCAGAAGATATTGAATCGATAAAATTTCTACTATCAGAAATTGCTAGAACTCAAAAAGCGACTCTTTCTATAAGATGCCCTAAAGAAACAGAAGAACCACAAGAAATGGAGCATGTTTGCTCCCTCTGTTTACTAGCCAAACAATTCCTGTGGTGTTCCTCCACGGTTGTAAAAGCTCAATTAAGCATTCTTTTATCCCAGACAACTCTGGAAAAACTTTCTGCGGCAATCCTTCAACTCCCTTCTAGTCGAAACTTCTCTGCGATTGTGCGACAAAAAAAATTCGACAATATTTCTGTAGCCTTTCTCATACGAAGTTGTGAAATAGGGGACTCCATATGCCTGCCTAGAAGGCAAAACCCTTCGTCACAAGTAGATTTGTACTTGACGATCGAAAAAATTGTTAAAACAGAGCTTAAACATCCTACGACAAAAGCTATCATAAGCCTCTGGGATTTGTACACCCTTCGTCCCGAACAGCAGACCAGCTCTCTGTCCAGTATTTTGACAATAAAAAATAACCAAACTTCGACAGTAACTCTAGATTCCCTACTCCCTTTACTCTCTTCAATAGAACAATTGTACACCTATACAAACCCAGATCGAAGATGTCGTGTAAATATAAAGAGAAATCATGCAGAAACATTATGCAAGATAACTTTACATACTTTACAAGCTCTCCTTCTTTCTCCAGACACTCAAAAATTTGTAGTAACTACAGAATCAGGCCCAGCTATACCACATGACATAGTGGAACACATCTACTGTCTCATACTGTCCTCACAGCCGACGTGGAGCGTTGTAATACTTCCAACAAGGGCCTCTATAGAACTTGAATCCCTACGCCTGCCAGAAGAACAAGCAAAAAAAGTGCATGCGGCCATGCGTAAATTCTGCAAACTACACAGAATCTCCCTATCGAAAGGATTTAAATCTTAGACAAATCCGAAAGCCTTCTTGCAAGGGAGAATATTTTGGTAAAAGTTGTTTCGCCGATGAGAAATTTCTTCTTACTCTTCATTTTTAGAAAGAAAAACAAATATGAGTACCTCCAAACTTTCTGAGTTAGCAGCTTCTATCCCAGATTCTAAAAACCCCGCACCTTGGGAAGAAAGAATTAGAGTTAACTATGAGTTTATTCATGAGATTATCAATACAAATCCTTTGGAAATGCTTGGTTCCGAAGGAATTTTGTGTAGCCAATTATATTTTGTTAAAAATAAGGGCTTTAGTTTCCGCTTAATTGCTGAAGCTTTAGCTATTTCTAACATCTCCTTGAAACTAATACTTAAAGAGCAGCGAGCCCTTTCTGAAAGTGAATACGTCGCCCTCATATCTAGATGCCATGATTTATCAGAAGCTTCAGGAAGCGGTACATCTGGAACAGCACAACTGGAGGCCCCTCAATTACAAGAGACTCAAGAACCCAGCACTTCAGAGGAAGTATTAGAAGCTACTCTACCCCTAAAGAAAAGAAAGCTCTGGCAAACAGCATCTACCACGCTTTCCACCGAACAGCAACAGCCCTCTGTTACCAAGAAGGTCCAACCCGAAGAATCAAAGGAAGCTATCATGCTGCTACTGGATTCTGTAATTAACTTCAATGACAAAGATCGCTCACCCGTTCATTGTCCTCAAAGAGGGCTCCAAAGAGATCATGTCTGTTCAAAGTGCCATCTTTCCCTACGAATCATCAAACAAGCCGACTCTCAAATAATCAAACAACTAGGAACCTTTCTTCTCTTTACCTCTAGAGAAACTTTAGCAACCGCTTTGCTCTCCTTGATAGGAAAAAAACGTATATCTTCCCTTTATGAAAAACGATACCTAACAGCACTAGAAGTTGCTTACATTGTTCATGAATGCAACCTGGGAGATGAGATTTGTTTGCCAAGGAGAAGGAATCCTAAAGCTGAAGTGGCCCTATATCAAGCTCTAGAAGACGTTATACAAACAGGATTACAACATCCACTAACAAAAATTTTGAGGCAACTTTGGGAAACTCCCAGTCCCGTACCACGCACCCCAACAACTATTGCTGTAAAAGAAGAGAACGGTTCTATAAAAATACTTTCCCCCGAAACGGTGCACGCCTATTTTTCCTGTTTGACTCTATGTTATATGCCCAAAAAATCGGGACAAAAATCCTCTCTGTCACCGAAATACCTTCGCTTCGTAGCGGAAGCAACCATTCTCTCATTAAAAGCCCTACTAAAACACCGTCGGGCTGCTCGCTATGTTGAAAGATTAGATGCTGATCCGGTAATTTTCCTCCCAAATACCGTAAAACATGTTTACGGAGTTATGCTGTGTTCCCATCCTTTATGGAAGCCTGAAGTTCTTCTTTGTAAAGCATCTTCCACTAGACAGTTGCTGACATTTTCTGAAGAAGGCATCCATAAAATTTTTCCTTCACTAAAAAGATTTGTTAAAATGAACAATCTCTCTGAAGCTGGCGGCCATTTCTTTGATGAGGGCGCTCCCATAATAGAAGCTTCTGTACCTGAACCTATAGTCATCTCTTCAGAAGATAGTGATGTTTCCGAGGAAGAACATTCGTCTCCACCTTCAGAAAAATCTTCCGAAGAAAGTGCGCCAAAGAAAAAAACCCATAAAACTCACCACACAATTCCAGCAACAGGAGAAACGATGGAAACTGCTGCTGAGGAAGATCCAGAAAGACAACAGGCAATCAAAAGCATTTCTTTTCTTTTAAGTGCTTTAGAAAAAGAATCTCCGGACTCTCCTCCCCCAGATTGCCCTGAAGCAAAAAGTCATTCTCCTTTTGAGACTTCTTGTCAAACCTGCTACCTTTTCAAACTCCTCAACAAAAAAAAATATGCTAAAATTTTAGCTCAGATAAAGAGTTTCTTGAAGTTCTCCAGTAGCTCCAACATTCTGAAGGCTTTGCTCAACCTATTTCCTGAAGGTACTGTTTCGGAAATCTCTAAGAGAACCTCATTCTCTAATCTTGAACTATCCTATATGCTTAGAGACTGCGGGGTAGGAGACGAGGTATGCTTGCCAGATAGATCCAATCCAGCGGCACAAGCAGACCTATACTACACCGTAAACGAACTTATCCTTAACGGAATAGAATTCCCCCTAACAAAAACTATACTAGAAATATGGGAGTCCTCCCCCCCTGTTCTAAGCTCCCCTAGAGAATTCTTAACACCTCCAATAGTCGTTAAAGAAGATGGAAGTACTCATGTTTGCCATCCCCCCCTGCTAAAGCCCATACTCGAACCTTTGGCTCAAAGATATTTTGATGTTCGCGAAGGAAAGCGCAAACGGGCACGAATGCTTCCTAAATTGTCTACAACGACCATAAACTTTGTTGCTAAAGTGACTATGTTTACAATAAGAGCTATGGAAAAATCCACCTCAGGAAAAACTTTTCTACGTCCGTCTTCCTCTGGTCTTCTCTGTCCCTGGAAAGTTATGGAGCATATTTTCTGCTTAATATTGTCCGCCCATCCTCTATGGAAACTTTCCGTTTTGCCCAGCAAAATACATCCTGAAGGCGTTCAAGAACTATCTTTTCCTGAAGAGGAGATCGATTTTATTTTCAGCCGCCTACAACGGTTCGCTTTGCAAAATCATATCTTCCTATCGGGATCTAGCATCCTTGGCTCACATATGACACTGAGCGATGAGTAGCCGCTCCATCTCTCTTTAAAAGAATAGGTAACAATTTTCAAAAAAGAGAGGTTCATTTCAATAAAAAACCCACTCACGGATTAAAAGTAATTATTTCAACGACAAAAAGATTCTTAACACCTGTAAAAACTGCCACAAGCCCATCCAAAATAAAATTAATCGCCTCAACTCTTTAAGTTGCTACAGGAAACAACTCTTATACTAGCCACCTCAAAGAAAAAAAATCGCAACAAAAAAATCGTAGATGCATACTTCCTCGGCTTTTACTGAAAAAGAGTCTTAGACAACTTAAGGAGAACACGGAAGTATAGATCGACTTATTTCTTAAGACAAATACTACGACAACTCTACCACAATCCTATAACTAGTTCTGTTTAAACATTATCAAAATAGTTGAGCTATGAGCATTTCTAGGCCTTCTGGAACAGAGCATTTGGAACAACAACCCTCAGCTTCTTTATTGGATAAAATTCAGGCCAATATCCTTCTCATTCAGGAAATAACAAAAGCTCCTCCTTTCTTTCCTCCGACAGAGAAATTTGATACAGAACTAGAAATATTGCGAAGCCAGATTTTCTCTATACAATCGTATGGTTACAACCTTAAGCTAATAGCAGAAGCTATGGCTATTTCTGGCATTTATATGAGGACAATGATTGCAGAACATTGCGCAATGACAAGAGCGCAATACTACACCGTCCTCTCCTGTTGTCTTGATTTGTCCGAATCTTCAGGAAGCAGCTCTTCGCAACAAAAGGCTGCTATAGAAGCAACAAAAGGCAAAGAAGCTTCGTTACCTATAAAGAAAAGAGCCCTTAGACTTGTGGAAGAAGCAGAAAGCGAAGATCCTGAAGCGAAAAGAATTCGAGAGGAAGGCCTCCTGACCCAATCTCTAATGTTTTTATTTACAACCATCAAAAAAAATAGAGGCATAAAAGCTCCCTATCTTGTCGACTGTCCAAAAGGAAGATCTGAACCATCAAAACCCCATTTATGTGATATGTGTTCGCTAGCAAAAAATGTTATTTTCCACGGAAGACAGAAGATGATAACTCAGCTAGAGATGCTTCTAGGCGAATTAACCGAACAAACCCTGCTAGAAGCAATGCTAGATCTTCTGAGAGAGCAGAAACTTCCAAACTTACAAGAAGCTCCCCATCTTTCACACTTAGAAGCAGCTTTTCTAATTGTCAAGTGCAAAGCTGAAGAAATATTCTTACCCCCAGAAAGGCCTTGCTCTTCTAAATTATTAAATTTCTACCAGATGATGAAAAGTGTTGTATCTATGGGAACAACGCACCCCTTAACGAAGCTGGTAATGCAACTTTGGTCTTCTTCAACCAAGCTAACACACTTGGCTGAAACAGTACTTGCTATCAATAGCAAGGGAGACGTTTGCATTCTGTCAACATCACTCTTTCAACCAACGATTTCTCAGCTCCTTCATCGTAGATTTTTTGCTGGAGGCACTGTAGTAACCAAACCATTCTCATTGAACTACTCTGCTTTTCTCGCTAAATTGATTATGTCTACCCTGCAAGCACTACTAGCTTCTTCAGAAAGTGAGGCTTTCGTAGCCACTACCAATTTTGGGAAAAAAGCTTTACTTTGGACAACCGTGAATCACGTCTTGGGAATCATATTTACTTCCAACGGAGAATGGCGTCTCGAGCTTCCTTCCAGCAAACTATGTCCTGGTCCATCAGAAGAGATCAGATTCCCCAAGGAGTCTCTCGACCTTCTTTTTAAGCATCAGCAATTATTCGTGGAAGTTAATCAGATAACACATCCACAAACGATTCCTCTCTACCCCCCAATCCATGAACTGCCGGAAGAATGCTGCCTGTTAGAATCTCCTTTATCGCCCCCAGCCTCCCCTCAACCTCAAGAACCCTCTGCAGCACCCCAAGAACCCACTCCTACTGCTGGTGAATCACAGGAATCTGTAGAAGAAACTTCAGCGGCACCCCCCACAGTCTCTCTCAAACATAAACAGAAACGCCGCCATATTGAACAACAGAGTCAAGAAGGCCCTGAAGAACCTTCTGTAGTAGAAACAGAATCGACAAGCACCCCTTCTCAAGGAAACCTCCATCGTCAAATGGTCATGTTTCTACTAGAAATGGTTTTAGCCAACAAAGAGAGAAAATTCTCTCCAGAAATTCGCTGTCCCAATTCCACTAGAGCAAGTAGCTTCCACCATATATGTTCGCAATGCTTCTTAGCCAAAAGGGTATTTCTACAAAAACGATTAAAAATAGTCTCTCAACTAGAAACTCTCCTCGAACACACAGATAAAAATACCCTAGCTAATGTCATGTTTAAACTACCGTTTGGTAGATCAGGAATGGCTCTGTTTGAAAAAGAAAAACTGTCCCCACTGGATACCACTTATATCATATTCGGATGCAAAATAGGTGAAGGCATGCGCGCCCCAGGGAAAAAGAATCCTGAACTCTTGGCAGGATTATTCTATTCCATGGAAAAAATTATTCTCGATGGTCCTAATCACCCCACAACAGTTCTTATTAAAAACTTATGGCTACAAGCCACCGAATCCCTAACATTCGCCAGAATGAAAAAAAACCTAAAAGTACTAACCATAAAAGGGGGCGCCATAAAGCCTCTCACGATAACAGAAATCTCTGCTTGCTTCAATGATATAGAATTGCAACATTTCCAACTGTATCGAGAGAAACTGGTGAGAAAGAACAAAAAACCTATGAGCCAGGCTCAGATAAACTTTTTGGGGTATTTAGCTCTATTTACACTGTATTCTCTTATGAACTTCGATGGAGCCAAAGAGCATATTACAGAGACCCCTTCTGGAGCAGCAATCTCTTGGGCAATAGTCCAACACGTATGCAGTTTGATTCTATCCATTAACCCCAGATGGAAAGTATCCGTCACCCCTAATAAGGCCTCCTTAGGCGATTTACAAGATATTGGATTCCCAGATCAAGATGCTCAACCTCTGTACCAAGCCCTACTAAACTTTGCAGAAAAAAATTCTATTTCCACATCCTCTACCAACTAGAAATCTCAACAAGTGATTGTATAACGTTTTATCTCTTTTCCAAAACCATGTATCTTCAAACCAAGAGAGACTCTACCACATACAAACCAAGCTAAAACCTATTCTAGAAATGGAATAATTTTTAAATCACAAAACTACCACAATATTAACAGAAAAAGCTCACGAACCGGGCCGTCCTGAATTAACCATTACAAAAATATGAGCTCCCCTATATCTCCCGAAACTTCTGCGCAAGAAGCAACTCCTTCTCGTTCACTAAGAGAACAAATAAGAAGCAACCTGCTTTCTTTCCAAGAGCTGATCAAACAAAGTCCTCTAAATCTCCAGCCTCCAAAGCAACTTTTGCAATCCCAATTTATTTCTTTAAGCAAAAAATATGAGGATCAATTAATAGCTCAAGCTATTACTGTTTCAAAAATATCTGTAGAAACTCTACTAAAAACTAATCAAGCATTGACAGCAGAAGAGCTTGAATTAATCTCGTCTGCTTGCTCCGATTTGTCAGAAGCTTCTGGAAGTGGTTCATCCTCCGCTAAAAGAGCTCGTCTAGAAGAACCCTCGGCCTCTGAGCCAACAACAACAACAACAACAACAACAACAACAACAACCAAGCAACGCGTAATTTTAGAAGAGCCTTCACCCCCTACAACGACAACATTAAAACATAAAAAAATCAAATGCGATCCCATAGCCTTTCTCTTAGACTCTATTGAACAAAATAGATGGAAGACCTCTGTTCAGATACAATGCCCTGAGCAAAAAGGGGATCCTTTACACTCTTGCCCTTTATGCGAACTGACAAAACAAAATTTTCTCCCGGTAAGAACAGTCCTTATCAAACAAATAGAAATCTTCCTAAGATACGTTCCTAAGTTCAAACTAAACGCCGCTATGAAGAGACTGCGCTTCAATGAAAATAAAACTTTGTCGAAAAATTCACTCTCACAATTAGAAGTTTCTCAACTGATTCGAGAAACAAGAACCGAAAAAGAACTTTCCCTTCCCGGAAACAAAAATCCTACAGAAAAACTCCACATCTATACTCTCGTAGCTAAAGTAGTGTCTGCCGGAATTAATAGCCCAACTACCCAAGCTATTATCGGACTGTGGCAAACATCACCCTCTTTACCCAGATCCCAACTAGAAGAACAACTGCCTGTTCTTAGAGGAAAAAGGACCTGTCTCTTCTCCATAGAATCCCTAAAAACAATGTTCCGCGGATTAGAACAATCGTCTTATGACCCTAGATGGGGGTGGCTCTCAGAATCTATTTCTGAACAAAGAATTCACTTCATCTCCACCGCCGTTTTTTACACAGCGAACGCTTTGATCTTATCTTTACAAACAAGTCCAACCCATAAGGTCGTGATCCCATGGGATTTGCTGGAACATATATGCGGAATCTTCCTTGCCATGGATCCCCTAAGGAAAATATCTATTCCCAAAAACAGAGCTTCTTTAGTTCTCTCTAAAGAATTAGAATTTTCTTCTAGAGACATATCTGTTCTACTCTCAGCCTTCTCTCGCTTTGCTTTTGCCAATAACCTAGTAGAAGAATCCCCTTAGAAAGCTGACTTTCAAAAAATTTTGGGTCAAAAGAATTAATAGACCCTGCTGATCACATAAGACAACTGACACCAACAAAGAAATTTCTCTTCAAAAAAGTTGACAAAAAGAACCTCCCCAGGCACACTTCTCCCCGTTTTTTACTTTTTATTCACTAACCAATAGGTTTCCCCGACTTAAGCACTGTTCCTAAAATCCCCCTAAGTTATTAATACCGAATAAGACTTTTCTAAGCAGTCTCTCCCTTTAATTTCAAATACCACACACCTCCCAAGCATCATCAGGTTAATCAAGCTATGAGTGTCCCTAAACCCTCTGGAGTAGATTATTCAGAGAAGCAGGCCCGTGTTTCTTTATCACTAAGCGAACGTATATCTGCAAACGCAGCAACAATTAGAGAACTTACCTCTTCTCCACTTTTTTTCCCTCTTCCCCCAAATGTCAATCCCGAAAGAGAAGTCTTGCGCAGTCAATTGTTCGCTATAAAGGCCGAAGGCTTTAGCCTTTCTCTGATGGCTAAGGCCATGACAATATCAGGAGTTTTCTTAAAAACTATCGTAAAAGAACAAACCGCTTTGACAGAAGCTCAATACCAACAAATTCTTGCAAGCTGTAAAGATCTGACAGAAGCTTCTGGAAGCTCTGCCCCTCTCTCCATTCCACCCGGTCAAGAGCTCTCTCTCCCACAACTTTCTGAACAAACGGGCGTCTCCGAACAAGAAATTCCGAGCTCTGAAGAACTCCCAATTCTTACGGAGCAAAGAATTCAAACAACAGAAAGCCTCTCTCTACCGCTGAAAAAAAGAAAGACTTGGCAAGTCTTTTTCGCAACAGAAAGACCTGCATTACGAGAAAAAATCGGAGAAACCTTACCACAAACACCCCCATCTCCACCTCCTGAACAAGAGAAAAAATTAACAAGAATTTCTCTAGCTTTAGATGCTCTTTTTCTCAGTAAAGAGGCAGACCCAGCCTTCACTGTTGCATGCCCACGCCGGCAAGGAAGAAGAAAGCATAAATGTTCTCTATGCAAAATCGCTCACAGCTTAGTCTCATCAAAAACAAACGCTCTCTTGATACAACAACTAAAAACTCTACTTCTGTATATACCAAAACCTGCCTTAGCGAGAACTCTACTGTCTCTACACAAAGAAAATAAAATCCCCTCCATACTGGAGACGAATGCTTTCTCTCGACTAGAAGCCGCACATATTGCCTCAAAATGCAACCTAGAGAAAGAATTATGCCCTTCTGGGTCTAAAAGCCCTATTGAGCACCTCACTATTTATCAGTCTATGAAAGATGTTGTCAAAAGCGGATTAGAGGATCCTTTAACTTCCGCTATAAATAAATTATGGGATTCAGGAACCATTGTTGGAGGGGAAGAAAAAGTTCTTATAGAAAAAGATGATGGAGAAACAACACTTCTTTCCCCTTCAGACCTGACGCCTCTCTTTTCCTCACTAACGACTCGAGGAGCTTTCCGAAGCAAAAGAAGAGACAAGATTCTTCCTCTACACCCTTCCTACGTTAATTTTGTCGCTAAAGCAACGATACGTTCCTTGCAAGCTCTAAAAAGATCTCCACTGGGAACCCCTTATCTCATCCAAACAAGCCCTGGAAAATCCGCTATAAAAAAACATGTAGTCAAACACATTTATAGCATTATATTAGCCACAAATTCTACTTGGAAAATAGAAATCCCTCCTTGCCTGCACACAGAGGCAACGACACAAATACTATCATTTTCTGATCTGGAACTAGCTTCTCTGGTTCATTCATTAAAAAACTTCGTGGACAAAAACCATATTGAAAAACCAAAAAACCAACCCCTTGTAGTGCCTTCAGAACACCAACTAAGAAAAAGAGATGCTAGCGCCCTTATCCAAGAATCTGCACTTCTAGAAGAGGAAGAAGGGATAGAAGAAATCCCGTCAAGAGAAGCACCTAGAAAGAGAAGAGCAAAAACTCTACATAAAAGTGTAGAATCTCCAGAAAGCACTTCGGAACTCTTCCAAGAGCCAGAATCACCCTCTAGATCTTTCGAGAATTTGACGCTTGCTCAAATTTACTCAGCACTATCTTTTTTCATAAATTTTGCATTAGAAAACAAAGGCAAACAGGTTCTGATAATGTATTGTCCTTTCGAAACTTCCGAAGAGCGAGATCACATTTGCAAGCAATGCTTCTTAGCGAAACGAGTATTCCAAAGAAAGGCTCTCGCCCTTATCGCCCAAATCGAGCGATTTCTTTCTTACACCTCCAAGGAGCTTTTAATAAAGGCTTTAGCCCATCTATTCTCGGACTGCGGAATAAAAGCTCTCGGAGAGTGCCACTCCTTATCGAATATCGAAATAGCTCTCTTATTAAAAAACTGTAATGTGGGAGATAACGTATGCCTTCCTGGAATCAAAAATCCTGCTTCCCAGGCAGAACTATACTACCATATGGAAAAAGTCATCTCTTCCGGATTAACAGATCCGTTAACATCTGCCATCTTAGAAACATGGGAAAAATCTTCAAAAATAGCTTCCTCAGAAGATGAAGAGCCCTCTATTTCTATCCTACAAGAAGATGGCTCTATTGCCACCTGTAATCTCCCCTATCTACACCCCATCTTATCTTCCATAGCTTACCGCTACTTTATTCAAAAAGAAGCCAACGTAGTTCGGGGAAAGATTTTTTACCAATTATCGGAACAAACTACTACGTTTTTTGCTAAAACAACTATTTACACTCTAAAAGCTTTAACACAATCTCCACTAGCCGTTCCCTACCTCTCCTCCTCCCCTTCGGGATTACTTTTCCCCTGGAGTGTTGTGCGTCATGTACTTTGTCTTGTACTTTCTTCTAACCCTTTACGAAAGGTGGTGGTTTTACCAAGCAAAATATCTCCCAAGGCGTCTCAGGATTTATCTCTATCACAAGAAGAGCTCGAAGATGTTCTTCCTTCTCTTCAACGATTTACAAAAATCAACAAGCTATTCTTACCAGGGAAAAGTCTTTTCTCCAAAAAGAAATTTTAAAAACAGCAAATCCATCTAAACTTTGTAATATATTATGAACCTCTAAACTTTTAAAACCTTTAAAACTTAGTTTAACAACCAAATAAAGCGATTTTTCAAAATCAGCTTAGATTTATCTTTGTTTTTAATCCATTTTAATAATTTTATAACTTAACAATGACTATCTCTAAATCTTCCGAACCTTTATCAAAAACACAAACAGAACCCTCTACCAGCACCTCTATAGAGGAAAAAATACAGGCAACACTGCACGCGATCCAAAAAATATTCCAATCCAAACTTGGTCCGAGATACCTACCAAACACGCTGTGCAATCAACTATTCTCCCTACAAAACAAAGGCTTCAGTTTAGAAGTCATAGCTCGAGCAATGGTTGTTTCCAACATATCTATTAAGACACTACTAAAAGAGAATAGGACCCTCTCTCAAGAAGAACTTTCTCTTATACATTCTAGCTGCATGGATCTATCTGAAGCCTCCGGAAGCGGATCTTCCTCCCAGGTGGAAAGAGAAACAACAATGACAGAAAAACGAAAAGCTGAAGAAAGAGTCCAATCTTCACTCCCCATAAAGAAACGACGTCTGCTATACGAAAGCTATTTGGGACAATTGGAAAAAGAAACCCAACAACCTTCGGAAATCTCTACACCAAGTCTAGAACTCTCAAAAGACGAAGAGTCTATACAATCACAGGCTCTAAACTTTCTCTTAACAACAATCTCGAACTTAGAGGACATTGAGTCTATCGCCTCTCATAAAGTCCTCTGCCCTAGAGAAAAATTGGAGAGACAAGAAACAGAGCATCTATGCAGTATATGTTCGCTAGCAAAGGACGTTGTCTCTAACAATAAAACCACCTTAACCCTACAACTAAAGCAACTGATAAACAGCTCTAACCAACAAACTGTATTAAAAGCTCTTCTAAAACTCCTCCAAGAAGAAAAAATCAGCGGCGTTCAAAATATTTCTCATTTCTCGCATCTAGAATCTTCACAACTAATCGTTGAATGTGGAGTAGAAGAAGCCTTCTTCACTCCAGATAAAAAGACTAACCTACGATTACTAAACCTACATCAAGAAGCCCACAAAGTCGCCTCTTTGGGGATCTCTCACCCCCTAACAGCCCTAATCATTCAGCTGTGGCATTCAACAACCCTTCCTGAAGAGGTCGACACTACAGTAACAGCTGTTAGCAAAAACCAAGAACTTAGTACCCTAACTATACCTATGCTCGTGCCAACGTTCACATCCATTGCGCAACATAGACCAAAAAACTATCGACTAATCACTTCTTCACATGCAACATTCCTAGCGCAACTAACCCTAACCACTCTGCTAGCAATAAAAAACTCTCCTCAAGGAGCCCCTTACATTTCTAGCATACAACCCAATAAACAGACTTTCCCTTGGAAAACTATCAATCACGTCTTAGGACTCATACTCTCCTCCAATAGCCAATGGGCGCTACTTGCTCCCACGAACAGACTCTGTTTTGGCCCTAGAGAAAAAATCAGATTTCCCGAAAAAGACTGTGCTCTAATTTCGGAACGACAATTAACTTTTGCAAAAAGAAACTGCGTCCTCTCTCCTAGAACCACCCCTGAAATACCAGAAGAAATACAACTACCAGCAGAAAGCGTTTTGTTAAACATCTCTCCCACACAACCCCAGCAGGCACCTTCTGCAGCAAAAGATCCTGCAAGTAGCTCCTCTAATCCTCTTCTGAAACCCCTTATGTTTCTAATAGAGGCCATCTCCCTCAACAAACACCGAATACAAACGCCTATTCTACGTTGCCCCAATAGCATCGCTAATAATCCATTACATTCTTGCTCTTTGTGCTTTCTAACTAAACAGTGCTTCCGCACAGAAAAAATGGAAATGAGACTGCAACTAAAAACTCTTCTGGATCACACAAACAAAGAAACTTTAGCCAACGCGCTTCTCATTTTACCTCTAGACAGAAACATCCATAAGATACTTAGTCAAAGCGCTCTTACTCTCCTTGATCTTGCCTATCTCATCTCATTTTGCAATATCGGAGAAGCTATGACCCTTCCCGGAAAACAAAATCCCGCATCTCTAACTGGACTGTATTACTCTATAGAAAAAATAATTCTAGCAGGTCCACAAGATCCAATAACAACGGTCATACAAACCGTTTGGGAACATACCCCTGCCTATCAACAGTCTCTCAAAGAAAAAGAAGCACTATCAGTGACAACACTTTCTCCAGAAGGTCAAATAAAACTACTTCAACTGCCAGAAATCTCTGCTTGTTTTTCTAGCGTTGAACTCGTGTTTCTAAAAAAATCTAGAGGAAAACTTTCCAGCAGAAATAAAGGATTTATGCCTGCATCAACACTCAAATTTTACAGCGTGGCAGCCCTCATCACTCTTCATGCTTTTAGAGAAAATTCAGCAGCCGCACCCTATCTCAAAGCGTCTCCTCAAGGACCTGCTGTCCCATGGGAAATAGTCCAACACGTGTGTAGCCTTATACTCGCTATAAACCCAAGGTGGAAAGTTTCCATTGTTCCCAGCAAAGCTTCCCACAGCGATACACAAAAACTAGGCTTCCCCGAAGAAATAGCATCGCCTTTGTTTGAAAAATTACAAGACTTTGCTGCAAGAAACTACCTGTCTTTCCTCAAAACAAAATGAAAAATCTTAGGGAAAACCGTATGAACATCGAATAAAAACTTGAGCCATTATTTAAAAAAATTATCATGTCCACCCACAAGAACTCCTACTAAAGAGTAGACATTTATTTCTATCAACTTTATCCAACATCAATAATTATCTACGATGAGCGCTCCAAGTCCTTCTAAAATTAGCTCTCCAGAAGCAACTCAAACATCCCCGCAGCCTTCTCTAGAAGAACAAACCAGGAGTAATCTCCAAGTTATACATCTTTTAACTTCATCATCTTTCCTTCAAAGGGCATCAGAACGAATTTTATGCTCTCAAATCCTTTCTTTAAGCTCACAAGGATATAACCGTAGGCTCCTAGCTCAAGCTCTGACAATATCCAAAATATCTTTAAAAATCTTAATGCAATCGCACACTTTCCTAACTAGAGAGCAATACCAATCTGTTTTGTCTACATGCAAAGATCTGTCCGAATCTTCAGGGAGCAGTTCAGGCTCCACAAGCGTAAAACGAAAAGCTGAAGAAGAACTTGAAAAACAATCATTCACAGCCTCCCCTGAAAGGGATGACACCTTATCCGCACTATCCCAGATGCAAAACAGTGTTTCAGAAAAGGATTTTCTCCCCCTATTACTGAACACTATTTGGGAAAGAAAACAAAATCCAGCATCTCCTGTGCCATGCCCTAATAACACCTCAAAAAAATCTAAGCATCGATGTAACTTATGTATCCAAGTAAAATTATTCCTTGTTGCCAAACAATACACTCTAACGCAACAAATAGAAAAACTTTTGGAATACACAACAAAGGAAAAGCTTAGTGAAGTTCTAATGCTACCCATGTTTAAAGGCTGTGTGGAGAATCGTTTTTTAAGTTCTATTCAAATGATCTTGATCGTAGCTGAATGTGGAATAGGCGCTTCCACAGGACTACCCAACCAAACAAACCCCGTTTCTCAATTGGGGATTTATTTATCTATTGATGAAGTTTCCTCCTCAGGATTAAATAATCCTTTAACACAGATTATAAAATCATTATGGGAAACCCCCGTTATCTCCTTCGAAGAAAGCGTAGAAGCCGATAGCCTGCTTGTTTCCAGAGGCAACGTCCCATGCTTGCTCCTTAAAGAATCTTTGGCCAGCACCTTTGCTAATCTAGAGATACGCATCTTCAAAGGAAAGTACCAGGTTCGTGGGCCTAGAGAAAAAATTTCCCCTTGGTTGGCAAAGTTTCTGTCTCAAGCAACTTTTCTCACCCTGTATAATTTAATCCACTCTCCTTTAGGAGATCCTTTCGTTCTACGCGACAGTAGAGAACAAAAAATAATTCCTTGGTCAGCAGTAGTGCACACTTATAGTCTTCTTTTATCAATACAAACAAGATGGAAGATTTCTGTTTTACCAAACAAAATCTCGGAAGGCGCAGGAGAACTCGGATTCTCTTATGAAAAAGCCTCTTTCTTATTTTCCTTTTTCCATCGGTTCGCTGTTTTTTACAAACTCTATAATGAGGGGTCCTCCTGAAAAAAATCCTGCTCTAGAAGCAAAAGTCACATACCCTTTTTTTCCTACTAACAATAAAAGCTCATTCTTACAAAAAAACACAAAATTAATTTTTAACAAACAGGAAAATGTTTTTTTAAAAAAACAAAACAATGAAAACAAAAACACCTTTTATTATAATAAAAGCAAAAACAGCAGAAATTATATTAAAAAAACCTTCAAAATAAATAATACCCCTAAATATGAGCTCCCCCCTATCCTCTACTACAGAAGGAACTCTATCTCCTCCCCCATCACCACCAGCAGCCTCAACAAAAGAAAAAATTCAACACAACCTGGAAATTATAGAAAAACTAGGACTGACATACTCCCAAGAAGCTTCCAACTCCCTACGAGAACTCTCTGAACAGATTTCCTCTATAAGTTTTCTAGGGCACAATTATCAGCTTATAGCAGAAGCCTTCTCCGTTCTAAAAATATCCTTGGGCTCCCTTCTGAAAACAGAATCCCCCCTGACACCTCAACAATACGAAGAGCTTGTATCTACATGTAGAGATTTATCTGAATCCTCCAGCAGTAGTGAACCGCCCTCTAAAAAAACTCGGTTAGAAGAAGTTTTAACAACTCCAACAGAGTCTTTTCTGCAACAGCCCGCCGAAGAAATAGATGCCATCACATTCCTTTTAGATACAGCTTTAGAACAAAAGGAAGGGACCTTTCTATCTCCTGTACAGTGCCCGCTAGATCTTAATTCGGAAGAATCCCAACACCTGTGTCATATTTGTTCGTTAACAAAATATCTTTTAAAGAGTAAACGACAAGTTCTAACAACACAATTAGGAGTTCTTTTAGAGCACACCTCTAAAGAAACTTTAAGAAAAGCAATAAATAAACTCTCTTTCAAAGAAAAATGCTCCTTTGACAAAAGTTTTTTTTCTTGTCTAGAAATTGCTGAGATTATGGCAGAATGCAATTTGGGAAAAGAAATATGTATTCCAGGTGTTGGAAACCCCGTTCCCCAACTAGGAGTCTACAAAGCCGTAGAAGCAGTCATCCAAGCAGGTCCGGAAAATTGTGTAACAAAAAGTATTATAGAGACCTGGAAAAACTCTCCGCCACTATCAATTTCTTCATTAGAAGAACAAGAGGGTCTCCTAGTTTTCAGAGGAGGCTTCTCATGCCTCGTTACACCAGAATCTTTGTACTCTATTTTTTCTGGATTAGAGCAGCGTATCTATATAAGAACCAGAGAAGGCCCAAGAAAACCTATCTCCGAAGAACAGTGTAAACTCCTAGCTAAAGCAACCTTTTACACTCTGTACGCCCTACTCCAATCTCCACGAATTCAAACTCAAACCACTCAACAAACTGAATCAACGGCTTTTTCTTGGAAGCTTGTTCAGCATGTTTTCAGTCTCATACTAGCTATAAATCCAGATAAAAA
The DNA here is from genome assembly GCF_902807005.1 of Chlamydiifrater phoenicopteri. Classification (NCBI taxonomy): domain Bacteria; kingdom Pseudomonadati; phylum Chlamydiota; class Chlamydiia; order Chlamydiales; family Chlamydiaceae; genus Chlamydiifrater; species Chlamydiifrater phoenicopteri. The sequence goes on from NZ_LR777658.1 coordinate 597,566, forward strand.
ATTGGCAATCCTTCCAACCAAAGCTTCCGCCGGAGTGATGAGTGATCTTGGGTTCTCTGAAGAAGAAGCTCCCCCGCTACTTTTAGCTTTCAGAAGATTTATTTTGGCTAACAACCTGCCCGTACAGCTATCAACAACGTAAAACGACAAAGTTCGATGATTTTTAGACTACATGTTCTTTTTAAAAAGAAGCGTAAGAAATAAAATCCTAAAAAACACGGATTAAAAAACTTAATAAAAATAAAACATTTCATCAAAAAAAAAAAAAAAATTGCAACAAATATGAGTTCTCCAACCTCTTCTCAATTTCAACCACCCTACTCCTCTCAGCTACCCCTACCCCCATCTTCAGTAGAAACCAAGATAAAGCAAAATCTTTCAGAAATCCAAAAATTATTAAACCAGCCTCCATTTGATTCCTCGGAAACTGAGCGAACGTTATCTGATCAATTTTCTTCCATACTCTCTCTTGGATACAGTCACCACTCAATTGCTAGATCATTAACCATCCATAATATATCTATAAAAACCCTACTGCAAAACAAGCTCTCCTTGACATCTCCGCAGTACAACGATATTTTGTCCGCATGCAAAGATTTCTCTGAAGCTTCATGTAGTTACGAAACTCCAGAAAAAAAACCTCGTTTGGAAACTGAAAGCTCTAGCCCCCCACTAGAAAAAACTTCCTTAACGGAAAGGTCTTGTCTGTTGCCATTCCCTACCTTAAAGCCCGCAAGCCCTCAACAAAAAATTAACAAAGGAAAAAGCTCTCTAGCCTTCTTGCTAGACACCATTATTAAGAATGATGCTAAAGGCTCTCGCCAAATACAATGCCCTAATAAAGGTGACAAAGAACACTCTGGAGGACATATTTGCGCAACCTGTTCATTGACAGTAAAAATGTTGTATCATGGAAAGCGTTCCTTAACAAAACAAATACTAGAATTCTTAAAACATACAAATAAAGAAACATTAATAGCTTCTATCGAACAACTTTCTTTTGAAGAAAAGGGGACTTTCGATAAGAAATACCTTTCTTCTTTGGAAGTCACTCAACTTATAAACAAATGCGGAATCGGAGATTCTGTTTGTCTACCTAATACTAAAAATCCTGCATCCCAACTGAGCATCTATGAATCTGTAAAAAATATTGTAGATGCGGGAACCAATGACGCCACCACACTATGTATACTGGGGGTTTGGAAGAACTCTTCTTCATTAAACCTTTCCTCTTTAGAAGAACGTGAAGGTCTTGTTGTTCTAAGAGGTCAGCAGTTCTGCCTAGTATCACCAGAGTCTCTTTCCTACATATTCATGCATCTAGAACAATACACCTATCACAATGGCGTCAGAGGTCAACGACACGCTATTTCAAAAGAACAAGCCCTATTTTTAGCAAAGTCTACTTTCTACACCATGCACGCTATACTACTGTCCCCTAAAGTCAAATCTCACTCAGAGTCTCTCCAAGTTAGAACTGCGCTATCATGGAAGCTGGTGCAACATATTTTTAGTCTTATTTTAGCCATAAGCTCTGGACGCAAGCTAGCCGTTTTGCCATGCAAAATTCCTACACCTCCCGAAGACCTAGGTTTCTCTGATCAGAGGGCTGTCCATCTACTTGCTGCATTCCAAAGCTTTGTCGAAAGAAATAGGCTCTTACCCCAATAAGAGCCTACTACACCTCTTTATTATTTCTTGAACTCTAACATCTTCGAAAGTATTGTCTAGGAAAAAGCAATGAACAGCTACCCTGTTCTTCTCCTCATAGACATCTTTCATATTGCAAAATCATACTTTAACCATAGAATTTTGTTCCCAAAAATACAACCAACCCCTATCCTCTCCAACTCAAGTTACTAAGAGTAATAGCCTTACCGACACCTCTATAAGCGACTCCCTCCTCTAGGCTCAAAAATACACCATTGTAAAAGTTATGAGTATTTCTAGTTCTTCCGAAGCAGGAAGTCCGCCGCCAGCGCTGTCTCCTCAACCATCTAGCTCTTTCATAGAAAACCGTGTCCAAGCAAATCTCTTAGTTATTCAAGAATTAGCCGAAGCCCAACTTCTACAAATCTCCGAAAGAGGAGCCGCTCTGTTCTCTCAAATATTCTCTATCAGCGAGAGAGGCCATGACGACGAAGTTATAGCTAAAGCACTCTCCGTCTCCCAAGTATCCTTGAGAACATTACTAGAACAAGATCTTGTCCTCACAGAAGAACAATACCGACTAGTTATATCTACTTGCAGAGATTTAGAAGAATCCTCCGGAAGCAGTTCCACTGTACTACTAAAACAAAGAAAAAGAGCCGCTGAATCAGAATCAAACCTCCAAGAGCAACTCAGTCTAACACCTAGCCGTGAGACTACTACAAGTTCTAAAGAAGAATCTTTATTAATGAAACTTCTCACGGAAACGTCTACACTAAGCTCTC